>CAZEHT010000069.1:0-20574 GCA_964511995.1 uncultured Mycobacterium sp.
CCACCGCCCGCGGATCCCAACGCGCCACCGCCACCGCCCGCGGACCCGAACGCACCACCGGTTCCCGAACCCGGCCGCGTCGAGGTTCCCGCCGGCGGATTCAGCTACGTCGTTCCGGCCGGATGGGTGGTCGGTGACGCCAGCAAGCTCAACTACGGCCAGGCGCTCTTGGCCAAGGAGATCGGACCGGCCTTCCCCGGCCAGCCTGCGCCCGTCGCGAGCGACACCAGCATCCTGCTGGGCCGGCTGGATCTGAAGCTGTTCGCCGGCGCCGAGCCCGACAATGCGAAGGCCGCGGTCCGGCTCGCGTCCGACATGGGCGAGTTCTTCATGCCCTATCCGGGCACCCGGATCAACCAGGGGACAGTTCCGCTGGACGCGGGCGGAATGAAGGGAAGTGCCTCGTTCTACGAGGTGAAGTTCACCGACACCAGCAAACCCAACGGGCAGATCTGGGCGGGCGTCGTCGGTACCGGCGGTACCAATGCGCCGCGCGGCCAGCGCAACGAGCGGTGGTTCGTGGTGGCGCTGGGCACCTCGAAAACCCCGATCGACAGGGACGCGGTGACCGCGCTGGCCAACTCGATCCGGCCGTGGGCGCCTCCGCCTCCGCCGCCGGCCGACCCTAACGCACCTCCGCCGCCGGCCGATCCGAATGCCCCGCCACCGCCGCCGGCCGATCCGAATGCCCCGCCACCGCCGCCGGCCGATCCGAATGCCCCGCCACCGCCGCCTCCTCCACACCCGCCCGTGGGTGTGCCGGTCCCGGTCGAGAACCCGGTGCCGGAAATGATTCCGCGGTAGCCGCGGCTTCCGCCTCGATCGGCAGCTCGCCCCGCGCACGGGGCGAGCTGCCGATTTCATTCCGGATCGCGACCGTTTGCACGTCTACTCGTGACCAAGACGGGGTATATATAGCCCCAGGCCCGGCTGCCGAGCCGGGCTCGACATCGAGGAGATTCTGATGGAAACCGTGCCCGTCTACGTAGCCGCCACCGAGTTTCTCGCACGTTCGACGACCCTGACGAGCGTCGGCTGGATCGGATACATCATCATCGGCGCACTCGCCGGGTGGATCGCCGGCAAGATCGTCAAAGGCAGCGGCCAGGGCCTGCTGATGAACATCGTCGTCGGCATCGTCGGCGCGCTGCTCGGCGGGTTCCTGCTGAGCTTCTTCGTCGATACCGCCAGCGCCGGTTGGTGGTTCACCCTTCTCACGGCCGTGCTCGGGGCGGTGCTCCTGCTATGGATCATGAGCAAAGTGCGCACCAGGGTCTAACCACGCGCTAGCCGCGCAGGCTGTGCGGCACCCCGTCGAGCCGCTGTACCACTTCGGACAGCGGGCGGCGGGGTGTTGCCGGTAATGGGTCGGCGTTCAGCGGGGCCCAGCCGATGCGCAGCAACATCTGGGGAAAGCCGTCGCCGTCGAGCACCGTCGACCGCACCAGTTCGCGCGTCCCCTCCATTTCGAGGGGCTCGGTGAGCGGACAGCTCGCCAAGCCGAGCGCGGTGGCGGTCAACAGGACCGCACCGGTGGCTTCACCCGCCCGCACGAGCGACAGCGCGTCGTCGGTTGCGGTCGCCAGCGCCAGCACGACCCCCGCGTCATTTCGTGCCGTCGCCCCGTTCGGCTGCCGCAGGGCCGGGCCGGCGAAGGCGCGGGCCGGGAATCCGGACTCCGATGCAGCGGGTGTGTTGCGGGCGGGCACCCCCGAAACCGAGCCGTGCCGGCCACTCCACAACGACAGTTCGGCCAGGTATTCGGAGTCCCCGGCGTGCTCGTGCACGGCGGTGGCCAGCACGGCACTCAACTTTTGCGGCTCGTCGACTCGCCGCAGCATCACGCCACAGCGAGCGGCACGCGATGCCATCAGCGCGATATCGCCGCCCGGCACCGGCCATTCGCTGAACCAGCGGCGATCGCTGCGCCGCCGCGGGATGGCCGCTGCCAGGGCGATGTCTTGTTCGCTGGGCGCGCAGGCCAGGATTTCGATGCTCGCCAGATGTCCGGAGTCTGCGGGGTTTGGCAACCGGTGCACGTGCGACTGCCATCCCAGCGCCGCAAGCGCAACCGAGAAGTGCTGCAGCGCGACGCCGCAGCTGACGATGAGTTCACGCCGGGACGGATCGGTTCGGGGCAGGTGCCGATCGGTGTCCATGTACAGGTGCACCGTGGTCTCGCCGACACCCCACGTCCACGGCTGGGAATTGTGAATCGACGGAGCTCGGACCGCCAGGGCAAGCGCGGCCCCGATGGTTTCGTCGTCAGGGAATTCACTGATCATGCGCCAACTGTGCCACCCGGCGGGGGGCCCAGTCGTGCCGCCAAGGACCCCGATTGTAGGTCATTGGTCCCTCGCTGGGGCACCATTGATTCGTGACAACCCCCACCGCGATGGCCGCCTGGCGGGTCGCCAGCCCCGGGCCGATGTCCACCCATCCGCTGCAGAAGACGAGCACGGCCGTGCCCCGCCCCGGCCCCGAGGATCTACTGATCGCCGTCCGCGTGTGCGGAGTGTGCCGAACGGACCTGCATGTGACCGAGGGCGACCTGCCGGTCCACCGTGCCGGGGTCACACCGGGACACGAGGTCGTCGGCGAGGTCGTCGAAGTCGGATCGAGTCTCGGGGCCCGCGCTGAGTTCGCGGTGGGCGACCGAGTCGGGATCGCATGGCTGCGACACACTTGTGGCCGGTGCCGCTACTGCGCCGGGGGCCACGAGAACCTGTGTCCCGATTCGCGCTACACCGGTTGGGACGCCGACGGCGGTTACGCCGAATTCGCGACGGTACCGGCCGCCTTCGCCCACCCGCTGCCAGGGGGGTATTCCGAAGCCGAACTCGCTCCGCTGCTGTGCGCGGGCATCATCGGCTACCGATCGCTGATGCGGGCCGAGCTGCCGCCCGGTGGCCGGCTGGGCCTGTACGGGTTCGGCGGCAGTGCCCATATCACCGCCCAGGTCGCGCTGGCCCGGGGCGCCGAGGTGCACGTGATGACCCGCGGCGAGCGGGACCAGAACCTGGCGATGGAGCTGGGGGCCGCGTCGGCCCAGGGCGCGGCGGATCCGCCCCCGGTCAGGTTGGATTCGGCGATCCTCTTCGCGCCGGTCGGAGACTTAGTGGCACCCGCGCTTGAAGCGCTCGACCGGGGCGGCACTCTGGCCATCGCCGGTATCCACCTCAGCGATGTCGGCCCGCTGAACTACCAGCGTCACCTCTTCCAGGAGCGGCAGGTGCGATCGGTGACGTCGAATACCCGCGCCGACGCGCGCGAGTTCCTCGAGTTCGCCGGCCGCCACCACATCGAGGTGACCACCCACCGGTACGCGCTGTCAGAGGCTGACCGGGCGTTGACCGACCTGGCCGCCGGCCACATTTCGGGCGCTGCGGTGCTGACGGTCTGACGTCGGCGGCGCTCAGGCCCAGGCGTGCCACACCAGCGCGGCCGCAAGCGCGCCCAGCCCGTTCAACGACCAGTGCAACGCGATCGGAGCGATCAGGCTGCCGCTTCGCCGCCGCAACCAGGTGAACACGAACCCCGCCGCCGCGGTCGCCAGCACCGCACCGAGCACCCCGGCGAGCATGCCGAACACTCCGCCGCCCAGCAGCCGGGTGAACCCGACGTTGCTCGAGGTCAAACCCAACGACGTCGCGACATGCCACAACCCGAACAAACCCGAACCGATCAGCGCGACGCCACGAAAACCCCAGGCACGGTCCAGCGCGCCGTGCAGCACGCCGCGAAACGCCAACTCCTCGGGGATCACCGTCTGCAGCGGGATGATGACCAGCGACGCGATCACCGCGCCCGACAGCGTCGCGTAGTGGTTGTTCAGGAACAGCGGACGGGTGTACGGCAGCACTGCGGCGACCGCGATCACGGTGGCTACAACACCGAACGCTGCCAGCGCGTAGGCGACGCCCGAACGCCAGTGGTCGCGGCCCAGTCCCAGTTCGGCCCAACCCAGACCGCGTGACCGCACGAGGATCAGCAGGCAGGCCGCGGCGGCGGGCACGACCACGATATTGGCCCATGGGGTGGTGAAGTGGGCGATCATGTTGGTCAGCGCGAGCACGACTACGACGATCCCGACGTCTATGTGAGCACGGAACGCGCCCAGCGCCGAGAGCTGCGCCTGCAGCGGATGGCAGGCAGGCGCGGGCCACGGCGGCCCGCCGGCAACGGCGGCGTCAGACATAACCTCTCCACGATACCGTCAGCTTGGGTGTGCCGCGGTCAGCTCGACAGGCGGCCGGGTGCCCTACTCACCGGGCCGTGCAGAAGGCGGCCCGAACCAGGTGGTCAACGCGTCGGTCAGGCCGGCGTCGGTCGCACCTCCGATCCAGGCAACGTATCCGTCGGGCCGAATCAACACCGCAGCGGGAGCGCTGGCCACGCCCCGCACCGGAAGCTCCCATTCCCCGAGATATTTCGCGTCGTCATCCGAACCCGCTTCGCCCAGCCGGTGATGTCGAAGGCGCCGGGCGCACCGAGGTTGAGCAGCACCGGCCGCGCATCGCGCAGGAGGGCGAAGGTCCGCAGCCGGCCGCTCGCGGTGACCAGGTCAAGATCGGGCATGCGGCGCACGAGCAACGGATGCCGCATGCCCTGACCAGTCCCCATCCCATAGTGGATGTCCAGACCGGACATCATCGCGGCGAACCGCTTGCCGGGCTCTTCCATGGCGAGCAGCTCGGAAAGGATGTTGCTCAACGCCTTCGGCGCTCGTCCAGGCGGCGAAGCGCAAGTTGGGCCATCGTGTTGCGCAGCACGCGGGCCGCGACCGGGTGGCGCTCGGAATGGTCGGTATCCAGCAGGCTTTCCGACGATGTCCGAGTGACCACCTGGGCCAGCTTCCATCCCAGATTGACCGGGTCCTGAACGCCGGTGTTGAGGCCCTGTCCGCCCACCGGGTCGTGCACATGTGCCGCGTCGCCGGCCAGCAGGATGCGCCCCTCGCGGTGGGAGGCCGCCTGCCGCGCCATGTCGGTGAACCGAGGGATCCAGGTGGGACTGTGGACGCCGTAGTCAGTCCCGTAGACGGCGATAGCGCCTCCGCCAGATCGCCCAGTGGGTTCGCGGCCGGAAACGAGGTGACGTTCGGTCACGACGACCCGCACCTCCAACCTGGTCATTCCATGGGTACCCAGGGCGTCGTGGCGCACGACGCCCCATTCCGGCCCTTCGCCACCCGAGGTCTCGGGCGCGATCTCCACCTCGGCGATCAAGCTGCTCGTTGTCGGATCCCAGCCGGGAAATGCGATGCCGGCTGCTCGACGTCGCGTGGGGATTCGTCCACAACAACACCAATTTTCGCAGTTCTCACACCCGGTTGGGACCGGCCTCCCGCCGCATTGCGGGCCGACGACGGTCGCCCTCGACGCGGGGCCCGTGCGGGTGATTGGCGTGACGCCGCTCGCCGAAGGCATTAGCCTTGCTCGGGACACGGATCCGGCGATCTTCGGACGCCTGCCGGGGTGCCACCAGAGAGGACAACCGGTATTCATGACCGAAAGACATCGCGTCACACCGCCGGCCGGCAAAGCAAGGTTCGCAGTGGCAAGCCTGATCGTCGCCGGTGGCGCACTGGCTTTGGCCGCTCAGGCCGGTGCCGATCCTGCGGAGCCGATCCCGGCGCCGGCGCCACCGGAACCGGCTGCCGCCGCCCCGGTGCCCGGACCGCTGGTGGTGAACACCGCCGAGGGACCCGTGGCTCCACCGCCGCCGGCCCCCGCGGGCCCGCCACTGGTGCCCGAGATCGCGAACCCCGTCTACGGTCAAGGGCAGACGCCGGGCCAGTTCGGGTTGCTCAGGGATTTCTGGCGCGCGGCGCGCAGCGGTAACGCGATCGACGCCTTCGTCTCGCCGCAGCAGAGTTCGTTGGCACCGCCTCCTGGAGCCGGGCCGGCGCCGCCGTTGCCGCCGGGCTTCATTTCACTGACCGCCCCCGAGTCCACGACCGGCCCAGCCCAAACTCAGCAATCCAACGCGGCTCCCGATCCGGCAGGACCGCCGTTGCCGCCCGGATACTTTCCCTTGAGCGGACCGCCGCCGCCGGACTGGTACGACTCGCCACCACCCGATCCCGCGGGCTCTCCGGTGGTGACGCCGGTTTCGCCGGCGCAGTAGCGGCTGGACTCGGCGCGGTTGTCGCGATGGGAGCCGACCTCGGTTGCGCGGAGGCGAGACCGATGGCTGGTGTCGCACAGCGGATAACACTTGCTGCGCCGGCAGACACAGATCGCCACCATGAACCTGTCCGAATGCACTGTGGAACCGTCGGGAAGCTGGACGCACACCGGGCCTTCCACCAGCACCGGTCCGCCGGCGACGATGCGAACGAGACGCCGCCCCTTGTCCGTCACGACTTGTCCGCCCGAATCACCACCAGCTCCTCGACCCGGCGGCCCGGCTCCACCAGCCCTCGCCGCTCCATCCAGGCAGCGCGCGCAGACAGCACCGGACCGAATGGAATATGTTGGCGTGCCACAACACCGGTCGACAAACCGGCCTGAGAGAGCAACCGCAGGGTGCGGTCGATTCCCGCGAATTCCGATTGGACGATAAAGACCGACCCTCCCGTACTCAGAAACTGAGCCGCTGCCGAACACAGGGGGTCGAGGATCGAACGCCCATCCTGTCCCGCGTTCCAGGCGAGCGCCGGCCCGGCCGAGGCCGGCGCCTGGTCGGATTGCAGCCCTGAGTCGGGGACGTAGGGAGGATTGGCCACCACCACGTCATAGGGCCCGAATTCGCCGGCACGTTGCCACGGCCCGAGGTGGACGTGGACGCCGCCACCGAAGGCGGCGACATTTGCACGTGCACGGTGCACCGCTCGAGGGCAGATGTCGAAGGCCCGAACGCTTGCGGCACCGGCCGCCAGCGCCGCAATCGCGAGCACACCGGAACCCGTGCACAGATCGGCAACCGCGCGTCCGGGTACCGCACCGCTAGCCCGGATGACCCCGGCCAAAAGCCGGGAGTCGTCCTGGGGCAGGTACACACCGGTCGCCGACGCCGACCAAGAGATGTCATCCAGCGCGGTTGTCATAGTGCCTTCCGACCTCCGCCAGGGGTTTACGCAGGGACGAGCGTCCCGACATCCAGCACCGCATCAGATGGTCGGCCAGCCGGTCTTCGACGAATCCGAACGCGCGCATCCCGAATACGACGTCCGGCTCGAGCAGCGGCTCGCGCGCCACGAGATCGGCGATCACGTCCGTGCGGACCACCTGCTCGTGCACCGCGTCGGCCTCGACGTGTTCGGCATAGAAACCGATGCACGCGCGGGGGGCGCCGAGACGGCGCAACCCTTCGGCCAAGCGATACGACCCCGGCGACGAGGTGATCTCGGTCGCCGCGAAGTGGCCGGCGGAAGCTCCGCGCAGGGCCCGGTGTAGACCGAACATCGACATCAAGTTGACCGGCGCCAACGATACGGCCGGCACCCAATCCACATATCCGAGATATGTCGGGTCGAGTTCAGCGGCCTCGAGCAGGTCGGCGAAGAGTTGCTGATGAAGACGCGCGGCCCGACCGCCGCCGTATTCGTCGAACTCCACCGCCACAAACGAGGCTTTGGCCTGACCGGTCAGCCGCGGGATCGTCCAGGCGTGCGGGTCGCCTTCTTTGAGGTGATACAGCGACCGGTGCACGAAATACTCGCGCATGTGTCCCCAGCCGCCCTCGGTTTGCAGGAAGCGGGACGGCCCCGTTACTTCCGCCGGCTCCACCGACAACGCAGCCATCTCCCCGAAAGCGGTGTCGTCCTCCGTTATGCGACCCAGATCTCGCCGGACATCGGCCAAAAACCGGTCCTCCAACTGGCGGCGCAGGTGAAGCAAACCCGGATCCCACTCCCAGCGGGGGTCCACACCGGCGAATCCCCGGTAATGCAGCTCGTAGCAGAGGTACAGGGCCAGCTGCATATCCAGCCCGTATGGATCACTGCGCGCGACCACCGAATCCAAATCCGCCGGCCCTTCACCGAGCCGCCCGTGGTTGAGCGTCTGCAGCACAGCCGCCGAAATGGGCCCTCCTGCCTGCGGCAAGCGCGGCTCGACTACCAGTCTCACATGCTTTCGGTACCCGCAGGCTGGCGACTGAAAACGTCACGACGCGTTTCCAGCGCCTCAGCTGTTCTCAATGGTCGCAAACGTGCCGAATTCCGTCCTCACACCCGATGGCCGTGTGACCGCCGCAGGAGACGACCCCGGTGCTGGAGCTTGCGGGCTTTCGAGCTGTTCTTGTCGATGACGACGGTGTCCCGGAAGGGAAGCTGCAACTCCTCCTCGGCGGCGATACCGGCCTGCAACTCGCGGCCCCGTTCAAGTTCGGCATCGACTTCTGCGCCGAACATCAGAGCCACGTTAGTGATCCATACCCAGAGCAGGAACACGATGACACCGGCCAGCGTCCCGAACGTCTTGTTGTAGTTGCCGAAGTTGGAGACGTACAGGCCGAAGAGCAGGGAGACGCACACCCACGTCACGATCGCGATGGCGGCACCCACGCTGACCCAGCGGAACCTCGGCTGGCGCACGTTCGGAGCGACGTAGTACAGCATTCCCACCCCGAGAATGACCAGCAGCAGCAGCACCGGCCAGCGGACGATGTTCCATGTCGTCAGTCCGGTGGCGCCCACACCGAGGAACTCGCCGAGAGAATCGGCGACCGGCCCGCTTACCGCGACCAGGAACGCCACCAGAGTCGCGACGATGAGCCCTGCAAACGTCAGCCCCAGCTGCTGAAGCCGCAATTTCCAACCGGGCCGTCCCTCTTCGACCTCGTAGATGCGGTTCATCGCACGACTGAACGCACCCACGTACCCCGACGCCGACCACAGCGCTCCAACAGCACCGGCCACCAGAGCAAATCCGGCCGACTGTGCGGATACGAGTTGTTCGATCGGCTGGCGAAGGATGTCGACGGCGGCACCGGGGCTGATGTCGGCGACGAGTTCGAGGATCGACTCCGAGGTGCGCTGACCCTGACCGAAGACGCCCAGCAGCGACATCATCACCAACAGCGCCGGGAACAGCGAAAGTATCGCGTAATAGGTCAGGGCCGCGGCCAGGTCCATGCACTGGTCCCGGCTGAACTGATTGAGGGTCTGCCGCACCACGTACACGCGGGACGGCCGAGTCAGGTCCGTCGGTGACTGCGGTTTGCGCGGGTCGTCGGCGTCGGGCCGTCGCGACGCAGGATCCGTACCCGTCTCTGCTGGCTCGTCCGCATCGGCTCGGTCAGTGGCCGGCTCCGAAAGGATGGGCCGGGCCGATGCCTCGGTGCGACGCGAGCGCGCCAGCCAACCGCTCATGACGCCAGCCGCGAACGCACCTATGAGCTGGGTGGGACTGCGCTTCTTCACTACCAGCGGCTTCTTGACCACCAGCGGCCGCGGCGAAACCTGCTGTGGCTGTGGGAGACCACCTGTCGGGTACTGCATGGCCCGGTGATGCCCGAAGTCGCTGTGGCTGAAACGTCCACCCGACCGGACGTATCGGCCAGCTCGACATAGACGGCATCAGCCAGTCGGAGGGTGATGCGACACGCCCACGCTCCGGCAAGCAGCGGCAAGAGCCAACGCCGGGTGGCGACACCGATGCCGAGGAACCGCCAAGACGGTCCCAAGCCCGAAACCCCGCCACGCCACGGGACTTACCCGTGGATATCGTGGACAGCCACAAGCCGAAAGGAACCAAACGATGGTTGAAGGCGGACTGCTGAGTTCGGTGCGTGTCCTGGATCTGTCCTGGACGGCCGATGGCAGCGCCGACGCGGCCACCCGCATCCTGGCCGATCTCGGCGCCGACGTACTCAAGGTCGAACCGCCCGGAGGCAGTCCGTCCCGCCGCGCGTATCCGCGGCTGGCCGAAACCAGTGTCGCCTTCGCGTTGCACAACGCCAACAAGCGCAGCACCGTTCTCGACCCGGCCTCCGACGACGACCGCCGGCAGCTGCTGGACCTGGTTGCCGGCGCCGACATCGTCGTGGACTCGGGAACGCCCGGCGGAGCCACCGCCTACGGCACGTCCTGTGCCCAACTGGCCGACCGCTTTCCGCACATCGTTGCGCTTTCGATGACCGACTTCGGCACCGAGGGTCCTCGATCCGCGTGGCGGGCCACCGACGCGGTGCTCTACGCGCTGTCCTCGGCGCTGTCGCGCTCCGGGCCGCCGTCGGGGACTCCCGTCCTGCCACCTGACGGCATCGCGTCGGCCACCGCGGCCGTACAGGCGGCGTGGGCCGCGCTCGTCGCCTACTACCATCGATTGCGTTGCGGCCAGGGCGATTACATTGACTTCTCACGATACGAAGCGGTCCTGCTCGCGCTCGACCCGCCGTTCGGTTCCCACGGTCAGGCCGCCGCCGCACAGAGTGCGCAGAAGTGGCGGGGACGCCCCCGCAACCAAGACGCGTACCCGATCATCGCGTGCAAGGACGGCCACGTCCGGCTCGTCGTCATGGCCCCGCGGCAGTGGCGCGGGCTGCGCGCGTGGATGGGCGAACCGGCGGAATTCCAACATCCGAAATACGACGTCATCGCCGAACGATTCGCGGCATGGGACGCCATCGGCGCGCTGCTGGAAACCCAGTTCTCCGCACACACGATGGACGAACTCGTGGGGGCAGGGCAATCGCACGGCGTTCCCATCTCCGCCGTGCTCGAACCTTCCGAGGTGGCCCACGCCGACCACTTCCTGGAGGTCGGTGCACTCATTGAGGCCGAGCTGGTTCCGGGGATACGCACCAGCGCTCCGGTCGGATACTTCTGCGTGGACGGCCAACGCGCCGGATTCCGCACACCGGCACCGCAACCCGGCCAGGACGCCGCGAAATGGGACGTCCCAAGTTCTCAAGCCGATCCGGGACCGCCGGAAAAGCTGCCCTTCGAGGGCTTGCGGATCGTCGACCTCGGCATCATCGTGGCAGGCGGCGAGTTGAGCCGATTGTTCGCCGATCTCGGTGCCGAGGTGATCAAGGTGGAGAGCTCGGCCTACCCGGACGGATTGCGGCAGGGCAGGCCCGGGCAGCGGATGAGCGAGTCGTTCGCCTGGACCCACCGCAACAAACGGGGCCTCGGGCTGGAGCTGCGAACCGCTGGCGGTGCCGGCGTGTTCGCGCGCCTCGTCGAGCGCTCCGATGCCGTCTTCGCCAACTTCAAACCGGGAACCCTTGCCGGCCTTGGCTTTCCATTCGCGAAGCTGTGGTCGCTCAATCCCCGGATCGTGCTGGCGGAGAGCAGCGCATTCGGCGACACCGGGCCGTGGCGTTCGCGAATGGGTTACGGCCCCCTCGTCCGCGCCAGCATCGGGGTGACCAGCCTGTGGTCCTCCGACACCGGCGAGCAGGACGCCGACCGCCACCCCTACTTCGACGCGACGACGGTGTTCCCGGACCACGTGGTGGCCCGTATCACCGCGATCGGCGCGCTAGCCGCGTTGATCCGTCGAGACCGCACGGGCGTCGGCGGCCGGATCCACATTTCGCAGGCCGAGGCGGGGATCAACCAGCTCGACACCGCGTTCGTGACGCGAAGCACCACGGCGGAGCATCCCAGCCTGGTCGAACCCGGGCTCGCCGAGGACGGCGTGTATCCCTGTCAGGGCGACGACGAGTGGTGCGTCATCTCGCTGCGCTCCGAGACGGACCGGAGCCTCGCCGAAGCCGTCATCGGCGCGCCGTCCGACTGGGCGCGTTGGACCGAGACGCTCACCGCCGCGGAGGCCGCCGAGCGCCTGCAGCAGGCGGGGGTGGCCGCGGCGCCCATGTATCGGCGGCCGGACGTGCTCGCGGATCCGCAACTGCGGGAACGCAATCTCTACCAGCAGATGAGCCACCCGCTTATCGACGGGGAGTTGCCGGCTGAGTCGGCGCCTGCACCCTTTCGCCACATCGGCCCGGTCCCGCAGCGGCCTGCACCGCTGCCCGGGCAGGACACCCGCGAGATATGCCGGGACGTTCTGGGTTTCGACGAAACCGAAACCGAACGGTTGCTCGCCGACGGCGTGCTTTTCAGCGCTGCAGACAGAGCTGCGGACAGAATGATCCCATGACATCGACCATCGAGGCCCAGGTCTACATCGGCGGTGCGTTCCGGCCGTGTCAGCACACTCAGCCCGTCATCGAGGCCGCCACGGGCATGCCGCTGGGCGAGGGCGCCAGTGCCGGCCCGGCCGACATCGATCAGGCCGTCGCCGCCGCGCGCTCGGCGCTGCCGCGCTGGCGCGACACCGCGGCTGACGCCCGGGCCGACATCCTCAACGGCTTCGCAGCCGCACTGCGGGGCCGGGCCGACAGCACACCGGAATTGGTGAGCCGCGAGAACGGCATGCCGATCCGGCTGTCGCGGGGCGCCAACGGCGCATTCCCAGCCCTGCTTTTCGAGTACTACGCCGAGCTTGTCGCCGAATCACCCGCCGAAGAGGTCCGCCCGAGCGTCATCGGTCACACGATTGTCCGGCGCGAGCCGGTCGGCGTGGTGGCGGCGATAACGCCGTGGAACTACCCGCAGGCCCTGGCCGCGATGAAGCTCGCGCCGGCACTCGCGGCGGGATGCACCGTGGTGCTCAAGCCGGCACCCGAAACTGCGCTTGACGCAATGGTTTTCGCGCAGGCCGCCGAGGAGGCTGGACTGCCGCCCGGGGTACTGAACATAGTGGCCGGCGGGGTGGCGGCGGGTACGCACCTGGTGTCGCATCCCGGCGTCGACAAGGTGGCCTTCACGGGGTCGACCGCCAGCGGACGCGTCATCGGTGAGATCTGCGGCCGGCTGATCCGCCCGGTGACACTGGAGCTGGGCGGGAAGTCAGCGGCGATCGTTCTCGACGACGCCGATCTGGACGCGACGATCCGGGGTCTGCGGACCGCGTCGTTCGTCAACAACGGCCAAACCTGCCACCTCAGTTCGCGCATCCTGGCACCGCGGTCACGCTACGGCGAGGTGGTGGAGGCGATGGCCGCCCTTGCCGGCGGCCTGACGGTCGGAAACCCGTTGGAGAAGTCAACCGACATCGGCCCGCTGGTGAGCGAACGTCAGCGCCAGCGGGTGCTGAACTACATCGACATCGGCAGGTCAGAAGCGAAACTCGTTGCCGGAGGATCGATTCCGAAAGACCAGCCCAGAGGGTGGTTCGTTGAGCCGACGGTGTTCACTGAAGTGTCCAACTCCGACCGGATCGCCCGGGAAGAGATCTTCGGGCCGGTGCTCGCCGTCATCCCGTACGACGGCGATGAAGAGGCGGTACGGATCGCCAACGACACCGAGTTCGGGCTGGCAGGTACCGTGTGGTCCGGCGACGGCGAGCGCGCCACCGCGGTGGCCCGGGCACTGCACACCGGCACGGTTGGGGTCAACGACTATGCGCTGGACATCCGTGCGCCGTTCGGCGGGGTGAAGGCCAGCGGGCTGGGCCGTGAACTCGGCCCCGAGGGCCTGGACGCCTACCGCACGCTGAAGTCGATCTACCGGACCGGGCCAGCATAAGCGCCCGCGACCCTTTGGCACGCTGATACGGTTTGCTCCATGCCCGTCGACCCTCGAACACCCGTTCTCGTGGGATACGGCCAGGTCAACCAGCACGTGGACGCCGCCGACGCGCGGGAACCCGTCGCCTTGATGGCCCAAGCCGCCCGGGCGGCCGCGGACCCGCGGGTCCTTGCCGCCGTGGACGCGATCCGGGTGGTGAATCTGCTCTCCTGGCGCTACCGCGATCCGGGGGCGCTGCTGGGCGCGCTGATCGGAGCGCGAAACCCGGCGACCCGCTACACCGGCGCCGGTGGCAATGTGCCGCAATCCCTTCTCAATCAAGCCTGCCTCGACATTCAGCACGGCCGGGCCGATGTGGTCCTGCTGGCCGGCGCGGAAGCCTGGCGAAGCCGTAAACGCATGAAGGCCAACGGCATTCGACCGGATTGGACCACGCAGGAGGACAGTGTCCCAATCCCGCCCGGTGCCGAAGACGTCCTGGAGATGTCCAGCCCGGCCCAGGAGCGCATCTCCCTGGTGCTTCCGGCCCACGTCTACCCGCTGTTCGAAGAGGCGCTGCGGGTAGCCGCCGCGGAGACGAGCGACGAACACCGGCGCCGCGTCGCCGAGCTGTGGGCCCGGTTCAACGAAGTGGCACAGCACAATCGGCACGCCTGGAGCAATCGGGCGTGGACGGCCGACGAAATCGCCACGCCCGGCCCGCAGAACCGGATGATCAGCTGGCCCTATCCGAAGCTGATGAACTCCAACAACATGGTCGACCAGGGCGCTGTGGTGATCCTGATGTCGGTGGAAAAAGCCCGCTATCTACAGATCCCCGACGAACGCTGGGTGTTCCCCTGGTCAGGAACCGACGGCCATGACACCTACTCGCTGGCAGAGCGGTTGGACTTCCACCGCTCGCCCGCGATCCGGATCGGCGCCGCGCGGGCGTTGCGCCTGGCAGGACTGGATGTCGACGACATCGACCTCATCGACATCTATTCGTGCTTCCCGTCGGCGGTTCAGGTCGCGGCAGCCGAGATCGGGGTGTCGGTCGACGATCCCGCCCGGCCCCTGACCGTGACAGGCGGACTGACCTTCGCCGGCGGCCCGTGGAACAACTACGTCACGCACTCCATCGCGACGATGGCCGAGAAACTCGCCGCCGCGCCCGGAACGCGCGGGCTCATAACCGCAAACGGCGGCTACCTCACCAAGCACAGTTTCGGCGTCTACAGCGCGCAACCACCCGCCGAGGGGTTCCGGTGGGAGGACGTGCAGCAGGCTGTCGACAGAGAGCCGACTCGCCGTGCGATCGCCGACTGGGAGGGCACCGGAACCGTGGAGACGTGGACGGCGCCGTACGGTCGCGACGGTGAACCGGACAAGGCGTTCGTCGCCGTGCGCACGCCGGGCGACGAACGCGCGCTTGCGGTGATCACCGACCGCGACACCGTGGCGGCCATGGTGGCCAACGGCGCGGATCCGGCTGCGGCAAAGATCGAAGTCCACGCCGACGGCACAGCCAGGCTGGTGTAGGCCTTCTTCCTGCGCTTTTCGGGAACGATCCGCAAATCTTCTTTGGCGGGCATATCCTCGTCTGCAAGGCCGATTGGGAGCTAGGGAATGCACATACTGATCACCGGTATCGCCAGCGATGTCGGCCGCGTGGTCGCCGGTTATCTGGTGGCGCGCGGGCATCAGGTGACCGGCCAGACCCAGTGCATCCGCGCCGATCTCGACCCCCGCCTCGACGTACTCTGTACCCCGCTGAGTTCCGCGTCGCTGGCCGACCGGATCGCCGCCGCCGACACCGTCATCCATCTGGCACCGGTCGAACCTCGACTGCCGGATAGCGCGGGGATCACCGGTGTGGTGCACATCGCGCACGCCGCCGCTCGCGGGGGCACCCGGTTGTTGGTCTTGAACCATTCCGGCGGCGATCCCGTCCTGTACCGCCAGGCGGCTGAACTGGTATCGACGAGTTGGGGACCGACCCTGGTCATCCGGGTTGCCCCGCTGGTGGGTAGATCGACTGACTGGACGATCTGCCGGACGGTGGCCACGGTGCGAGCCGGCGGTGGCGGCAACGTGCCCATCCGCCTGCTGCACACCGACGACCTGTGCCGGTTCCTGGCCCGCGCCGTGGAGTCGGACCGCACCGGGGAAGTGGACCTGGCTACCGCCGAGGCTGTGAGCTTGGCGACCGCGCGCCGCATGCTGGGCCCGGCCCTTCCGTCCGACCACCGGACACGCGCCTGGCCGGTTGCCGATCCGACGTTCAGACTTATTCCACTTCAACGCGATTGGACGTTCGAGTGCGGATGGAGCCCCGCCGAAGCGCTCGCCGACACGGCCACGGCGCTGGTCGGGTATCGGATCGGTCGTGCCGGCGCGACGCCGGTCGAGTTTCGGCTGCCGATGCCCACCGAGGTGCCCGCCCCGCCCATCGACGCCACCCTCGTCGCCGCGGCGCCGGACGACCTCTCCGGTGAATTCGACTCCCGCATCGACGACCGATTCCCGACGTTCAGCTGTGCCGACTCCTCCGACGCGCTTCCCGGCCCGCTCACTCCGATGACGCTCGATATCCACCTCGCCGGTCTGCGCGCCGGCCAGCGCGCCACCTCGGCCGCGATGGGCCTGCCGGATGACCTGGCCCGGGAGTGGGATGCGCGGGCAACGGCCGTCTTCGGGCATCGGATATACACCGGGGTGTCAATAGCCGCCGCGGCCGCACCCGGATGGACTTCGGTGGCGCGTGCCATCAAGCTGGCCGGGCCGTACGGCCGCCGCTGCGCCGGATATGCGGCAGCCGTCGACAGCGTCCAGCTCGGTGGTGCGGCGTTGGCTACCATGTCCGATGCTCAGCTCGACGTCCGGATCCTTTTGCTTCGCAACCACATCCGCCAGGGCTGGACGCTGGCCGCGCTCGGGGCGGTCATCGAGGCCGCCCTGAGCCGGCTTGCCCGCCGCACCCAGCCGCTCACACCCCACCCGGCGGCCATGACCTCGACCAGCCACCTGGCGGTGGAGATCGCGGCGCTGGCCGGGTCGCTGCGCACCGACCGCCGCCTCCGTGAATTGGCGATGAGCGGCGATCTGGCCGCCCTGAGATCCTGGTCCGGCGGCTTCAGCGCGATGTTCGACGCGGCGGTGGCACGGGTGGGCCACCGCGGTCCCGGCGAAGCGGAATTGGCGAACCCGGTGATCGCCGACGAGCCCGAGCAGTTGCTCGCCGCGGCAGCGCTGGCGGCACGCGAGAGCTTTCCCGCCGAGGAAGAAGTCGACCGGTCCGATCCATGGTCGCGACCGGCGGACAACGCGCACGCGTCGCGGGAACTGGCCTGGGACAACACCGCCCGCGCAACTCATCAGCTGCGAATGACGTTGCGGGAGGTCGGGTGCCGTCTTGCCAGCCGGCAGATCGTCGAGCGGCCCGAGGACGTGTTCTACCTGACCAGCGACGAGGTGACAGGCCTGACTGGGCAGACATGGGTAACCGGAGAGACAAGAGATCATTTCCCGGAAGCCGGTGAACTCGTCGCGCGCCGCCGGGCCGAGCGCGCCCGGTTGCAGACGATCCTCCTCCCCGAGGTCATCGACGCCCGCTGGACGCCCGTCGAGCACGTCGAACAGACGCCCGCCGACGCCGTGCCGACGATCGAGAGCCCGGCCAGCGCGGAGGACCTGCAATCACCCGTTCAGGCATGACCGGCCCGAGGCTGACGGTCAGGCACCGACCTCGTCCAGTGGGGTGTCCGGGTCGGCGAGCTTGCCGGGGTCGACGGCGGCTCGTGACCGGATGACGGCCTTGACGTCGTCGACAACGTCCCAGATGTTGACGTTCATCCCGGCGAGGACGCGGTTGTCGCCGGCGAGCCAGAACGCGAGGAACTCGCGGGTGGCCGGATCGCCGCGGAACACCACCCGCCGGTAGCCGGGGGAGTGGCCGACGTATTCCATGCCGAGGTCGTACTGGTCGGTGAAGAAGTACGGAATCTCGTTGTACTGCGCGGGTTTTCCGAGCATTCCCAGTGCCGCGACGGCGGGCTGCTTGAGCGCGTTGGCCCAGTGCTCGATACGGATACGCGTGCCGAAGAGCGGGTTGTGCGCCGCCGCGATGTCGCCGACGGCGTAGATGTCGGGGTCGCTGCTGCGCAGTGCGGCATCCACGCGCACCCCGCCGTCGGCCATCTCCAGGCCCGCCCGCTCGGCGAGTTCGACATTGGGCGCAGCCCCCACGGCGACCAGGACCGCGTCGGCCGCGACCGCGGAACCGTCGCCCAGCTTGAGTCCCGTCGCGGACCCACCCGCAGTCGTGATCTCGTCCACCGATTCGTCCAGGCGCAGGTCCACCCCGTGGTCTCGATGCAGGGCGGCGAACACCTCGGCGGCCTCGGGCCCGAGCGCCCCGAGCAGCGGCAATTTCGCCGATTCGACCACAGTGACCCGTGCGCCGCGCTGACGTGCGATGGCCGCCACTTCCAGGCCGATCCAGCCGCCGCCCACGACCGCCAGCGACGCGCCGTCGGTCAAGACCGACCTCAGCACTTCTGATTCCGCGACAGAGCGCAGGTAGTGCACCCCGGCGGCGTCAGCACCCGGTATCCGGGGCCGCCGGGACCGCGACCCGGTGGCCAGCACGAGCTTGTCGTAGCGCAGCTTTTCGCCGTCGGGAAGGACGACGGCGTGCCTCGATGGTTCGATGTCGCGGACCTCTGTACCCAGCCGCAGGTCGACGTCGTGGTCGCGGTGCCAGGCCGCGTCGTGGACGGTGAAATCGGACAGCTTCTTCTTGCCCGCGAGGAACTCCTTGGACAGCGGCGGCCGTTCGTAGGGAAGCCGTTCCTCGCCCGCCAGCAGGACGATGTGGCCGTCGAAGTCGTTGTCGCGCAAAGCCTCTGCGGCTTTGGCGCCAGCCAGCCCACCGCCGACGATGACGAATGTGGTCCTCCTGGACATGATGCCGCCTTCCGCTGCCCGCCCCGGGAATCGAGGCCCGTCCTGATCGGCTTACCCAAGCCGGCAGAAGCCGAAAACGCTATTTAGGCGGCAGGCCCCGCGCGTAGTCAACGCCTCTGCGCACCCATTCCGCCAACTGACGGTCCGTCCTTACGCCCGCGGCGTCGACCCGCAGCCACCCGCGGATTTCCCGGCCGGCCATCACCATGGGGTCGACGTGCTTCTTGGCGAACAGGCGATCGGTATCGGCAGGCGCGACGCGGGCCATCAAGCCTTTGCCGCTTGCGGCCACGGCCATATGGCCGCCGACGAGAAACGCCAGCCCGCCGAACATCGACATCTCTTGCACACCGCGTTCGGTGCCCAGCATTTCCCGGATGCGGTTGGTCAGGTCCTCGTCGAACGCCATGTCAGTCGAGGTCGATGCGGATCGTCACCAGGTCGGTGCCCAGCGTCCGGACCAGGGCACTGTTGACGGCGGGCAATTGGCTCAGCCGGGCTATCGGATCGTCATCGGGAAGCAGATGCGCAGTCCCGCTGTGCCAGCGCCCCTTGATCCGTACACGTACCCGCGGGTCCGCCTGGATGTTGAGCACGTAGTGTGCGTACCGGCCGTGCTCGGCCACCATCCAGAACTGGTTGTCCACGACCCGGCCGCCGACGGCGGTTCGTCGGCGCGCTCCGGTCCTGCGGCCTGTGGTCTCCAGCATGGTCACCGGCATCCGGCGGGCGACCGGGTTGACGACGTAGCGCTGCACGGTGTGAACGAGGCGCCGCTTGAGCGCGTCTTCGGCGGGCATGGTTGCAGTCTAGGTGGCAGCCGCAGATCGTGATCATTGTTCTTCGCGTCGTCGAGAACCAGCAGAGCCCCAACAGAGTCGGCGAAACTCCTGACGGTCGACGCGTTGTGCCCGGCTGGGGCTGCTGGAAGGCCGTTCGGGAGGTGTTCGGATACCTTCGCGGAGTGCTGCTGGTGGCATTCGCAGGCGCCCAAACTTGGGTCAGCAATGCGTCGGTGGTCGGCCTCGATTCGGTTGCGCCGTCGGAGGTTCGTCCGGCGAGCAGGCGCCACCTGTTTTGTAGTATTCAACCCCGGGAACTGATTTCGATCGCCAAGGATCGTCATGACGCAAGGCTCGGGCGCTGACGGTGCAGCCCACCGCTGGCTGACGCGCAACGTAGCCGTGCTGTCGGCTGTCTCGTTCCTCCAGGACGCCGCCAGCGAACTTCTCTACCCGCTGCTGCCGATCTATCTGACCGTGACATTGGGCGCCCCGCCCGCGGTGGTCGGCGCGGTCGAGGGCGCCGCAGAAGGGGCGGCCTCGCTGACCAAGATCGCGGCCGGCGCGCTGTCGGATCGTCTGCCGCGCCGCCCGCTCGTCGCCGGCGGCTACGGCCTGGCAGCACTCGGCAAGGTGATGGTTGCCGCGGCGACGGCGTGGACCGGTGTCCTGGCCGGGCGGGTGACCGACCGACTGGGTAAAGGAATCCGGGGCGCGCCGCGGGACGCGCTGTTGGTCGAGGGTATCGATCGGGCAGCACGGGGCCGGGTGTTCGGATTTCATCGCGCCATGGACACGCTCGGCGCAGTCCTTGGTCCGCTGATCGGCCTAGCCGGTTACCAACTCCTCGATCACGAGATCCAGCCCCTACTATGGGTCGCCGTCGTACCCGCGGTGCTCAGCGCGGCGCTTGTGGTTTTCGTGCGCGACCAACGTGCCCGACCCGCTCGATCCGCTACCCGCCGGAGAGTGTTCGCCGGCGCCCGCGACCTTCCGCCGGGCTACTGGCGCGTCATCGCGGTCCTCGTCGGGTTCGCGGTGCTGAACTTCCCGGACGCATTGCTTCTGTTGCGGCTCAACGAGATCGGGTTCTCGGTCACCGCCGTGATACTGGCCTACGTGGGATACAACGCGGTGTATGCAATCGGGAGCTATCCGGCCGGCGTCCTCGCGGACAAGGTCCCGCGGCCACTGGTGTTCGCCGGCGGACTGGCCTTCTTCGCTACCGCCTACCTCGGACTCGCCCTGACCACCAGCCACACCGCCGCTTGGCTGGTGATAGCGGTTTACGGCCTGTTCGCCGCCGCCACCGACGGTGTCGGTAAGGCATGGATATCCGGACTGGCACCCGAT
>CAZEHT010000070.1:0-10854 GCA_964511995.1 uncultured Mycobacterium sp.
CTCGGCAAGCCCGGTCTGACCGCCGCCAGCTTCGTCGCGGACCCTCTGCGCCCGGGAAAACGGATGTATCGCACCGGTGACCTGGCGCGCCGCCTGCCCGGTGGCGGTATCGGCTATGTGGGGCGACGCGACAACCAGGTCAAGGTGCGGGGCTATCGCGTCGAGATGGGCGAGATCGAGGCCGCGCTGCGCGCGCAACCCGGCGTCGCCGACGCAGCGGTCTGGAATCTGCGCCGTGAATCCGGCGCGACGCTGGTCGGCTTCGTCGTGCGGGCACCCGGCGGCGAGTCGCCGGCACGAAACGGGAACGGCGGTCGATCCAGCACCGGCGAGCCGGAGACGCTGCGGTCGGCAGTGGGGCGGCTGCTGCCGTCCTATATGGTTCCCGCCCGGATCGTGGAACTGCCCGGTTTGCCGTTGAACGCCAACGGCAAACTGGATGTGCCGTCGTTGGAGCTGCTGGCCGCCGACGCGCTCGCCGAATCGGCCGTGGATGGTGCGGCATCGGCGCGCACCGACACCGAACGAACGCTGTGCGAGGTATTGGCCGAGCAATTCAACGGCGTGACGCCGCACATCGACGACGACTTCTTCGCCCTCGGTATGGACAGCATCGTGGCGATCTCACTGGTCCACGCCGCCCGTCGGCGCGGCATCGCGGTGAGCCCGCGAATGGTGCTCGCCGCGCCGACAATCCGTCAGCTCGCCGGCGCCGCCGACGCGGCCGCGGACCCGGCGGCCGCGGTCGAGGCGGCCTCCGGGGACTGCGGGGACTATGGCGAGGTGTTGCCGCTCCCGATGGTGTGTTGGCTCAACGAGTACGGCAACTATCGCCGGTTCACCCACACCGTCGCGCTGCGGCTTCCGACGGGAATCGACCGCGCATCGATCGAATCGATACTGCAGTCGTTACTCGACGGGCACGACGCGCTGCGGTCGACCCTGATCGACACACCGGAGGGCCCGCGCCTGCTCACTCGTGAACCCGGCGTGGTCCGTGCCACCGCCCTCCTGCGCCGGGTGGAGGTGCCCGAGCTTTCCGGTGGCGATCTGGTTTCAGCCGTAACCCATTGCGCCCGGACCGTGATGGACGATATCGATCCCCGCACCGGCGCGATCGTGCGTGCGGTGTGGCTCACCGGCGGCGAGCCGGAGGTGCTGCTGCTGACTGTCCATCATCTGGCGGTCGATGTCGTCTCCTGGCACATCATCTTGGCGGATCTGTCCGACGCGTGGGATGCGGTGGAATCGGGCAGGCACGCGCGGATGCTTCCGGAGGTCACCTCCTACCGCCGGTGGTCGGCGTTGATGTGGAAGCGTGCCGAGTTGCCCGCGGTGGCTGCCCAGTCCGCCTACTGGGCCGCGCAAGTCCGAGGCCCCGACCCGGCGTTGGGCCTGCGACACCCCGACCCCACCCGCGACACCTGGTCGACCCTGCGAGTCACACCGGTGATCACGCCGGCGGAGGCCACCGAGCGTGCACTGGCGAGGTTGCGAGGCGATAAAGGCGTGCGCGAATTCATGTTGGCCGTGACGGCGATGTCCGTTTCGAGCTGGCGGGAGGAGGGCGGCCGCGAACCGGCTGCGGGAACGCTAATCGACCTGGAGGGCCACGGCCGGGTCGATACCCTCGCAGACGCCGATACCGCTCATACCGTTGGCTGGTTCACCAGCGCTTTCCCGGTACGGCTGGGTAAGGGCGATGAGCCGGTCGGTGTCGAACGGGCGGAAGCCGATCCGGTTGCCGCCCGGGCGCTGTTCGAATCGGTCGGTGCCCATCTCGCGGGGATCCCCAACGACGGCCTCGATTACGGGCTGCTGCGCTACATTGCCCGGGCGCCGGGTTTGCGCGGGGCCGCCGAACCGCAGATTCAGTTCAGCTACCTGGGGCGCCTGGATCTCGGCGGGTTGACCGACCGCCCGTGGTCGATGCTGGCCGGAGACTACCTAGAGGCGTTGCCGGTCGATCCCGAACCGGATTTGCCACTGCGCTTCGCCGTGAACATCAACTCGTGTGTGAAGGCGTCCCCGCAGGGCCCGCAACTCTTCACGAACATCCTTTGGAGCGACGCGCTTTTCGGTGTGGCCGACATCGACCGTCTGACGCATTGGTGGCAGCGCGCGATCGCCGCACTGGTCGCCGCCCTCGACAGCGAGTAGGCGCAGGAAGGCACTCGAATGGCGACACAGCGCGACGCGAACGAACCCGAACACCGGATCGACAGGGACGAGATCCGCACCACGGTCGCGGCCGAGATCGGGTCCGCCCCCGACGGTTTCGCCGACGACGACAACCTGATCCAGATGGGCCTCAACTCGATTCGCATGATGGCGCTGGCCGGCCGCTGGCGCAAACGCGGTATCGGGATCACGTTCGCGGAATTGGCGGCCAGTCCCACCGTCGCATCGTGGTACGAGTTGCTCGGCGCCGATGAGATCGCACCTGCAGCGGAACCGACCGCCGACCACCGGGGCAGCGAAACCGTCGCGGCCGCGGCCGAAGACATGCCGTATCCGTTGGCTACCATGCAGCACGCGTACTGGATCGGCCGTGGCGAGGAGCAGGAACTCGGTGGTGTCGCGGCGCACCTGTACGTCGAATTCGACGGGCCCGAGATCGACCCCGTGCGGCTCGAGCGTGCGGTATCAGCTCTCGTCGCGGCACACCCGATGCTTCGCACCCGATTCCTCCCCGACGGAACCCAGCAGACGATGCCGATTCCGGGCCGGCCGGTATTGAGCGTCGTCGACCTGCGTGGACGTTCTGCGGAGTCGACAGAAGCCGAACTGTCGAGACTGCGTGAGCGCAAGACCCATCAACGGCTTGCGATCGACGCCGCTGTGGTCATCGACGTGACGCTGACGTTTTACGGCCCGGCCCGCAGCAGACTGCACCTGGACGTCGACATGCTGGCCGGCGACGCGATGAGCTACCGCGTGCTGGTGTCCGACCTGGCGGCGGCCTACCGCGGGGTATCGATCGTCGCGCCCGGCTACACCTACCGGCGCTATCGCACCGAGCGAAGCGTGGACTGCGAGTTCTGGCGGCGTGACCGAAGCTGGTGGCAGGCGCGGCTGCCCGACATGCCCGGTGCGCCCGAACTGCCGACGACTCCGGCGGGGCAGCGCACGGCACCGGGGCGCACCGTCCGCTACGACCACTGGCTGACACCGCAAGCCCGGTCTCGGCTCGTCGACGGATCCCACCGCCGTGGTGTCACCCCGGCCGTGGCATTGGCGGCCGTCTTCGCCGACACCATCGGCAGATGGTCGACGCAGAGCCGGTTCTTGCTGAATGTTCCATTGTTCCAACGTGAATCGGCACACCCCGACATCGATCGGGTGGTGGGGGACTTTTCGTCGTCGATCATGCTGGAGGTCGACGTCACCGAGCGCATGTCGGTCGCCGACCGGTCCCGGGACATTCAGCGCAGTATGTACGAAAGTGGTTCCCACAGTTCGTATTCCGGCCTGGAAGTGCTCCGCGATCTGGGTAGGCATCGGGGTGAGCGCGTGCTGGCGCCGGTCGTTTTCACCAGTGCCCTCGATCTGGGCGAGCTGTTCGCCGACAGCGTTTACCAGACGTTCGGAGAACCGGTGTGGATCATCTCGCAGGGCCCCCAGGTGCTGCTCGACGCACAGGTCACCGAGGTGCGAGGCGGCTTGCTGGTCAACTGGGACGTCCGCGAGGACGCGTTTCCCTCCGGCCTGATCGATGCGATGTTCGCCGGCTTCACCCGGGATGTCGACAGGCTCGGCGAAGAAGGCGACGCCGGCTGGGACCTGGCCGCGTCGGAATCGCTGCCGCCCGCCCAGGCCGCGGTACGTGCGGCGGTCAACGCCACCGACGGCCCGGTGAGCGGCCGCTGCCTGCATCAGGGCTTCTTCGAGCACGCCGCGGCTAACCCCGGCGCGCCCGCCGTGGTGTGGAGCGACGGCGGAACCGAAAGCGCCTGGAGTTACGGAGAACTCGCGCGCAGTTCGTTGGCCGTCGCGGGTGCGTTGCGAGCGTGCGGGGTGCGGCCGGGCGATGCCGTCGCCGTCCAGTTGCGCAAGGGCCGCGATCAGGTACTGGCCGTGCTCGGGGTCCTGGCGGCCGGCGGGACGTATGTGCCGATCGGGTTCGACCAGCCCGGGGGGCGGCGTGCCAAGATCCTGCGGACTGCCGATATCGCCGCGGCGATCACCCAGGACGGGTCGCACATCGGCCCGGTGGCGGGTGCGCCGATAGCATGTCTGTCGATCGATGCCGCACGCATCCATCCGCGGCCGCTGGCCCGCCCCGTCCTACCCGACACCGGCGACATCGCCTACGTGATTTTCACCTCCGGATCCACCGGAGAACCCAAAGGCGTCGACGTAGCCCATCGCGCGGCGATGAACACCATCGACGCCGTCAACGACTGGTTCGGGGTGGACTGCTCCGATCGGGTGCTGGCGTTGTCGGCTTTGGAGTTCGACGCGTCGGTCTACGACATCTTCGGCATGTTCGCGGTGGGCGGTTCACTGGTCGCGGTCGATTCAGGGCAGCGGGCCGCCGCCACCTCATGGGTGGAGTTGGTTCGCCGCCATCGGGTCTCGATCCTCAATTGCGTGCCGAGCATGCTCGACATGATCTTGGCGCTCGGCGGCGACCGGCTTGGGGATTCGCTGCGTGCGGTCACTCTCGGGGGTGACTGGGTCAGTGCCGATCTGGCCCGACGGCTGGCCAGGCAGGTACCCGGATGCCGATTCGCGGGTCTGGGCGGCGCGACGGAAACGGCCATCCACAACACCATCTGCGAAGTGGACGGCGAACCGCCCGCGGATTGGACGACGGTGCCGTTCGGTCGCCCGTTGCGCAATGTCCGGTGCCGGGTCGTGTCGCCGGCCGGTCGTGACTGCCCGGACTGGGTGGCCGGCGAATTCTGGGTCGGTGGTGCCAATGTGGCGGCCGGCTATCGCAACGACGCCGAACGGACGGCGCAGCGTTTCGTCGAGTACGAAGGAACGCGCTGGTACAAGACCGGTGACATGGCCAGATACTGGCCCGACGGCACCATCGAATTCCTCGGCCGGGCCGACCATCAGGTCCAGATCCGCGGATACCGCGTCGAGCTCGGCGAGGTGGAGAGCGCGCTTCGGGCGGTGCCCGGGGTGCGGCATGCGGTCGCGGCGGTGGTCGGCACCACCGCCCCCAGACTTCTCGCCGCGATCGCCGGCGATCCCGACGAGATCGGCGATGTCGCAGCGGTGATTTCAGATCTGCTGCCGGACTACATGATTCCGGTGCGCACGGTGGTCTTCGAGCAGTTCCCGCTGACGGCGAACGGAAAACTCGACCGCCGCGCGGTGGCCGCGTCGCTGGCCCCGGTTACGCCGGATGCTGCCGGTGTCGCTCCGAGCGGCGCGGTGCAGGAGGCGCTGGCCGCTATATTCGCCGAAGCGCTCGGCGTGGAATCGATTGCTGCGCACGAAGACTTCTTCGCCTCAGGTGGTGATTCGGTGTTGGCGACCACCGTCGTCGCGCGCATCCGAGACTGGCTGGACAGCGATCACGCCGTGGTCGCCGACCTGTTCGCCTCCCGGACCGTTGCCGGTTTGGCTCGACGGCTGCAGGATCGCGAAGATCGGCGCGGCACACCCGAACGACTCGCGGTCATCGCCCGCCACTATCTCGACATCGCGGCGATGACCGACGAGGAGGTGCTGGCCCAGGGGTGAGCCGGTCAACGAAAGAAACCGTCACGCCGGGCGGGGGTGCCCACGATGACGGCGCCGACGCTGCATTCGTGCAGCTCGTCGACGCCGGTGGCCGAGACGAACGCGGCGGTGTCACTGTATCCCTGTGCGCATGCGCCCAGGCCCATCGCGGTGGCGGCCAGATACATCGTCTGCGTCAGGACTCCGACATCTTTGAGGATGGCGGCATAGCCGATCTGCTCATAGGTCCACAGGATCCGTCCGGCGCGCGCGGCGATGACCATGAGTACCTGAGGGTCCGCCCCACCGGCCAGCGTGGCCGACGCCGGTTTCAACAGCGCCGAGACCGCCGGCGAGTCCGCGGCGGCCACCGGGCGCAGCACGTGGTCGAACGAGTCGTAGTGGTACATGCCCGCGGGCAGGCCGGCGACGTTTCGCGATACCGGGTACACCTCGAGTTCGTAGAGGCCGCCCCCGGACGGGTAGGGCCGCGACACCAGTTCCTCGTCTTCGCCGACCGGGTGGGTGGCCCGCGTCCGCGCGGCGCGGTACAACAACTCGGCTAATTGTTCGACGGTGACCGGACGGTTGTCGTCGAAGGCCCTCGTCGACACCCGGTCTTCGAGGACGGACGTCAGTGTCGGGTCCTGCGTCCGCTTTGACGCCAGATCCGGGACGAACAGGGGGATCGCCTCACCGGGATAGGTCGCTCTGCGGGCAGGCGGCTGCGGGAACCGGCCCTTGGCCCACTTGGTGGGCCCGAACCGCTGCCAGGTCAGGGTGCGTTCTCCCAGCGTGCTGCGGCGGTGAAACCACAGGTCGGGTGCGCTCCAGGCGCAGGTGCCGAAGTTGCGCTCCTCGGCGCCGGTTCGCACGAGGAGGCCGCTCCAGTGCAGATCCTCCAGGAATCGCGACGCCTCGGCGGCAGGCACATCGAGGTCGCCCCCGGTCGCTGCGTCGAGCAGGACGAGCAGGCGGGCGTCGTGGATGCGGACGTCACACCACGAGCGGGCGTGCTCCAGGACGAAACCCTGCGCGTCGCGGTGCAGCACGGCGAATTTCGACAGCTCCGCGGGTTGCCACGAGTTTGGTGCCGGCCGGGGTGGGGGCCGTCCGAACGGAACTATGGAGTACAGGTCCCTGCCGCGGCCGCGCACGGTGACCGCCAGCCAGCCGCCGGCGGTGAGGCGCTCCAACAAGTCGACGACTTCGCCCCTGGTGTGCGGCTCCGATATCTCCGGTGCCGTGACCGGCCCCGCGTTGAGGGCTTTGAGGGCCTTGAGCGACGTGACGGTCAACCGGCCCAGCTTCTCGCTGCGGGGAGGGTCCAGCAGAACCGCGGTCGCCGTCGCGGTGACGCAGGTGACGCCCGGCCGGAACGCGAACCCCGTTTCGGGGACAGTTTGGGGCGGAATTTCGGGGGGAATTTCGGGGGGAGAAGCGCCGCCCGGATCTACCGGATCTGTGGGCCGGGGTCGTGTCGGCATTTCGTCCACGGAACCCGCCATGCGCCCGAAGTTAGCATTGCGTTACCTAACTGTCGAGCTGGTCAGCGCTACGACAGGGTGGGGACCGCCGGGGTGAATTCAGGAGTCGTCGATCGTCGGATCGATGACGTTGGGTTCCACGCTGAGGTAGGTGGCCACCTGGGCGACGAGAATCTCGTGCAGCAACTCGGCGAGTTCGAGGGTGTCTTTGACCCGTCGCTCGATCGGTTTGCGGAAGAGGACGATTCGCGCCCGCGTCGCCTCTCCGCGGACATCGACACCGGCCGGGATCAACCGGGCCAGCGCGATCGGGCCGTCGGCGACCACTTCGGGCGGAAACGTGACGTTGTTCGGGTCGCGCGGCGCGATGCGGGGAATGTCGTCGACGGCGACGTCGAGCTGTGACAACCGATCCTGCCAGCGTCTTTCGATGGGTTCGTAGGCTTCCATCACCGCCATGTCGAACCGTTCCGAGCGGCTGCGCCACCCCGGCACCGTCTGCGGAAGCAGCGGCCCGCGGATTTCGCGGCCGTGTCGTGAGGACGCCCGGCCGCCGGGTCGGCCGGGTCGCGAGCCGCGGGACCGCATCACAGCGTGATCGTAACGGTTGCACATCGGGCCCGGGTGGCTGCGTGTCCGGCCGCGCCCCAGAGTTTTCGCACGATAGCCTCACGGCGTGAATGTTCCCCGTCGCTGTTGCCGGCCCGGGTGCCCTCACTATGCCGTCGCGACGCTGACCTTCGTCTACGCGGACTCCACGGCGGTGGTGGGCCCATTGGCGACCGTGCGCGAGCCGCATTCGTGGGATCTGTGCCTATCGCACGCCGGCCGGATCACCGCACCGCGCGGCTGGGAGCTGGTGCGCCACGCCGCGCCGCTGCCGGAGGTCAGTCCCGACGAGGACGACCTGATCGCCCTGGCAGAGGCGGTTCGCGAGGGGCGCGACAGTGCGCTGGCTTCGGGCATGGTGCCGTCGGTCAGCGGATTCTCGGACCCGCCCTCAGGGCATGGCGTCGGGCCAGGAGGCGGTGGTTGGATGGGCGCGCCCGCGCGTGGCTCCAACACCGCGGGCCGGCGCCGGGGGCATCTGCGCGTCCTTCCCGATCCCGTCGACTGATTGCGCCGATGAGTGTGCCGGCCTGGTGGTGCACCTCACGCGGCGAAGTGTGGCAGTTAGGCTGGCGGAAAACGCTCGTCCTTGCAGGGAGTCCAGTATGTCGAGATCCAGTGCGTCGGTCGCCGAGGTAATCAAGGCGTACGACGTGCGCGGCCTGGTCGGCGAGCAACTCGACGACGCCTTCGTCACCGAGGTCGGGGCGGCGTTCGCCCGACTGGTCGGCGCGGATGCGACGCGCGTGGTGATCGGGCACGACATGCGCGAGAGTTCACCCGGGCTGTCGGCGTCGTTTGCCGGAGGGGTCACGGCACAGGGACTGGACGTCGTCCGCATCGGGCTTGCTTCCACAGATCAGCTGTACTTCGCATCCGGCCTGCTGGACTGTCCCGGGGCGATGTTCACCGCAAGCCACAACCCCGCCGCCTACAACGGCATCAAACTGTGCCGCGCCGGGGCCAAGCCGGTCGGCCAGGACACCGGGCTGGCGGTCATCCGCGGTGACATCGTGTCCGGCGTGCCCCATCATGCCGGTCCGGCGGGCACCATCACCGACCGGGACGTACTGGCCGATTACGGCGCATTCCTGCGGTCACTGGTCGACGTCACCGCGCTGCGGCCGCTGAGGGTGGCCGTCGACGCCGGCAACGGTATGGCGGGTCTCACCGCTCCGGCGGTGCTCGCAGCAATCCCCTCGGTGACCGTCGTTCCGCTGTATTTCGAACTCGACGGTTCGTTTCCGAACCACGAAGCCAACCCGCTCGATCCGGCCAATCTCGTCGACCTGCAACGCTTCGTCGTCGAGACGGGTGCGGACATCGGGCTGGCGTTCGACGGCGACGCCGACCGGTGTTTCGTCGTCGACGAACGCGGACTGCCGGTCTCGCCGGCGTCGGTGACGGCGATGATCGCGATGCGCGAACTTCGGCGTGAGGTCGGGGCAACCGTCATTCACAACCTCATCACCTCCCGGGCGGTCCCCGAGATGGTGATCGAATGCGGCGGTACGTCGGTGCGTTCGCGCGTCGGGCACTCCTACATCAAGGCCCTCATGGCCGAGACCGGCGCGATCTTCGGCGGAGAGCATTCGGCGCACTACTATTTCCGCGACTTCTGGTGCGCCGATTCGGGCATGCTGGCGGCGCTGCACGTGCTTGCCGCACTCGGCGGCCAGCAGCGGCCGTTGTCCGAACTGTGCGCTGACTACCAGCGATATCAGGCCTCCGGGGAGATCAACTTCACTGTGAGCGACGCGCCCGCGTGCGTCGACGCGGTGCTGTCGTCGTTTGGCCCCCGGATCGAGTCGCTCGACCATCTCGACGGCGTGACGGTGGACCTCGGCGGCGGCGCGTGGTTCAACCTGCGCACGTCCAACACCGAACCGCTGCTTCGGCTCAACGTCGAGGCCCGCGGACGCGACGAAGTCGACGACATCGTCAGGCAGATCTCCCGGATCATCGAGGCGGAGCCGGCTCCGTGAATGCCACCCACGCCGCGGTCGACCTCGACGACGTCGAGGCGCTTCTGGCAGCAGACCGGCACGGGTCACTGCGCGCGGCGTCGATGGCGGGAGCGCAGGTGCGGGCGACCGCCGCAGCGGTGGACGAAGGCGCGCTGAACGCCATCCGGGCGGGTGGGCGGCCCCGCGCCGTGATCTGGGTGGCGGCCCGCGGCACCGCCGAAAGCGCCGGCGCCATACTGGCGGCGACCCTGGGCGGATCCGCCGTCGAGCCGATAGTGACCGCGGCCGAGGTGCCGCCCTGGATCGGACCACTCGACGTCCTGGTGATCGCCGGTGACGAAGCCGGCGACCCGGCGCTGGTGGCGGCCGCCGCGACCGGAGTTCGACGCGGTGCCAGGGTGGTGGTGGTCGCACCCTACGAGGGTCCGCTGCGAGATTGCACCGCCGGCCGCGCGGCGGTCCTGGAGCCGCGCTTATGGGTGCCCGCCGAGTTCACGTTGTGCCGGTATTTGGCTGCCGGGTTGGCGGTCGTGGCGGCGGTCGACCACCCGCTGCGGGTGGATCTGTCCGTCCTGGCCGACGAACTGGACGCCGAGGCGTTGCGCAACAGTGCCGCCCGGGAGGTGTTCACCAACGCGGCCAAGGCGATCGCGCAACGGTTTGCGGGCCGGCGGGTGGTGCTCGCCGGTGATTGTCCGGCCACCGTGGCGCTGGCTCGGCACGGGTCGGCCGTGTTCCTGCGGGTCGCTCACGTGGTCACCGCCGGAACGGGGCTGGCGGAGGCACTGGACGCGCTGCGCGCTGCCAATGACCCGGTTTCGGGCTCAGTGATCAGCGACGTGGCCGCGCTGTTCCACGACGAGGAGATCGACGGCCCGCTGCCGGAGCGCCTGCGTGTGCTGGCTTTGACACTCGCCGCCGAGCGCCCGGTGGTAGCCGCGCGGGTTTCCGGGCTGGGCGATGTCGATATGGTGGGCACCGAGGACGTTTTGGACGCCGTCGGCGCCCTCCCGCGGACGGGCCGCTCTGAGCTGCAGCTGGCCATGATCGCCGTCCGGTTGGAGATGGCCGCGGTCTACCTGCGGCTCGCGGGTGAAGCGACGGCGGGT
>CAZEHT010000070.1:10954-20532 GCA_964511995.1 uncultured Mycobacterium sp.
CCGGTTGGAGATGGCCGCGGTCTACCTGCGGCTCGCGGGTGAAGCGACGGCGGGTGAAGCGACGGCGGGTTAAGCGACGACGGGTTAAGCGACATAGTCGGGAAGAGGCAGTGGATCGTTTACGTGGAGCAATACGGACGTACGCCTGGGGTTCGCGGGTGGCGATGGCCGAGTTCACCGGTCGGCCCACCCCGACGCCTCATCCCGAGGCCGAGCTGTGGCTCGGTGCCCACCCGGCAGATCCCGCGTTCGTGGAAGGACCGTTCGGCGAGCGCTCGCTGCTCGACCTGATCGGCTCGAACCCTGAGGGGGAACTCGGCACCGCGGTGCGGTCAAGATTCGGCGACACGCTGCCCTTCCTCGTGAAGGTGCTCGCCGCAGACGAGCCGTTGTCCCTTCAGGCCCATCCGAGTTCCGCGCAAGCGGTCGAGGGTTTCGCGCGCGAGAACCGTGCCGGCATTCCTGTGTCGTCGCCGGTGCGCAACTATCGTGACCCCAGCCATAAGCCCGAGCTGATCGTCGCGCTGGAACCATTCGAGGCGCTGGCCGGCTTCCGGCCGGTTGCCCGCACCCTCGAGCTGATGCGCGCACTGGCCGTATCGGACCTGTGCCCCTATGTGGCTTTGCTGCACGGTCAGTCCGATGCCGACGGGCTGCGCGCGCTGTTCACGACCTGGATCACGGCGCCGCAGCCCGACCTGGACGCGCTCGTGCCCGCGGTGATCGACGCGGCCATCAGGTACCTGCGTTCCGGGGCAAGCGAATTCGCGGCCGAGGCCAAGACCGTACTGGAACTGGGCGAGCGCTATCCGGGCGACGCCGGTGTGCTGGCGGCGCTGCTGCTCAACCGGATGCACCTCGATCCGGGCCAGGCGATCTACCTGCCTGCCGGGAATCTGCACGCCTACCTGCGTGGGGTCGGTGTCGAAGTGATGGCGAACTCCGACAACGTCTTGCGGGGTGGCCTTACACCCAAGCACGTCGACGTCGCCGAACTTCTGCGCGTGCTGGATTTCACCCCCGCCGCCGAGGAGTCACTGCACCCACAGGTACGGCGCGACGGCTTTGCGCTCGACTATTGCACTCCGGCCGACGAGTTCGCGGTGTCCGTGCTAACTCTCGACGGGGCCGAGCTCGGCCACGATGTCGACGTGCCGTGTGCGCACCCCGGCCCGCAGGTGCTGCTGTGCGCGCAGGGCGCTGCCGTGGCGTCGACGAAAGCCCACTCGGTTTCGCTGAAACGCGGCACAGCGAGCTGGGTTTCGGCCAGCGATGGACCCGTTCGTTTGACGGCCGAGGAGCCGACGCAGCTATTCCGCGTCACCGTCGGCGTCTGACTATAGACGGGACAACCCGGATGTCCGCTGAAGGCAGCACCCGCGCCATCATCGCGGCACTGATGGCCAACGTCGGTATCGCGGTGTCGAAGTTCGTCGCGTTCTTCATCACGGCGACACCTTTTGGGACGGCCTCGCGACAGTCCTCATCGGTCTTCTGCTGGGGGCGATCGCGATAATCTTGGCAAGCGAGATGCACAGCCTGCTGATCGGGGAGGCTGCGACGCCGGAGCAATACGCCGCAATCCATGCAAGATCGCCTTGCCGCCCGAGTCCGACCTCAAGACGGTGGCAACGACCATCGACAATGCGGAAGCACGGGTGCGCGCGATCGTACCGGCGGTCAGATTGATCTACATCGAACCCGATCTTGATCGCTCGCCGGCGTCCTGATGACGACGTCGCCGGTGGTTCGCGACATTATGGCCAACCGCCCTCGCGACAAGTTGCGGTGTGGGCACCAGGTAGAGGCTGTCGAGCAAGCTGAACCGGCGTAGAAACCATTCCGCCACCACGGGTTCGGTTTCCGCAGCGGTCAGGAACTGGTCGAACAGCCGTCCGGCGGTGCGATACCACCGCGGGTTGCGGCCGTCGGCCTGATGCATGGTCAGATCGGTGACCGCGTTCACCGTCCAGACGGGTTTGGTGGTTTTCGCCGTGGCGCGCGCCAGGCGCCTGGCGATGTCGGATCGGCCCGACGCCAGCACGCTGCGTAAATTGGCCGCCTGGATCGCCACCATCGTTATGCCCTGGCCGAAAATCGGGTTGAAGTTGGCCACCGCGTCGCCGAACGGGATGATCCCGGCGGGAAACCTGCTCATCTTGTCGTAGCGCTGCCACACGCTGGCGGGGTAGCGGTGCAAAGCCAGCGGCCCGATCGGTGTGGCCGATCGCAGCGCGTCGCCGACATGCGGCGGCAACACCGCGTCGGCGAGTGCGCAGACGTCGGCGAAATCTTGCGGCGGCTGTGCTTTGGCCACCCCGAACGCCGTCACGATCCACGTCCCGTCCTCGTGCCGCAGCATGCCGAGGCCGCGCGGCTGTCGCGACGACGCGCCCGAAATGATGATCTGCGGAATCTGCGAGACCCGCGCGTCAGCCATCGTCACGCGGTGCGTGACATAGCTGACTCCGACGTCGACGGTCTGCTCGACCGGCCTGTCGTACCCCCATTGCATCAGCAACGCCGGCAGTCGCCCACCGCGCCCGGTCGCGTCGACGACCAGATCGGCGTCGTACCCGGGCTGTTCCGGGCCGTCGAGCACCACGCCCGTCACCCGTTGCCGGTCACGGTCGAACACTGGGGTGGCACCGGTGCGTGTGACGATATCGACGTTGTGGATGGCGCCGACCCGGCGGCGGAGCTGCCATTCCAGGTGAGGTCGGCTGGGCAGGTAAGCAACGAACTGGCCCCGCAGCACGTCGCCGGTTCCCAACACGTGCCCGGCGGCCCCGAAATGGATGTACTCGGGGCGGTTCTTCAGTTTCGTGACCCCCGCGGCGACCATCTCGTCGAGCAGGCCGGGGAACAACGTGTCCAACTCCGCCGTACCGCGGGGCATGAGCAAATGCAGATGCCGGTCCTGGGGGACGGTGGAGCGATTTGCGGGACCGTCGGGCAGGTTGTCGCGGTCGAACACCCGGACCGTGTCGTAGAAGTCCGCCAGCACCCGGGCGGCGCACAGCCCCGCGATGCTTCCCCCCATGACGACCGCATGTCGTCCGGTTTTCTCCATCGCCGTCATGTTAATGGGTAACCTCCCGGAATCGGCCGGGCGAAAGGGGGCGTAAATGTCGGGTTGGCGCACGAAATCCGTCGAACAGTCGCTCGCCGACACCGACCAGGCGGGTACCCAGCTCCGCAAGGATCTCACCTGGTGGGACCTCACCGTCTTCGGCGTATCCGTCGTCGTCGGTGCCGGTATCTTCACGGTGACCGCCACCACTGCGGGAAACATCACCGGACCGGCGATTTCGGTGTCGTTCGTCATCGCCGCGATCACGTGCGGCCTGGCCGCCTTGTGCTATGCCGAGTTCGCGTCCACGCTGCCGGTCGCCGGAAGCGCCTACACGTTCTCCTACGCCACCTTCGGTGAGTTGGTCGCCTGGATCATCGGCTGGGATCTCATCCTCGAGTTCGCCATCGGTGCCGCGGTGGTGGCCAAAGGCTGGTCCTCGTATCTCGGCACGGTGCTGGGATTCTCGGGCGGCACCGCCGCCTTCGGGCCGTTCGACTTCGACTGGGGGGCACTGTTGGTCGTTGCGATCGTCGCCACGTTGCTGGGCCTGGGCACCAAGTTGTCGTCGAACTTCTCGGCAGTGGTGACCGCCATCAAAGTCTCCGTGGTCTTGCTCGTGGTGGTCATCGGTTCGTTCTACATCGACACCGGCAACTACTCACCCTTCGTCCCGCCCTCGGTGGCCGGCGACGCCTCGGCGTCAGGTCTGCATCAGTCGGTGTTTCGCTTCTCACCGGCGCCGAGGGCAGCCACTACGGTTGGTACGGCGTGCTCGCGGGCGCCTCCATCGTGTTCTTCGCCTTCATCGGCTTCGACGTCGTGGCGACCACCGCGGAGGAGACCAAGGATCCGCAGCGGGACGTCGCTAAGGGGATCCTGGCTTCGTTGGCGGTCGTCACCGTGCTGTACGTGGCGGTGTCGGTGGTGTTGTCGGGAATGGTGTCCTACACCGAGCTGAAAACCGGCCCCGACGGTCAGAGCGCGAACCTGGCGACCGCGTTCGCCGCCAACGGCGTCCACTGGGCCGCCAAGGTGATCTCTATCGGGGCGTTGGCGGGATTGACCACGGTGGTGATGGTGCTGATGCTCGGCCAGTCCCGGGTGCTGTTCGCAATGGCCCGGGACGGACTGCTGCCGAGGACACTAGCCAAGACCGGTCCGCACGGGACACCGGTGCGCATCACGACCATTGTCGCGGTGCTGATCGCCGTTGCCGCCTCCGCCTTCCCGATCGACAAGCTCGAAGAGATGGTCAACGTCGGAACCCTGTTCGCCTTCGTCCTGGTATCCGCGGGCGTCATCGCGTTGCGCCGCACCCGTCCGGACCTCAGGCGGGGCTTCCGGGCGCCGTGGGTACCGGCGCTGCCGATCGCGGCGATCGTGGCGTGCGTCTGGCTCATGCTCAACCTGACCGGTCTGACCTGGATACGGTTCGGGATATGGATGGCCCTCGGGGTCGTCGTCTACTGCCTGTACGGCCGCGGCCATTCGGTTCAGGGGCAGCGCGAGCGCGCGGGTTCGGCTTCGTAGGCACTCCGGGGCGGCCCGGTCGCTGCCCCGGCCTCCGGAGAGGCCGCGCGCCGTCCTGCCCTTTACAAAACAACACTGTCTGTCTAGACATGCGACAACTGGACGCATATAGTCAACGCCACTGACCGTGATGGCCCTAATAGGGAGGCCGAGTCGAATGACCTCGACCGAATCCGAACCCCGCACCGTCGATGATTGGCGCGACAAGAAACGCCGCCTGTGGCTGCTGGGGCTGATCGCGCCGACCGCGCTTTTCGTGATGCTCCCGCTGACGTGGGCGTTCAATCACGCGGGTTGGCACTTCGCGGCGCAGATCCCGTTCTGGATCGGACCGATCCTGCTTTACGTCCTGTTGCCGATCCTGGACCTGCGATTCGGCCCGGACGGCCAGAACCCGCCCGGGAATGTGATGGAGCGGCTTGAGAACGACAAGTACTACCGCCGGTGTATTTACGCTTACATCCCGTTCCAGTACGCCAGCGTGGTCCTGGGGGCCTACCTGTTCACCGCGTCGGAGGTGAGCTGGCTGGGATTCGCCGCACCATTGCCGTGGTTCGCCAAGATCGGCCTGGCGCTGTCGGTCGGCCTGCTCGGCGGCGTCGGCATCAACACCGCCCACGAACTGGGCCACAAAAAGGACTCTCTGGAGCGCTGGCTGTCCAAGGTCACACTGGCGCAGACCTGCTACGGCCACTTCTACATCGAGCACAACCGGGGGCATCACGTTCGGGTGGCCACCCCGGAGGATCCCGCCTCCGCGCGGTTCGGCGAAACGTTCTGGGGGTTCCTGCCGCGCAGCGTGTGGGGCAGTCTGAAGTCGGCGTGGAAGCTCGAAGAGCAGCGGTTGCGCCGGACGGGCAAGGGTCCGTGGCGGTGGTCGAACGATGTGCTCAACGCCTGGGCGATGTCGGTGGTGTTCTGGGGCGCCATGTTCGCCTGGTTCGGCTCCGGCCTCATCCCGTATGCGCTCATCTCGACGGTGTTCGGCTTCACTCTGCTGGAAACGGTCAACTATCTGGAGCATTACGGGTTGCTACGCCAGAAGACCGAAAGCGGGCGCTATGAGCGATGCGCCCCGCGGCACAGCTGGAACTCCGACCACATCGTGACCAACCTGTTCCTCTATCACCTGCAGCGCCACAGCGATCACCACGCCAATCCGACCCGGCGCTACCAGACGCTGCGCAGCATCGACGGCGCACCTAATCTGCCGAGCGGGTACGCCTCGATGGTGGCGCTCACCTACTTCCCGCCGCTGTGGCGCAAGGTGATGGACCACCGGGTCCTCGACCACTACGGCGGCGACATCACCCGGGTCAACCTCGATCCCCGGCGCCGCGCGAAGATCCTGGCGCGCTACGGGGGCGATCACTGATGGCCGGCTATCGCTGCCCCGTCTGCGACTTCGTCTACGACGAAGCCAAGGGCGCCGCGCGGGAGGGCTATCCGCCCGGAACGCCGTGGGAGGAGGTCCCCGATGACTGGTGCTGCCCGGACTGCGGCGTTCGGGAGAAGATCGACTTCGAACCGACGGGAGCGCCGGCGTGACCCAAGCAGTGCAGCCTTACCGGCTGTTCGTCTGTATTCAGTGCGGCTTCGAGTACGACGAGGCCAAGGGCTGGCCCGAGGACGGGATCGCGCCCGGCACCCGCTGGGAGGACATCCCCGAGGACTGGTCGTGTCCCGACTGCGGCGCGGCCAAGTCCGACTTCGACATGGTGGAGGTTGCCCGGGGATGACGGTCGCCGACGGTGCCGCCGCGCCGAGGTGGCAGAGGAGGAGCGAGGCAGTCGGTACTAGTGTCGCGCGTGTGACCCGACGCGACACACACGGCAGGCCGCAGCGGGTCGGCTACGCAGAGGCATCACGCGGGTTGTTGCGGGATATCGTGCTCGACGCCATGCGTGACCTGCTGCTCACCAACGACTGGTCGTCGATCACGCTGTCTGATGTCGCCAAGTCCGCGGGCATCAGCAGACAGACCATCTACAACGAGTTCGGATCCCGGCAGGGCCTGGCACAGGGGTATGCGCTACGGCTGGCCGATCGCCTTGTCGGCGCGGTCGGCGATGCGATCGAGGAGAACTGCGGACACGTTTACGAGGCCTTCCTGCAGGGCTTCCGGTCCTTCTTCGCCCAGTCGGCGTCCGACCCGCTGGTGATCTCACTGCTAAGTGGAGACGCGAAACCCGATCTCCTGCAGATCATCACAACCGACAGCGGGCCGATCATCACCCGCTGCTCGGCCAAGCTCACCGACTCGTTCATGCACAGCTGGATCCGGGCCGATGAGAACGATGCCGGCCTGCTGGCGCGGGCAATCGTGCGGCTGGCGATGAGCTATGTGTCCATGCCTCCCGAAGCCGATCACGACGTGGCCGCGGACTTGGCGCGGCTGATGACGCCGTTCGCTGAGCGCTACGGGGCGGTGGACGCCGACTGACATCGGCCCGGCCCGGGACCCAGTAGGCGGGGCGGACAAGGTGGAGGGATAACGTGGTCGCGATCTTCCTACTCCATTGACGAATGATTGGGCATGCAGTATGACGCTGACCGCCGATAGCGCAAACGGCATCGACTTCAAGGTTGCTGACCTTTCCCTGGCCGACTTCGGCCGCAAAGAGATCCGGCTGGCAGAGCACGAGATGCCGGGCCTGATGTCGTTGCGCCGCGAATACGCCGAGGTGCGGCCACTCAAGGGAACGCGGATTTCCGGCTCGTTGCACATGACCGTGCAGACGGCGGTGCTTATCGAGACGCTCGTCGCTCTCGGCGCCGAAGTCCGCTGGGCGTCGTGCAACATTTTCTCCACCCAGGACCATGCTGCGGCCGCCGTGGTGGTCGGGCCGCATGGTACGCCCGAGGAGCCCAAGGGCACGCCGGTGTTCGCATGGAAGGGTGAGACCCTGGAGGAGTACTGGTGGGCCGCCGAGCAGATGCTGACCTGGCCCGACAATGAAGCCGGACCCGCCCCTGCAAATATGATCCTCGACGACGGCGGCGACGCCACCATGCTGGTGCTGCGCGGCGCCCAGTTCGAGAAGGCCGGGGTGGTCCCGCCGGCCGAAGAAGGCGACTCTGCTGAGTACCGGGTCTTTCTCGACCTGCTGCGAGAGCGATTCGACACCGACAAGACCAAGTGGACCACCATCGCCGCGTCGGTCAAGGGCGTCACCGAGGAGACCACCACCGGTGTCCTGCGCCTGTACCAGTTCGCCGCCGCCGGCGAGTTGGTATTCCCGGCCATAAACGTCAACGATTCGGTCACCAAATCCAAGTTCGACAACAAATACGGCACGCGGCACTCACTCATCGACGGCATCAACCGCGCCACGGATGTCCTCATGGGCGGCAAGAACGTCCTCATCTGCGGTTTCGGGGATGTCGGCAAGGGCTGCGCGGAGTCGCTGAAGGGCCAGGGTGCCCGTGTCTCGGTCACTGAGATCGACCCGATCAACGCGCTGCAGGCACTCATGGAGGGCTTCAACGTGGTGACAGTGGAAGAAGCCATAGCCGATGCCGACATCGTCATCACCGCGACCGGCAACAAGGACATCATCACCCTCGACCACATGAAGGCGATGAAGGACAAGTCCATTCTTGGCAACATCGGCCACTTCGACAACGAGATCGACATGGCCGCCCTGGAGAGGTCGGGTGCGCACCGCATAAATATCAAGCCCCAGGTCGACGAGTGGGTCTTTGAGACCGGAAAGTCGATCATCGTGCTCTCCGAAGGCCGGCTGCTCAATCTGGGCAACGCGACCGGACACCCATCGTTCGTGATGAGCAGCAGCTTCTCCAATCAGGTGATCGCGCAGATCGAGTTGTGGACCAAGAACGACGAGTACGACAACGAGGTCTACCGGCTGCCCAAGCATCTCGATGAAAAGGTGGCCCGCATCCACGTCGATGCCCTGGGTGGCCAGTTGACCAAGCTGACCAAAGCCCAGGCCGAGTACATCGGTGTCGACGTCGAGGGTCCCTACAAGCCGGAGCACTATCGGTACTGACCGGCCGGCGGGCGCTCGCGGACACCGGGCCTGCATCCGCCCCGGGCGCCGAGCAGGAACTTCCCGAGACCGGCTCACCGGCCTTTGCTAACGTCCGGTGGTGTCTGGGGTGTGGATACGGCTCGTCGTTGCGCTGCTCGTCTGCCTGGCGAGGGGATTGGAGGCCATCGCGGCGGCCGACGAGACCGGCTACGACGCGTTCTACACGCCACCGGACCCGCTACCGTCGGGCCAGCCCGGTGACCTGATCCGCACCGAGCCGTCCCGACTGGTGCCCGAGCCATCCGGTCAGTTGGGTGCGTTCATGGCCACCGGGACGCGGATCATGTATCGCAGCACCGATGCGCGCGGCAATCCGGTCGCGATCACGGGCACCTACTTCGAGCCCCGCAACCCCTGGCCGGGCCGCGGCCAGCGGCCCCTGATCGCCTACGCTCCGGGCACCGAGGGCCAGGGTGACCAGCGCGCCCCGTCGCGGCTGTTCAACCAGGGCATCCACTTCTCGTCGGGGCTCGACATCACCTTCGGATACGAGGAGATGTTCGTGGCCACGATGGTGTCGCGCGGCTTTGCCGTGGTGGTGACCGACTACGAGCGGCTGGGAACGCCGGGGGGTGCACACCTACGGCAACCGACTGGCCCAAGGCCGCGCATTACTGGACGCAGCTCGAGCCGCGCAACGATTACCGGGCATGTCGGTGGATGCGCACGGTCCGGTGGCGCTGTGGGGCTGTTCGCGGGGTGGCGCAGCGTCCGCGTCGGCGGTCGAGTTGGCGCCTGGCTATGCTCCTGAACTCGACATCGTCGGCTGGGCGCCGAGGCCAAGCATTCCCATTGCCGATTGTGATGGGTCGGGCGCCGTGGGGATGCGGCGGTCGACCCCACAGATCGTCGTCGACGGAGCGGCGGCATCCGACCGTTGCGGTGACGACGGTCGCGTTTGGGGCGCCGAACACCAG
>CAZEHT010000071.1:0-20428 GCA_964511995.1 uncultured Mycobacterium sp.
ACGACGATCGCACCGACCGTCACCCCGCTCGCCAGGGTGACCGACGCGGTTCCCACGCCGCCTTTGAGCACCCCGGCCCGCGCACCCGCGCCGGCGCCGACCGAGCCGACCCGCACTCGCGCGTCCGCCGCGGCGGCGGCCAGCGCGCCGTACTCGGCCGTCGGCCGGCACTGCCAGCCCCCGACCGGGAGGTCGAAGATCACCGCGCCGGGCACGATCGGCACGACGCCGCCGTCCATCTGCACCCCGCGGCCCCGCGCCTCCAGCCACCCCATCACGCCGTCGGCGGCCGCCAGTCCGTAGGCACTGCCCCCACTGAGCAGGACAGCGTCGACGTGCCGCACGCTGTTTGCCGGGTCGAGCAGATCGGTCTCCCTGGTTCCGGGGGCGCCGCCGCGCACGTCGACAGCGCCGGCTGTGCCGGGTGGCGCCAGCACCACCGTGCTACCGGCTGCCCAGCCCGATCCCAGGGCGGCGTGGGCGTCGATCCGGTGGTGATGCCCGACAAGGATCCCGTCGACATCGGCGATCGAGCCGTTGGGTCGTTGTGCCGTGCTCACCGCACACGCTTACCCATCAGCGCCAGCACCAGGTATTCCTGAAGCACCGTCAGCCACTGGTACACGTCGAGATGACCCGCCATCGGATGTCCCGCCGGCAGTCGGTGAGGGCCGTCAGCGGCCACTCCCAGCATGCTGCCCAGCGCGAGCCTCATGTCGTTGACGGCGGCAACCCACGCGTTGGCGTCCCCCTCGGTCAGCTCGAAGCGGCCGCCGCCAACCGGGCATGTATCCAACAAGCGTTGGGCCGCTTGGCGTTTGGCGACAATGATCTCCGGCTCGTGCAGACTTCGCAACGCACCGTTGACGCTCTCGGCGTCATCGGCACCGCCGGGCTGGGCGCTTTGGGGACGAATGAAGTCGGGTAGCAGCCGCCCCAGCGTCACGTCCTGAGGGGGGTGGGAATGCCCCGTGCGGATACCGGTGATCTCCTCGAGTTCGTCGGCAGGCGCCGACGATTGCCGGTCTACGAGGATGTCGATCACCGAGCTGGCCATGCTGCGCAGTAGCGCCGACTCGTGGGGCTCGACGCTGGCTCGGAAACGGGGACCTTCGGCGGTCTCTACCCGCTTCCACGTGCGCAACGCAACCGCTCAGCGGTCCTGCTGCATGGTGGCCCACAGACCCGCGGCATGCAGCTTGGACACGTCGACCTCCATCGACTCACGAGTGCCCGACGACACAACGGCCCTGCCTTCGTTGTGCACCTGCAGCATGAGCTTCGTGGCGTGCGGCTCGGAGTAGCCGAACAGCTTCTGAAAAATGTAGGTGACGTAGTTCATGAGGTTGACCGGATCGTCCCAGACGATGGTGACCCAGCGGCTCGCGGTGGCCTCGATGGTGTCGGCTTCATCCTGTTGGACGGTTCGCGGCTTTGTCGGCGCTTGCGCAACCATGGGCTCAGGATACAGCGGGCATGAGCAGGTGTTCGACCCAATCAGTGGCCACCCACCAGGCTCGGACAGGGCTCGGACCCTCGCCGGAATCGTCGCCCGTTAGCGTGTGGCTGTGACCGTCGCCCTGCTGACCGACAAGTACGAACTGACGATGCTCCAAGCAGCGCTGGCCGACGGCTCCGCACGCCGGCGCACGACGTTCGAATTGTTCGCCCGCCGACTGCCAGACGGGCGCCGCTACGGCGTGGTTGCGGGTACGGGCCGCTTCCTGGAGTCGCTCGCGCAGTTCCGGTTCGACGACACCGCCCTTGAATCACTGGCCGGAAGCCTCAACGATTCCACGCTGGAGTTCCTGCGCGGCTACCGGTTCAGCGGCGACATCGACGGCTACGCCGAAGGCGAGCTCTATTTCCCCGTTTCGCCGGTCCTGAGCGTCCACGGGAGCTTCGCCGAGTGCGTCGTGCTGGAGACGCTGGCGCTGTCGATCTTCAATCACGACAGCGCGATCGCGTCGGCGGCGACGCGCATGGTCCACGCCGCGGCCGGTCGGACGCTGATCGAGATGGGCTCGCGTCGCACTCACGAGCGGGCCGCCGTGGCCGCCGCCCGCGCGGCCTACATCGCCGGGTTCGACGGCTCGTCCAACCTCGAAGCGCAGCGCATGTACGGCGTGCCCGCATTGGGCACGAGCGCTCATGCCTTCACCATGCTCCACACTCGATCCGACGGCCCCGACGAGATCGGCGCGTTTCGCGCTCAGCTCGACGCGCTGGGCGTCGCCACCACACTGCTGGTCGACACCTACGACGTCACCACCGGGATCGCCAACGCGATCGCCGCCGCGGGTACCGGTCTCGGCGCGGTGCGCATCGACTCCGGCGATCTGGGTGTGCTGGCCCGCCAGGCGCGCACCCAGCTCGACGATCTCGGAGCAACCGCGACACGCATCGTGGTATCGGGCGACCTCGACGAATATGCCATCGCCGCCCTGCGTGCGGACCCCGTCGACAGTTACGGAGTCGGCACCTCGCTGGTAACCGGGTCGGGCGCCCCGACGGCGAGCATGGTCTACAAGCTCGTCGAGGTCGACGGTATGCCGGTCCGCAAGCGCAGCGCGTTCAAGCAGTCCCACGGTGGGCGCAAGGCGGGCAGCCGGCTGGCACGCGCATCAGGCATCGTCACCGAGGAGGTCGTCCACGCGTTCGACGCTCGACCGGATGCCGGCAGCCCGTCGCGCAGACTGACGGTTCCTTTGGTCCGCGACGGCGAACCGGTGGCCGGCGGCAGCGCGGGCGACCTGTCGGCTGCTCGTGCCCTGGTGGCAGCGGGACTGCGGAGCCTGCCATGGGAGGGGTTGAAGTTGTCGCACGGCGAGCCGGCGATTCCGACACGGGTCGTGCCGCCATAGACGCACCGGTGGACGTCCTGTTGGCCCGCGCCGTTGCCGCGCTCGGGGGCAGCCAACGCAGCGGTCAGATTGCGATGGCCGAAGCAGTCGCCCGTGCTTTCGAGACAGGTGAACATCTGGCCGTCCAGGCCGGCACCGGCACGGGCAAGTCACTGGCATACCTGGTGCCGGCGATCGCCGCGGCCTGCGCAGATCGCGGCACGGTCGTGGTGTCGACGGCGACGATCGCGCTGCAGCGCCAACTCGTCAACCGCGACCTGCCCCGGCTCGCCGAGGCACTGGCCGGTTCGATACCGCGCGCGCCGAGTTTCGCGTTGCTGAAGGGCCGGGGTAACTACCTGTGCCTGAACAAAATTCACAACGGCGCGGCCGGCCCGGCGGCAGCCGCCGGTGATCCGTCGCAGGAACAGCTCTTCGAGCCGTTCGCGGCGACGGCGCTGGGGCGAGACGTGCAGCGGCTGACCTCCTGGGCGGAAGAAACCGACACCGGAGACCGCGACGAGCTGCGCCCCGGGGTCACCGATCGGGCCTGGGCGCAGGTGAGCGTTTCGGCCCGGGAGTGCATCGGCGTCGCGCGCTGCCCCTTCGCAGGCCAGTGCTTCTCGGAGAAGGCGCGCGCCAAATCCGGGCTCGCCGACGTGGTCGTCACCAACCACGCGCTCTTGGCCATCGACGCCATCGCCGACGCTGCGGTGCTGCCGGAGCACGCGCTGCTGGTCGTCGACGAGGCCCACGAGCTCGTCGACCGCGTCACGGGTGTGGCATCGTCGGAACTGACGTCGACCGCGATGGCGGTGGCCGCCAGACGCGCCGCGGCGCTCGTCGGCCCCGAGCTCACCCAGCGACTGGAGGCCGCGTCGGCCACCCTGAGTTCGGCGATTCACGACGGCGCTCCGGGCCGGATCGACTACCTCGACGACGAACTGGGCACCTACTTGACCGCGCTGCGCGATGCCGGCCATGCCGCCCGGTCCGCGATCAACCCGACGCCGGGGCACCCCCGTGCCGCTGCCGCGCGCACCGAGGCCGTCGCCGCCTTGTCGGAGATCGCGGAAACCGCCGCCCGTATCCTGACGTCGTTTCAGCCCCCGATTGCCGAGCGCACCGAGGTGGTGTGGCTGGAGGAAGGCGCCCCGGGCCGCAGCGCGCTGCGGGTGGCACCGCTGTCCGTCGCCGGACTGCTGCGGTCCCGGTTGTTCGAACGCGCCACGACGGTCCTGACGTCGGCGACTCTGACCCTCGGCGGGTCTTTCGACTCGATGGCCCGATCGTGGGGGCTCACCGAGTCGGGCGGCGAGCAAACCGGGAACCCCGATTGGCGGAGCCTCGACGTCGGATCCCCGTTCAACCATGCCGCGTCCGGCATTCTGTACGTTGCGGCCCATCTCCCGCCGCCCGGACGCGATGGCGCCGGCTCCGTGCAACAGCTCACCGAGATCGCCGAACTCGTCGCCGCTGCGGGTGGCCGCACGCTGGGCCTGTTCTCGTCGATGCGCGCCGCCCGCTTCGCCGCCGAAGCGATGCGCGAGAGGCTGTCCACCCCCGTGCTCTGTCAGGGTGACGACGCCACCTCGACGCTGGTGGAGCAATTCGCCGCCGACGTCCAGACCTCCTTGTTCGGGACGCTGTCGCTGTGGCAGGGGGTGGACGTCCCCGGTCCGTCGCTGTCACTGGTGATCATCGACCGGATCCCGTTTCCCCGCCCCGACGACCCTCTGCTGACCGCCCGCCAGCGCGCCGTGGCGGCCCGCGGGGGCAATGGGTTCATGACGATCGCGGTGCCACACGCGGCGCTGCTACTTGGCCAGGGAGCAGGCCGGCTGCTTCGGCGCGCCGATGACCGCGGCGTGGTGGCGGTGCTCGACTCGCGCCTGGCCACCGCCCGGTACGGCGATTACCTGCGGGCGTCGCTGCCGCCGTTCTGGCCGACAACCGACGGCCGGCGGGTGCGCCAGGCTCTGGAGCGGCTCAGGGCCGCCACGCCCGCCGGCGGTTGAGTGCCCGCCCCCAACGGCGCCACTATCCTGGCAACCAGTTGGGGGCACCTGCGCCATCCTTGCCATCGAACTGTGCGTCCGCACCCGGGAGGTTCTGCCATGCGCATTCCACGCCGGCTGCTGGTCCTCCCGATCGCCGTGGGAGCCGCGGCGGCGATCGCGGGATGCTCGACCATCATCGACGGCACACCGCTGTCGGTGTTCGCCGATCCGTTCAAAGTCGCGGGCATGCAGGCCATCGACGGGCCGACCGGTTTGCGTTCCGCTTCTGCGGGCTCATCGCGCGACGTCTACGCCGGCGACGGGGGGAAGGTCGACCAAATCGCAAGCGCGTCCATCACCGACATCGAGCAGTACTGGGCAGATGCCTTCGTCGAGACGTTCCCGGGTGCGTTCAAGCCGGTCACGAAGCTGATTTCCTGGGATGCCGACGACTACGACGGCGTGTTCTGCGAAGAAGAAACCCACGGCCTGGTGAACGCGGCCTTCTGCCCGCGCGACAACACCATCGGCTGGGACCGTGGCTTGCTAATGCCCGCGCTGCGCCAGGCCAATGGCGACATGGCGATCACGATGGTGCTCGCCCACGAATACGGCCATTCGATCCAGAAACAGGCCCACCTCAACAGGCACGGCACGCCGGTTCTGGTCGCCGAACAACAGGCCGACTGTTTCGCGGGTTCCTACATGCGCTGGGTTGCCGAAGGCAAATCGCCGCGATTCACCCTGTCCACCGGCGACGGCCTCAACAATCTGCTGGCGGGGATGATCTCCTTCCGCGATCCGCTGCTGTCGATCGACGACGTCTACGCCGGCAGCGGCAGCGACGAGCACGGGTCGGCGTTCGAACGGATCTCCGCCTTCCAGTTCGGCTTCATCGACGGCCCGTCGGCGTGCGCGGCCATCGACGCCAGGGAGATCGCGCAGCGGCGGGGCGACCTCCCGGTCTCGTTGCAGCGCGATGAAACCGGGGAGTGGCCGGTGTCCGCCGAGTCGGTGAAAGCTGTCATCGACGCGTTGAACCTCCTGTTCAAGCCCGAGCATCCCCCGAGGCTCACACTCAACCCCGCGGTCGCGGAAGCCTGTACCGACGCCCGGCCGAGCCCGCCCGCATCGTTTTGCCCCGCAACCAACACCATCGCGGTCGATCTGGAGGGATTGCAGAAGTTGGGCACACCGAGCAGCCCGGACGGGATCGAGCCGGTGCTGTCGGGAGACAACAGCGCCTACTCGGTCCTGATATCGCGGTACATGATGTCGCTGCAGCATCAGCACGGCGGGCTGGCCCTCGACACCGCCGAAGCAGGCCTTCGGACGGCGTGCTTGACCGGCCTGGCCACGACCAAACTGGCCGACGGTGTCAACACGCCCGACGGGAATACCGTCGCGCTGACCGCCGGCGACCTGGATGAAGCGGTCGCGGGTCTGCTGACCAACGGCCTGGCCGCCGGCGACGTCAACGGGGCATCGGTGCCGGCGGGTTTCTCCCGGATCGACGCCTTCCGCATCGGAGTCCTCGGGAATGTGGATCGCTGCCTTCGGCGCTTCCCGTGATGGTGACGCGGTCCGCGCGGTCTACACCTTCCTGACCGTGCCGTAGTAGCCCTGGATGGCGTCGGACTGATCGGTCGAATGGGTCAAAACCGCATAGGAGCGGATGAACGACTCCCCCACGCAACCGTCGATCTTCACACGGAAGCCGCTGACCGAAACCCACGGATTGACACCCCTGAACTCCTTCTTGGCCACCGGCACGATGTTGATGATGCCGGGTTTGAGCCCGACCGCGACGCTGCCGGATGCCGGTGCCAGCAGGATGGGGTTGAGCACATCGGGCAGCGGGGTTGTGGAGTCGATTCCACCCAGCCCTACGGACGGGGTCAGACCGGCGCTACCGACCATCGTGACGCCCTGCGACGTGCTCATGTCGATGCCGCAGCCGATCTGGTAGCCGACCTCGAGCACACCGTGCGGCGGTTGGGCTCCGGCAGGCCCGTTCAACAGGCCGACGTAGACGCCGCTGACCTCGTAGGACCGTGAGGACACGGCGGTGGTCAGCGGATTGACGGTGCGCAGCATCTCGTCTCTGGCCCCGACGGTCAGTGTCCATCCGTCCGGGGCGGTGCTGGTCACCGGTGGCGCCGGTTCGATCGGACCGTCCTGGATCGGCGCGGGCGGGGACGCCGCCACCGGTTGGATCGGACCGGGCGCCGGGTCGCGGGCCCCCGGGCCGGGATCGGCGCATGCGGGCGCGGCGGCACCAGCCACCAGCACCCCGGCGGCAGTCAACGCGCCGAGTCGTCCCAGCCACACGGACGGGAATTTACAGCGCCTCCGCCTGTGCGAACCGCACCAAACCCAGTTCGTTATCTCCCGCGAGCAGATCGTTATGCGGCAGTACCCGCACCGTGTAGCCCACCGCTCCCGCGAGCGGGAGGGGCGCCGTCGTCGAGAAGATGTCGACTCCGTGCTCGCCCGCAGCGGTATGGGTCATCGCAACGGCCTCCGGGTCCACCAGCGAGTCGCTGCTGTCGACTCGGCCGAGCACTGCCTGCACCACCACCTCGTCGGCGGTAAGCCCGCCCAGCCGTACGGTCGCCGTCAAGGTCAGTTGAGAGCCGAGCAACGGAGTGTCGGGCAAGCCCGTGCTGTCGACGGCGGTGATCTCCACCTTCGGCCACGCCTCGCGTACCCGCGCCACGTAGGCGCTCAGCTCCCTGGCGGGGCCGAACGACATTCCGGCGGTGCGCCGCGACCACTGCGCCGCCGGGGCGTAATACTGCTCGGTGTAGTCGCGAACCATGCGAGATGCCAGCAGCTTGGGCCCGAGCACCTCGAGGGTGTGACGCACCATCTCGACCCAACGCGTCGGCACGCCTGAGGGGTCGCGGTCGTAGAATCGCGGAGCAACCGACTCGGCCAGCAGTTCGTAGAGCGCTGCCGCCTCCAGATCGTCACGGCGAACCTCGTCGGCCACCCCACTGGCGGTCGGGATCCCCCATCCGTTCTCCCCGTCGAACCACTCGTCCCACCAGCCGTCGCGGATGGACAGGTTCAGACCGCCGTTGAGCGCGCTCTTCATACCCGAGGTGCCGCAGGCCTCCAGCGGGCGCAGCGGGTTGTTCAGCCAGACGTCGCAACCCCAGCAGAGCAGACGTGCCATCGACATGTCGTAGTCCGGCAGGAACGTGATGCGGTGGCGGACCTCGGGCCGGTCGGAAAACTTGACCACCTGCTGGATCAGCGCCTTTCCGGCGTCGTCGGCGGGATGCGACTTCCCCGCGACGATCAGCTGGACCGGGTGTTTCTCGTTGAGCAGCAGCGCTTCGAGCCGCTCCGGATCGCGCAGCATCAAGGTCAGGCGCTTGTAGGTCGGAACCCGGCGCGCGAAACCGATGGTCAAGATGTCGGGGTCGAATGCGGTCGCGATCCATCGCAGCTCGGCGTCCGCTGCGCCGCGTTCCGCCCACGAACGGCGCAGCCGGGCGCGGACGTCGTCGACCAGCTGCGCACGCAGCTGCGATCGGATCGACCACAGTCGCCCGGCATCGACCTCCTGCAATCGTCCCCAGGTCGCGGGTTCGGACGCGGGACTCCCGCCGGCGACTTCGCGGGCCAGTTCCATCCATAGCGGCGCCGCCCACGTGGCCCCGTGCACCCCGTTGGTGATCGAACCGATCGGCACTTCGTCGGGGTCGAACCCGGGCCACAGGTTGTTGAACATGTCCCTGCTGACCTGTCCGTGCAGCAGCGACACTCCGTTGGCACGCTGCGCCAACCGCAGCCCCATATGGGCCATGTTGAATTTCGACGGGTCTTCCTCGGCTCCGAATGCGATCACCCGGTCCAGCGGCACACCCGGAAGCAGCGGGCTGGGCCGGTCGTCGGCGAAGTACCACCGCACCAGTTCCGTCGGAAAGCGATCGATGCCGGCGGGTACCGGCGTGTGAGTGGTGAAAACCGTGCTGGCCCGCACCGCCGCCACAGCGGTATCGAAATCCAGCCCGGCAGTGGACATGTATTCACGAATGCGCTCGACGCCGAGGAATCCCGCATGGCCCTCGTTCATGTGGAACACCTCGGGCGCAGGCAGGCCCTCGATCTCGGTGAACGCACGGATGGCACGAACTCCGCCCACACCGGCCAGGATCTCCTGCTTGATCCGATGGTCCTGGTCGCCGCCGTAGAGGCGATCGGTCACGGAGCGCATGTCGTGTTCGTTCTCCGGGATGTCGGAGTCCAGCAGCAGCAGCGGCACACGACCGACCTGTGCGATCCAGATTCGCGCGCGCAGCTGCGCGCCCTCCGGCATCGCGAGTTCGACCAGTGCCGGGTTGTCGGATTTGTCGACCAGCAAGCGCAGCGGCAGACCCTGCGGATCCAGAGACGGGTACATCTCCTGCTGCCATCCCTCGGCGGTGAGCGACTGCCGGAAGTATCCCGAGCGGTAGCGCAGGCCCACCGCGATCAGGGGCAGACCCAGGTCGGAGGCCGCCTTGAGGTGATCACCGGCCAGGATCCCCAGACCCCCGGAGTAGTTGGGCAGCGCTTTGCAGACTCCGAACTCCATGGAGAAGTACGCGATGCAGGTCGGCATCGCACCTTCGGGGTGCTCCTGGTACCACTTCGGGCGACTCAGGTAGTCGTCGAGGTCACCGGCGAGCGCGTCGAGCCTTCGCACGAAGTCATGATCGGCCGCGAGTTCGTCGAGTCGTTTGGGGCTCACGGCTCCCAGCAACGCCACGGGATCCTGATCGTGACGTTCCCACAAGGACCGGTCGATGCTTGCGAACAAATCCTGGGTGGGAGTGTCCCAGGACGACCGAAGGTTGATCGACAGTCGGTCGAGTGCCTCGAGGCGGTCGGGCAGATGGGCTCGGACAGTGAACCGACGAAGGGCCTTCACGTCCGCAAAGCTTACTGAGAAGCGTCGGCGGCACGCGGCGATTCACCGCCCGGCGAAGGGCTCGACGGAGATTTCGCGACACCGGATCGGCGTGCGAACACTACGGTGTGAACAAGCCATGAAGTGGATACCAACTAGCAGAAGTCCCGACGACGAGACCGCAACATATTGAGCAACACATTGAACATATTGAGGAGCGCTCGGGTGCCCGGTCGCATCGAGATCGATGACGTTCGTCCCGTTGTGTCCGGTGGCCGGTACCCGGCAAAGGCGGTGGTCGGGGAGGTCGTGCCCGTCTGCGCGACCGTCTGGCGCGAAGGTCACGACGCCGTGGCGGCGACGCTGGTGCTGCGGTATCACGGCAGGTCATACCCCAGGTCGGCTGCGGGCCCGTCGGGCCCCACACCGATTCCGATCGAGACGGTGATCGCTCCCGCACCACGTGTCAAGCCCCACCTGCTGCCGATGTCGAAGGGCCGCACCCCCGACGTGTTCCACGGACAATTCGTCCCCGACGTCGTCGGTTTGTGGACGTTCCGGGTGGACGGCTGGGGCGACCCGGTCGGAACGTGGCGCCATGCCGTCACAGCGAAACTGGATGCCGGACAAGACGAGTCCGATCTGGCCAACGACTTCGCCATCGGAGCGCAACTGCTGAAGCGCGCCGCGGCCGGCGTCCCGCGCCATCGGCGCGCCCCCCTGAGGGAGGCCGCGGCCAGTCTTCGCACACCCGGCGACCCGATCGAGCGTGCGTCTGCGGCATTGTCGGCGGAGGTGAGCGACCTGCTGGCGCTGTATCCGTTGCGTGAACTGCTCACCCGCGGCCAGCAATACGGCGTCTGGGTCGACCGCCCGCTGGCGCGGTTCGCCGCCTGGTACGAGATGTTTCCGCGTTCGACGGGAGGCCGGGACGCAGACGGCACCCCGCTGCACGGCACTTTCGCCACCGCCACCCAGGCTCTGCCGCGAATCGCCGAGATGGGTTTCGACGTCGTCTACCTTCCCCCGATCCATCCCATCGGTGAAGTTCACCGCAAGGGCCGGAACAACACGGTGACGGCCACACCCAGTGACGTCGGGTCGCCCTGGGCGATCGGCAGCAAGCACGGCGGACACGACGCGGTACACCCTGAGCTGGGCGCCATCGAGGACTTCGACGACTTCGTCTCCTCCGCAACCGATCTCGGCCTGAGTGTGGCCCTCGACCTGGCCCTGCAGTGCGCTCCCGACCATCCGTGGGCCACCGAGCACAGGAAGTGGTTCACCGAACTGCCCGACGGCACCATCGCCTACGCGGAGAACCCTCCGAAGAGGTACCAGGACATCTATCCGCTGAACTTCGACAACGATCCGGCCGGCCTGTACGCCGAGGTGTTACGCGTGGTCCGGCACTGGATGGACCACGGAGTGAAGATCTTCCGCGTCGACAATCCCCACACCAAGCCGCCGGACTTTTGGGCCTGGCTGATCGCGCAGGTGAAGAACATCGACCCCGACGTGCTGTTCCTGTCAGAGGCGTTCACGCGGCCGGCGCGCCTCTACGGTCTGGCCAAGCTGGGGTTCAGCCAGTCCTACAGCTATTTCACCTGGCGCACGGCCAAGTGGGAACTCTCCGAATTCGGCCGTCAGATCGCCGAACACGCCGACGAGGCGCGGCTGAACCTCTTCGTCAACACACCCGACATCCTGCACAAGAGCCTGCAAGGCGGTGGACCCGGCATGTTCGCGATCCGGGCAGTGCTGGCCTCGACATTGAGCCCGCTGTGGGGCGTGTACTCCGGTTTCGAAATCTTCGAGCATCACCCGCTGCGCGAGGGAAGCGAGGAATACCTCGATTCCGAGAAATACGAACTTCGCCCAAGAGACTTCCCGTTGGCGCTCGCCCAAGGCCGTTCGCTGGAGCCCTTCATCACCACGCTCAACACGATCCGGCGGTTGCACCCCGCTCTCGCGCAGACGCGCACCATCCGCTTCCACGCCATCGACAACGACGCGCTCCTGGCGTACAGCAAGTTCGACCCGGTGACCGGTGACTGTGTACTGGTGGTGGTGACGCTCAACTCGTTCGGACCCGAGGAGGCGACGATCCGGCTCGACACGGAGGCGTTGGGGCTGGATTGGGATGACCGATTCTGGGTCCGCGACGAGATCACCGGAGAGGAATACCACTGGGGCCAAGTCAATTACATTCGGCTCAACCCACCGAAGGCGGTCGCACACATCCTGAACATGCCTCGCATCGGCGAAGCGTTGCGCGGCCCGCTGCTGCGCCGCCAGTGAAAGGACCGTACCGATGACGCCGCCCGGAGCCCTCAGCAGGCACCTCGCCCCGGATCCGTCCGACCTGCATCGACTGATCGCCGGGATCCACTACGACCCTCATTCGGTCCTCGGCGCGCACGAGTACGGCGACCACACCGTCATCCGGGCCTTTCGTCCCCACGCCCGGGAGGTTGTCGCAGTCATCGGCGGCAAACGATATCCGTTGCAGCACATCGATTCCGGGTTGTTCGCGGTGGCGGTTCCGTTCGTGAACCTCGCCGACTACCGTCTGCAGGTCGGCTACTCGGCGGGTGACGGCGCCACCACGTTCCGCAACGTCGCCGACGGCTACCGCTTCCTGCCGACGCTCGGCGAGGTCGACCTGCACCTGTTCGGCGAGGGCCGCCACGAACGTCTGTGGGAAGTCCTTGGCGCACACCCACGTTCGTTCACCACTCCCGACGGCGAGGTCCACGGCGTCTCTTTCGCCGTGTGGGCGCCGAATGCCAAGGGTGTCAGCCTGATCGGCGAGTTCAACGGTTGGGAAGGCAACGAGGCTCCGCTGCGGGCGCTGGGATCCACCGGAGTGTGGGAACTGTTCTGGCCGGACTTCCCCCACGACGGCATGTACAAGTTCCGCATACACGGCGCGGACGGCGGCGTGTCCGACCGCGCCGACCCGATGGCGTTCGCGACGGAGGTGCCCCCGCAGACCGCCTCCCGCGTGCGTTCCAGCCACTACACGTGGGGGGACGCCGACTGGATGACACAACGCGCCGGGAAGAATCCGGTATTCGAGCCGATGAGCACCTACGAAGTGCACCTTGGGTCGTGGCGACCCGGGCTGTCGTACCGCCAGGTGGCCGCTCAGCTCGCCGAATACGTTCTTCAACAAGGTTTTACGCACGTCGAGTTGCTGCCCGTGACAGAGCATCCGTTCGGCGGCTCATGGGGTTACCAGGTCACGTCCTACTACGCGCCGACGGCCAGGTTCGGATCCCCGGACGATTTCCGTTATCTCGTCGACCATCTGCACCAATCGAGCATCGGCGTGATCGTCGACTGGGTGCCGGCCCACTTCCCCAAGGACGAGTGGGCGTTGGGCCGCTTCGACGGCACCCCCCTGTATGAACATTCCGACCCGCACCGCGGTGAACAACTCGACTGGGGTACTTACGTTTTCAACTTCGGCCGGCCGGAGGTGCGCAATTTTCTGGTCGCCAACGCCTTATTCTGGTTCCAGCAGTTCCATGTCGACGGACTGCGCGTAGACGCGGTGGCATCGATGCTCTACCTCGACTACTCACGACCGGAGGGCGGCTGGACACCCAACATCTACGGCGGGCGCGAGAACCTCGAAGCGGCACAATTCCTGCAGGAGATGAACGCCACGGTGCACAAGGTGGTGCCCGGCATCGTCACGATCGCCGAGGAATCCACTTCCTGGCCGGGCGTCACTCGACCGACAAATCTTGGCGGGCTTGGCTTCTCGATGAAGTGGAACATGGGCTGGATGAACGACACCCTGGACTTCATCAGTCGCGACCCCATCTATCGCAGCTACCACCACCACGAGATCACGTTCTCGATGCTCTACGCCTACAGCGAAAACTACGTCCTGCCGATCAGTCATGACGAAGTGGTGCACGGCAAGGGCACGCTATGGGGTCGCATGCCGGGCGACGATCACACCAAGGCGGCCGGGCTGCGCAGCCTGCTCGCCTACCAATGGGCTCATCCAGGCAAACAGTTGCTGTTCATGGGCCAAGAGTTCGGGCAACGCGCCGAATGGTCCGATCAGCGCGGGGTGGACTGGTACCAACTCGACGAGCACAGCTTCTCCAGCGGCATCCTGACCATGGTGCGCGACATGAACGCCATCTATCGTTCGCATCCGGCACTGTGGAGCCGCGACACCAAGCCCGACGGCTACTCGTGGATCGACGCCAACGACTCGGCGAACAACGTGATCAGCTTCCTGCGCTTCGGCAGCGACGGATCGGTGATGGCGTGCGTATACAACTTCTCGGGATCCGAGCATTCCCGGTACCGGCTGGGTCTGCCCCGGGCCGGGCGCTGGTGCGAAATCCTCAACACCGACGCCACCACCTACAACGGTTCGGGTCTGGGAAATCTGGGCGGCGTCGACGCCACCGACTATCCATGGCACGGCCGGCCCGCCTCGGCATTGCTCATGCTGCCGCCGACGTCGGCGCTCTGGCTGGTTCCGGGGTAGACGCAGGCCTGCTCAGTACAGCGCGTTGGCCAGGTTGCGCCGTCCGGCGATGACATCGGGATCGGCAGGGTCGAACAGCTCGAACAACTCGATCAGCCGCGAGCGCACCGCGGTGCGCTCGTCCCCAGACGTCCTTTTCACCACCGCGATCAGCCGATCGAACGCGCCCCTGACATCTTGGTTGAGCAGCTGCACGTCCGCGGCGGCGAATGCGGCTTCGATGTCGGCCGTATCGGCGTCGGCGACCGCCACCGCCCCGGGATCCCGCGCTGTGGCCCTGATCAGGAATCCGATCTGCCGAACGGCGCCCTTCGCTTCGGCGTGTCCGGGGTCATCGGCCAGGATTGCGTCATAGGCGCTCTTCGCGGACTCGAAGTCGCCAGACTCCAGATGACCGCGAGCGGCAGCCAGCGCGGGGTCGACTTCCTCAGCGGTCTCGCCGCTGCCAGACGGACCGGTGAGCTTGCCCGCGGTCGATCTAAGCAAGGAATCAACCCAGCCACGCAGCTGATCGGCCGGCTGCATGCCCTGGAAGCTCGCCAACGGCTGACCGGCAGCCAGCGCCACCACGGTGGGCACTGCCTGCACGCCGAAGAGTTGGGCAACCCGGGGTGCGGTGTCGACATTGACGGCGCACAGCGCCCAGGAGCCGTTGTCCTGAGCCGCCAGTCCGGACAGGATCTCGATCAGCTGCACGCTGGGGTCGCTGCGGGGAGACCACAGCACCACGACCACCGGTATCTCGCCGGACCGAACGATGATTTCTTGTTCGAAGTTGGCTTCGGTGACTGCCGTGGCGCCCGCACCTGCGCGCCCGGCGCCCGAGTCCGGGTCCGCGTTGCCCGCGTCACTGTTCTGCTTAGCACGCTGTTTGAGAGCCGACAGGTCAACCGCACCGGCCATCGAGGCGGCCAGTGGGGGGACCCGCGGGGGGCGGGAGGAACGGGGTCGCGTCACACCAATCAGTCTGTCATGCCGCTATCGACGCCGGACCCCGTGCCCGGCCGGTGTCCTCAAGCGCGGGATCGACTCCGCGAATCCCGCATTCCGGCCGTTTATGAGGAAGATCACAACAGCGAGCTACCGACGGGGCACACCCACACCAGCAAACTTTTATAGTGTGGGCCCACCGTAACCGCACCCGTCACGGACGACGAAGAATCAACGCATCGCCCTGGCCTCCGGCCCCGCACAGGGCCGCGACCGCGAAGTGACCTCCGCTTCGTTTGAGCTGGAGGGCGGCATGCAGCGTGATGCGCGCACCCGACATACCTATCGGGTGTCCCATGGCAATCGCGCCGCCGTTGACATTGACCCTGTCCGGATCGGCCCCGAGTTCCCTGGTCGACGCCAGGGCGACCGCTGCGAATGCCTCGTTGATCTCGATGACGTCGAGCTCGTCTAGTGAAATCCCCTCGCGCGCCAGGGCTTTTTTGATGGCGTTGGCCGGCTGGCTCTGCAGCGTGGAGTCAGGCCCGGCGACCACACCGTGGGCACCGATCTCACACAGCCAATCCAGTCCGAGCTCATCGGCCTTGTCCTTGTTCATCACCACGACCGCGCAGGCACCGTCGGAGATCTGCGACGACGACCCCGCCGTGATGGTGCCGTCCCTGCGGAATGCGGGATTGAGCCGGGAGAGCGATTCGCCGGTCGTATCCGCACGGATGCCTTCGTCCTCGGTGAATTCGAGCGGATCGCCCTTACGCTGCGGAATCCGCACAGCTACAACCTCTTCGGTAAAAATCCCGTCCTTCCACGCCGCCGCGGCCTTGCGGTGCGACGACGCCGCGAACTCGTCCTGCTCCACGCGGGTGAACTGGTCGGCGTCGTTGCGTTGCTCGGTGAGCGCTCCCATCGGCTGATCGGTGAACACGTCGTGCAGACCGTCGTAGGCCAGATGATCCAGCACCACGACGTCACCGTATTTGTAGCCGGCCCGGCTGTTCGTCAGCAGGTGGGGCGCCTTGGTCATGGACTCCTGACCACCGGCCACCACCACATCGAACTCGCCCGCCCGAATCAGTTGATCGGCCAAGGCGATTGCGTCGATACCCGAAAGACACATCTTGTTGATAGATAGCGCCGGCACATCCCACCCGATCCCCGCCGCCACCGCCGACTGGCGGGCCGGCATCTGGCCTGCGCCCGCCGTAAGCACCTGGCCCATGATCACGTACTCGACCAGCGAGGCCGGCACATGGGCCTTTTCCAGGGCCGCCTTGATGGCGATCGCGCCCAGCTCCGAGCCCGAGAAGTCCCGCAATCCGCCGCTGAGTTTCCCGATCGGCGTGCGTGCTCCAGCAACGATCACCGAGACAGTCATGATCCCCTCCGGGAAAGGTCGCACGGGCGGATTACGGGCAGATGAAGCCAACAGCGAAGCAGCATCTCCGACGTCAGGTTACCGTTATGTTATGACCACAGAACAGGTTGAGGCGCGCCCGGTGTTGGCCAAAGCGCTGGTGACGGCGATCGACCATGTCGGCATTGCGGTCCGCGACCTCGAAGCCGCGAAGAAGTGGTACCACGACAATCTCGGCATGATCGTGCTGCACGAAGAGGTCAACGACGATCAGGGCATCGTCGAAGCGATGTTGTCCGTCCGTGGCGCGCCGGTGGGCAGCGCCCAACTGCAGCTGATGGCACCGATCGACGAGTCGTCGACCATTGCGAAGTTCCTCGACAAACGCGGTCCCGGCATGCAGCAGCTGGCCTATCGGACCAGTGACATCGATACCCTCAGCAAGCGGCTGCGAGGCCAAGGCATCCGGCTGATCTACGAGAACCCCCGGCGAGGCACAGCCAACTCGCGGATCAACTTCATACATCCCAAGGACGGCGGCGGCGTACTTATCGAACTCGTCGAGCCGGCCGCGGATTCCCACTGATCCTGATCTACGACCACCTGCGGGTCGGTCCGCGGTTGGCGCGGTTGGTCCAGCACGACGTGTGCCAGTGCCGCCGGTCCTCCACCGCCGATTCCCGGGCATCCGCTGGCCAGACGACCACATGGGCCGTGCCCAAACGGATTTCGTGGTCGCAACCCGGACAGCGATAAGTCTTGGCGGCGCGGGCGCCGCTTATCTGGTGCACCTCGTAGTCCAACCCTCCGGGACCCGGTTCGACCCGATGCCGCATCGGCGGCGATAGCGGTTCGCGCCGCCGGCCCGGGTTACGTCGCTTGCGCATCAGAACAGCCGGTACTCGTCGCTGTCCATACCGCGCATCCGCTCGTAATCGAGTGTGAGACAACGGATGCCACGATCAACGGCCAGCGTGCGGGCCTGCGGCTTGATGTGCTGGGCGGCGAGCACCCCGCTCACGGGGGCGATCAGGGAGTCGCGGTTGAGCAGGTCGAGGTAGCGGGTCAGTTGCTCGACCCCGTCGATCTCGCCGCGGCGTTTGATCTCGACGGCAACTGAGCGGCCGTTCTCGTCGCGGCACATCAGGTCGACCGGGCCGATCGCGGTCATGTACTCGCGGCGCACCAGGGTGTAGCCCGCGCCCAGCAATTCGACATGCTCAGCCAGCAAGGCCTGTAAGTGCGCTTCGACGCCATCTTTGACGAGCCCGGGATCAGTGCCGAGTTCGTGGCTTGAGTCGTGCTCCACGTGCTCGATGGTGATCCGAAGCTGTTCCCCCGCTTTGTTTTCCACAACCCATACCGGATCCGTTCCGACCTCGTTCTCCTCGCTCAGCCAGCAGGGCGGGCTCATCCAATTCAGCGGCTTGTACGCCCGGTCATCGGCGTGCACACTCACCGACCCGTCGGCTTTGATCAACAGCAAACGGCTCGCCGAGGGCAGATGCGCCGTGAGACGGCCCACGTAGTCGACGGTGCACCGGGCGATGACGAGACGCATCGACCTACCTTAGGCGCAGATTGCACCCAACGAGACATCCCCTCTTTCTGGCCTGCTTCTGCGGGACGTTCGACCGCCGCCGCAACGGGGACCGGCCGTCGCGGCGTCGCCGAGTGGCCTTCCCAGCATTCGGCGCGTCGCACGGGACACAGGGACTCGACCCCAAGCGGGCCACGACACGGGGTATCGAACTGAGCCCGTTGGACACGATGTCGTTTTTCCGCGAGTAATGCCGAGAGCATCGTGCCATCGTGTGAGGTGTGTACCACGACTTCGACCGCTGTTATCGCGCCGTCCAGGCTAAGGATGCGCGCTTTGACGGTTGGTTCGTCACCGCGGTACTCACCACCGGCATCTATTGCCGCCCAAGCTGTCCCGCACGGCCACCGCTCGCGCGCAACGTCCGTTTCTTTCCCACCGCGGCCGCCGCGCAGCGGGCCGGATTCCGAGCTTGCAAGCGCTGCCGTCCCGACATATCACCGGGATCGCCGGAGTGGAACACCCGCGGCGACACAGTGGCCCGAGCAATGCGGCTCATCGCCGACGGTGTGGTCGACAGGGAACGCGTGACGGGCCTGGCCGCCAAGCTCGGCTATACCACCCGTCAGCTGGAGCGACTCCTGCAAAGCGAGGTCGGTGCCGCCCCCCTGGCGCTAGCCCGTGCCCAGCGTGCACAGACGGCGCGCATCCTCATCGAGACCACCGACCTGCCCTTCGGCGATGTAGCGTTCGCTGCGGGCTTTTCGAGCATCCGGCAGTTCAACGACACCGTGCGAGCGATCTTCGACCTCAGCCCCACCGACCTGCGCCGGCGGGCGGCCGGCGAAACCGCACGCCACCCGACCCCGGCCGGCACTCTGGCGCTTCGGCTTCCCGTACGCCAGCCGTTCGGCTATCACGCGATGTTCGGCCATCTGGCGGCCACTGCGGTGCCCGGCTGCGAGGAGGTTCGCAACGGCGCCTATCGGCGGGTTCTGGACTTGCCGCACGGAGTCGCCATCGTGAGTTTGACGCCGGCTTTCGATCATGTGGGCTGCCTGCTCACGTTGGGGGATCTGCGCGACCTCACCGTCGCAACCGCACGCTGTCGTCGGCTACTCGATCTGGATGCGGACCCCGAAGCTATCGACGAGGCACTCGGAACAGACGATGTCATAGGGCAACTCGTGAGGGCCGGCGCCGGTCAGCGCATCCCGCGTACCGTCGACGAATCCGAGCTTGCCGTCCGCATGTTCCTCGGTCAACAGGTGTCGACGAAGGCGGCGCGGACACAGGCCGGACGCCTCGTCAGCGCTTACGGACGACCCGTGACCGATGCCGGCGGCGGGCTGAGTCGTACGTTTCCGTCCGTGGACCAGCTGGTTCAGATCGATCCCGATCGGCTCGCCATGCCAGCGGCCCGGCGGCAGTCGCTGCTCGCCCTGATCCGCGCGTTGGCCGAGCGCGACCTGGTTCTGGACCCGGGTGTCGACTGGACGGCGGCGCGTGCCCGGCTTCTCGCTCTGCCGGGAATCGGTCCGTGGACGGCCGAGATGATCGCCATGCGCGGCCTGGGCGATCCGGATGCCTTTCCGGCGAGCGACCTCGGCGTGCGAGCCGCCGCCCGCAGGGTCGGCCTGCCCGGGGACCCGCGCACGCTGGCCGAGATCAGCGCGCGGTGGAGGCCGTGGCGCTCGTACGCCACCCAGTACCTATGGACCGCGCTCGACCACCCCATCAATCAATGGCCACCGAAGGAGGCGGCATGACCCGCTATCGCACGATCGACAGTCCGATCGGAACGCTCACACTGGCCGGCAACGGATCAGTGCTCACGAATCTGCGGATGGTCGACCAGACGTACGAACCGGACCGAGCCGATTGGATATCCGACGACGCGGCATTCCCGGACGCAGTCGAGCAGCTCCAGGCATACTTCGCCGGGGAGCTCCGCGAATTCGATGTGCGACTGGAAATCGCGGGTACCACATTTCAACGCAAAGTCTGGAACGCGCTGCGGACCATTCCATATGGCCAAACCAGGTCATACGGCGAGATCGCCGCTCAAATCGGCGCACCAAAGTCCTCTCGCGCCGTCGGCCTCGCGAACGGCCATAATCCGATCGCGATCATCGTGCCGTGCCACCGGGTGATCGGCGCCAATGGCAGCCTCACCGGATTCGGCGGTGGATTGGAACGTAAATCGGCCTTACTGGAATTGGAGAGGAATACCGCGCATCTGATGCTGTTCGATTGAGCGGCCCCATAAATAGAAACGCCCCCCACGTGTGGGTGGGGGGTGTTTCTTTTGTGTGTTC
>CAZEHT010000072.1:0-20374 GCA_964511995.1 uncultured Mycobacterium sp.
CAGACCCACCCTGCGATCGTGCGTCGGCACCGAGACGCCCGCTGCGGTGTCGGTCAGCGGCCGGTCACCCGCCAGTACCACGCCGTGGTCGGGCGCCACCAGGCCCGCCACCACATGCAGCGCCGTCGACTTGCCCGCCCCGTTGGGGCCGAGCAGGGCAAGCACCTCCCCCGCATCGACACCGAACTCGACGTCGAAATCGCGATGGTAGAGCGCGGCGTGCAGGTACAGCCCGCTCACCGGCGACTACCCCGCACCGCCGCCGCCCAGCCGGCGTCCGCCCACCCCGAGCACCACCACCGCCGCGACCACGATCAGCAGGATCGACAGAGCCACGGCGGCGTCAGCGTCCGACTCCCGCTGTAGGTATATCTCCAGTGGGAGGGTGCGGGTGACGCCCTGCCGGGAGCCCGCGAACGTCAGCGTCGCACCGAACTCTCCCAGCGACCGCGCAAAGGCCAACACCCCGCCGGACACCACTCCCGGCAGCAGCAACGGCACCGTCACACGCCACCACACCGTCGAGGGCCGGGCGCCGAGCGTGGCGGCGACCGTCTCGAAATCTTGACCGGATGTGCGTGCTGCGCCCTCAATCGCGATGACCAGAAACGGCAGTGAGACGAAGGTCTGCGCGAGCACCACCGCTGCCGTCGTGAACGCGATCCGCATGCCGGCCGCGTCTAGGTACTGACCGACCAGGCCCAGCCGGCCGAAGGTGTAGAGCAGCGCGATCCCGCCGACCACCGGGGGGAGCACCAGGGGCAGCAGTATTAACGGCCGGAACCAGCGAATCAGCCTGGAGCGTTTGCGGGCCAGCACCAAAGCCAGCGGCACGCCCAGCACGACACACGCCAGCGTGCTGGCCAGCGAGGTCCGAAGGCTCAGCAGCAGAGCCGTCGTCGCGGCCGGGCTGGTGACCAGTGACCAGAAGTTCGGCCAGTCGACCTTGACGGCCATCGCCGCGACCGGCAGGACGACCCAGGCGGCGCCAACCGCCGCCGGCAGGTAGACCCAACGCGGTAGACGCGCCGGCAAGGTCGCGGCATTGCTGACGTGGCCCGATCGCACCTGAACGACCTTACGGCGGAGGACGGCGGCGGTGCGATTGTGGCCGGATCGTGTCCGTCGTGGATTCGGCGGTTTGGCTACCGTCCAGTAACATCGAGACTCGCGGCGCGGCCTGCGCGACACGCCCGGGCACAGAGTCTGCGGTGTGCCACCATTTCCGGTGGCGGGGTTCAACGGCGAGCACGACGAGAGAGGTCACGGCGATGGAGGTGCTGATCACCGGCGGTGATACCGAGCTTGGACAGGTGATCGCGGAACGCTTCCGGGACGCCGGTCACCGCGTCGTCATGACCGGAGCGCGCCGCGATGAACTCGAGGTGGCCGCCAAGGAACTCGACGTCGACGCCGTCGTGTGCGACAACTGCGATCCCGACGCCCTGGCCGCTGTGCGGGGCATCCTGCCCAGTCACCTCGACGCCGTCGTCAACGTGCCCGCACCGCGCTGGACGGACGCCGATCCGCGCACCTACACGCTGTCCGAACACGCGAGCGCATGGCGCAACGCGCTCGACGCGATAGTGCTCGCTCCGGTCCTCACCATGCAGGCGATCGGCGACCATCTGCGTTCGGGAGGTTCGATCGTCAGCGTGGTTCCGGAGCTGGCCCGCGAAGGCAGCGCGGAGGCGGCGGTGAAGACGGCGCTGGTGGACTGGACCGCCGGCCAGGCTGGGTACTTCGGGACCCGCGGAATCACGATCAACGTGGTCGCATCGGGTCGCGGCGCCGAACCCGGCTACGACGGGCTGTCGAGCACTCCCCCTTCGGTGGCCGCCGAGATCAGCCGAGTGGCGTTGTTCCTGAGCACTCCCGCGGCCCGCCATATCACGGGCCAGGCCCTGCACGTCAGCGGCGGTTTGTTGGCCCATTCGGGATGAGCGCGGCGGTCGGGCGAGATCAGAGGTCGAATAAAATTCACCGCTATCGCTGAGCCGCGAGGAACGCCGGCGGCTACCGTAATTGTTGTAACGGTTGCGAACGCATTCCCTCCTCGAGGAGCCATATAGTGAGCCATCCCGGAGCTACAACCTCGGATCGGCATAAGGTCGTCGTCATCGGATCGGGGTTCGGTGGTCTCACCGCTGCCAAGAAGCTCAAGCGCGCTCCCGTCGACATCAAACTGATCGCCAAGACGACCCATCACCTCTTCCAGCCGCTGCTGTACCAGGTCGCCACGGGCATCCTCTCGGAGGGCGAGATCGCCCCCCCGACCCGGCTCATCCTGCGCAACCAGCGCAACGCGCAGGTGGTGCTTGGCGAGGTCACCAGCATCGACCTGGCGAACCGTACCGTCGACTCCGTCCTGCTCGGGCACACCTATCGCACGCCGTACGACAGCCTGATAATCGCCGCCGGCGCCGGCCAGTCCTATTTCGGCAACGACCGCTTCGCCGAATGGGCGCCCGGGATGAAGACCATCGACGATGCCCTGGAGCTGCGCGGCCGCATCCTCGGGGCGTTCGAGCAGGCCGAGCGGTCCTCCGATCCCGTGCGCCGGGCGAAGCTGCTGACTTTTGTGGTGATCGGCGCCGGACCCACCGGAGTGGAGATGGCGGGCCAGATCGCCGAACTCGCCGACCACACGCTGCGGGGCGCCTTCCGGCACATCGATTCGAAGCAGGCCCGGGTGATCCTGATCGAAGGCGCAGACGCGGTGCTGCCGCCGATGGGTCCCAAACTGGGTCTGAAAGTCCAACGGCGGCTCGAGAAGATGGGCGTGGAAATCCAGCTCGGCGCGATGGTCACCGACGTCGACCGCAACGGGCTGACCGTCAAGTACAAAGACGGCAGCATCAAGCGCATCGAATCCGCCACCAAGGTGTGGTCGGCGGGGGTAGCCGCCAGCCCTCTCGGCAAGGATCTCGCGGCGCAGTCCGGGGTCGAACTCGACCGCGCCGGGCGAGTCAAGGTGTTGCCCGACCTCACCATCCCGGGGCATCCGAATGTCTGGGTCGTTGGCGACATGATGGCCGTCGACGGTGTCCCCGGCATGGCGCAGGGTGCCATCCAGGGCGCCAAGTACGCGGCAAACCTGATCAAAGCCGAGTTGCGTGGCGCCGATCCCGCGACCCGCGCCCCGTTCAAGTACTTCGACAAAGGCTCGATGGCGACGGTGTCGAAGCACTCGGCGGTGGCCAAAATTCGCAAACTCGAGTTCGGCGGCTACATCGCGTGGCTGGCCTGGCTGTTCCTGCACCTGATCTATCTGGTCGGTTACCGCAGCAAGGTCGCCACGCTGCTGTCGTGGGCCAATACGTTCCTGGGCAAGGGCCGGGGCCAGCTCACAATCACCGAGCAGCAGGCCTACGCACGAACCCGGATCGAACAGCTCGAGGAGATCGCTGCGACCGTCGAAGAGGAGAAGTTCGCTAGTTAGCCGGAAACCCGGTCGCCCAGCCAGGTCGTCAGGATTCCCCCGCGGGCGAGTTCCAGCCGCGTCGACCCGCGCGGGTCGACGCCGTCGCGGTCGCCGGGAAAACGCAGTTCGCTGACGCAGGCCCGGGGTGCGCCGAGCACATCGTCGATCACCGCCCCAGCGCTCATCTCGAGCCGGTGCCGCAGCAGCGGTTGGCCGTCGACGTCGGCGCGCAGCGAGCCTGTCCAGAAGCCTTGTCGTTCACCGGTTCTGCCGACCTGAACGCACTCCCGCAGCCGCATCGAGCCCGAGGCGTCGATGGCTGCGACCACATCGGTTCGGTGGACGGCGTCGGCTGCCACCACCGTGGGTCGTCGAACCGCAGGCCGTGCGCGGCCACGCGATCGACGGACAGTGCCGGATTGGCCTGCGGGAGGTGGACGTGACTGCCCACCTGCACCGGCCGGTCCCCGGTGTTGACGATCTCCATCTCCGCACGTCCGCAGGCAGCCGCATTGATCTCGATATCGCCCTCGCCGAACAGGATCTCGCCCGGCAACGCCGGCGTACCGGACGGCTGCTGTGTCGTGGCGGTCATGAGATCGGGTGGTGCACGGTGACCAGCTTCGTGCCGTCCGGGAAAGTGGCTTCGACCTGCAGGTCGTGCAACATCTCGGGAATCCCGTCCATCACATCGTCGCGGCGCAGGACATCGCGGCCGCTGACCATCAATTCCGCGGCGGTGCGACCGTCGCGCGCGCCTTCGAGCACATGGTCGGTGATGATCGCCACCGCTTCGGGTGGTTGAGCCGAAGACCACGGGCCTGCCGGCGCCGCGCCAGCTCGGGCCGCGTAGGAAACCATAAGCCGGTCCTGCTCGTGGGGTGTCAGGCGCATGGTCAGCGATCCTGCCACGACCGGCCGGGATCAGCAGGCCGTGTCGTCGTGAACGAGGCCGCCGGATCAGGCGCCGGACACCTCGAGGTTCTGCAGCCGGACGTGGCCCCGCGCGATCACCCGGTCCTTCTCGTCCTTGATCGTCACCAGCCACAGCTGCTGGCGCCGTCCGCGATGGATCGGCTCGGAGGCGGCGTAGACCGTACCCGACGTAATGGCCCGCAGGAAATCGGTGTTGTTGTTCACGCCGACGACGTTCCCGCCGCCGTGCTGCGAGAGCCACAGGTAGGCCGACCTGCTGGCGATGCTCTCGATGATCGAGCAGTAGACGCCGCCGTGCACGATGCCCATCGGCTGTTGGTGCTCGGGGGTGACGTCGAGCTGGGCCTTGATGCCGTCGGGGGTCACTTCGGTGAACGTCAGGCCCAGCCGTTCGTCGAAGGGTGACGAGAAGCCCGCGGGAAAGCCAGGGGGTTCAGGGGGGAGTCGATGCATGGGAGTCTGTCTACACGCTCGGATTGCTTCGGTCTTCGACCATGCTGAAACATCCTGAAAGTGGGGCGAGCCCCGCGCATATCGCACGGGGCTCGCCCTTCGAGTGGACCGGGGGTCTCTGCAGCCCTCAGGACTCCGGCACGGTCCGTTCGTCTATTCGCCTCCCCGTGCTGACGCCTAGCATAGGCAAGGCTGCCCTAATTTTGCAACTCCTGTGTTCATCGTGTTCGGCCTGCGCTGCATCCGCGCGGTGAAGGGTCCGCGCACCGGCAGGCCGAAGCGGACAAGGGCGTCGAGAACGGCCTGGCCGCGTCTCATCCCGGCGCTTTCGCTGGTTCCGGCCAGTTGGGGTATCTGTGTCGCCGCCACGACGATCGCGGACCCCACGCTGTGCCACATGGCCGCGACGGCGACCGCCCCGCCGCTGACGTCGCGCAGGCCATCGAACAATGGAGCGAGGCAGCGGTGGCTTCGGTGTGCGATCCAGGTTGCCAGCGCGGCCTCGCTGGGCAGTGCCAACACCCCCTCGCCGCCGGGTGTGCGCAGGCCCGGATCGTCGGGCAGCACGCGAAGCGTCGGCTCCACTACTCCGACCCAATCGATGTCGCCCTCGGAGTCGGCGTGCACCCAGAGGTTCTCCAAGCCGGTGTCCCAGGCGCGACCCTCCAGCACCATCAGGGCGACCACCCGGCCGATGACGGTGTGGGCGAGGGCTGCCGCGAGCTGCTGCCCCGCGATCGATGCACTGTCCATCTCATGGGCCGCGGCGCGAAACATCGTCTCCAATCGCCCGTCGGTCAGTGCCGAGTCCAGCGGCCACCATCGCCGTTTGGATACGTCGGCCATGACCGCGACGCCGTGTACGCGGGGACCTTCCGGGCACAGCATGCGCAGTCGCCGGCTCGATTCATGTACCGGCAGCACCCGGTCTATCGCCATGCCCGCGATGAGCGGATCCTCAGCCACGGCTGTCATCAAGCCTCCTAATATGATTAGGTAAGCCTAACCATATGTTTGGAGGAAATGAGCCGATCTAACCTGTGAGCGCTCTCACAGGGCCGTTAACCGCCTCTAACTGAGCCCTACCTGCGTCTGGCTGGCTTTAAACCGGGGCTCCTCGCCCCGGCGAGAAAGTTGGATACGACGCGCGGTAGTAAACGCGGGTAGGCTAGCGACAACCCACACGGAGATGAACGAACAATGGCCAGACACGCTCGTTTGGGTGAGTTGGAACAGGCGGTGATGGACCACCTGTGGTCGTCGGCTGAGCCGTTGACCGTACGTCAGGTGCACGACGCGCTATCGGCCCGGCGGGACCTCGCGTACACCACGGTCATGACGGTGCTGCAAAGGCTGGCCAAGAAGAACCTCGTCGTCCAGCATCGTGACGACCGTGCGCACCGCTACGCACCTGCCTACAGTCGTGACGAACTGGTCGCCGGGCTGATGGTCCAGGCGCTCCACCAGGTCGTCGATAGCGGAAGCCGCCGCGCTGCCCTTGTGCACTTCGTCGAGCGGGTCGGGGCCGACGAGGCCGAAGCGCTGCGTCAAGCACTGGCGGAGCTGGAAACCAAGCACGGGATGTAGCAGATCGGTTAGCGACGGGGCGCCATGCTGAGGGAGACTGTTAGGCGTGTCCGCGCTGGCCTTCACCGTCCTGGCAATTTGCCTAGCCGGCCCAGTTCCGGCGTTGCTCGTGCGTGCCACGTGGCCGCAGCGGGCGCCGCGCGCGGCGGTCGTGCTGTGGCAGGCCGTTGCCGTCGCCGCGGTGCTATCGGCCCTCAGTGCCGGGATCGCCATCGCGGTCAGGCTGATCCTCCCCCGCTCCGGCGCCCTTCCGGCCCCCGGGGCGCCAGGGGCGGCTGACGAGGTCGCCCGCATCGGCTGGCCGCTGTGGTCGGTCTATGCCCTCGTTTTCGCCCTGACATTGTTGGTGGGCGTTCGCTTGGCGGTCTCGGTGGTCCGGGTCGCCATATCCACGCGCCGACGTCGCGCAAACCACCGCATGCTGGTGGACTTGCTCGATGTGTCCCACCGGCGCGACCACCGGGGCACCCCGGTGCGCGGTGCGCTGCGGGTCCTCAACCTCAAGCAGCCGCTCGCCTACTGCCTGCCGGGCGTTCGCAGTCGCGTCGTGGTCAGCGACGGGGTCTTCACCACATTGCACTCCACCGAGGTGGCCGCCATCCTGGCGCACGAGCGGGCGCATCTGCGGGCGCGCCACGACCTCGTGCTGGAAGCGTTCATCGTCGTGCACGAGGCATTTCCCCGCGTCGTCCGCAGTGCCAGCGCACTGGATGCGGTCCGCCTACTCATCGAACTGCTCGCCGACGACGCGGCGGTGCGGGCGACCGGTCCCACTCCGTTGGCGCGTGCGCTGGTAGCCTGCGCCGCCGGGCGCCCGCCGGCCGGCGCCCTGGCAGTCGGCGGCCCCTCCACTGTGGTGCGGGTGCGCCGGCTCGCGGGACGGCCCAACAGCACGCCGGTGGCGGCTGCGGCCTACGTCGCGGCCGGCGCACTGCTGGTGCTACCTACCGTGGCGCTGGTCGTACCCTGGCTGAGCGAACTGCAACGACTGCTCTGCCCCTAGCGGTGGCGCGCGCGTGCGCTGGAGCCGTCACCTCAATCGAACCGAAAGGCCTCACATGTCTGATTCGACCTCCACTCTGGGCACCGCTCAGATCGGGGTCACCGGCCTGGCCGTCATGGGCTCCAACATCGCCCGGAACTTCGCCCGGCACGGGTACACCGTCGCGCTGCACAACCGGTCCATCGCCAAGACCGACGCATTACTGGCCCAGCACGGTTCGGAGGGCGACTTCGTGCGCAGCGAGACGATCCCGGAATTCCTCGCCGCACTCGAGAAGCCGCGCCGAGTGCTGATCATGGTCAAGGCCGGCGACGCCACCGATGCCGTGATCGCCGAACTCGCCGACGCGATGGAGGAGGGCGACATCATCATCGATGGCGGCAACGCGCTCTACACCGACACCATCCGGCGCGAGAAGGGGATGCGCGAGCGGGGGCTGCACTTCGTCGGGGCGGGAATCTCCGGCGGCGAGGAGGGCGCGCTCAACGGCCCGTCGATCATGCCGGGCGGCCCAGCCGAGTCCTACCGGTCGCTGGGCCCGCTGCTCGAGGAGATCTCCGCCCATGTCGACGGCGTGCCGTGTTGCACCCACATCGGTCCCGACGGGGCGGGCCATTTCGTGAAGATGGTGCACAACGGCATCGAATACTCCGACATGCAGCTCATCGGAGAGGCCTATCAGCTGCTTCGCGACGGGCTTGGGCTGTCCGCGCCGCAGATCGCCGACGTATTCACCGAATGGAACTCCGGCGACCTGGACAGCTTCCTGGTGGAGATCACCGCCGAGGTGCTCAACCAGACCGATGCCAAGACCGGCGGGCCGCTGGTGGACGTCATCCTCGACGAGGCGGAGCAGAAGGGCACCGGCCGCTGGACGGTCAAGTCGGCGCTCGACCTCGGTGTGCCGGTCACCGGTATCGCCGAGGCCGTGTTCGCCCGCGCGCTGTCGGGGTCGATTCCTCAGCGGCGTGCGGTCCTCGGCATGACCTCCGGTGAGCTGGGTGAGAAACCTACGGATGCAAAGGCATTCATCGAGGATGTGCGAAGGGCGCTGTACGCGTCGAAGATCGTGGCCTACGCCCAGGGCTTCAATCAGATCCAGGCCGGTTCGGCCGAATACGACTGGAACGTCAAACCCGGCGAGCTGGCTACCATCTGGCGAGGTGGCTGCATCATCCGGGCGAAATTCCTCAACCGCATCAAGGAGGCATTCGACGAGGATCCCGCTCTGCCGACGCTCATCGCGGCGCCGTACTTCCGTGCCGCCATCGAGGATTCGGTCGACAGCTGGCGTCGGGTGGTGGTCACCGCGACCCGCCTGGGAGTTCCGATCCCGGGCTTCAGCTCGGCGCTGTCCTACTACGACGGGCTGCGCACCGGGCGCCTGCCGGCGGCACTGACGCAGGGCCTTCGCGACTTGTTCGGCGCCCACACCTACGGGCGTGTCGACGCCGATCCGGCGAATCGATTCCACACCCTGTGGACCGGGGACCACAGCGAAGTAGAAGCGTGACCGCGTGAGGCTTCCATGAGATTTCTGGAGGGCCACCGGCCGCCGTACGACCTGACCTACGACGACGTCTTCATCGTGCCCAACCGCAGCGACGTCACGTCCCGGTTCGGTGTGGATCTGTCAACCGCCGACGGCTCCGGAACGACCATCCCGGTGGTGGTGGCCAACATGACGGCAGTCGCGGGCCGACGAATGGCGGAGACGATTGCACGCCGCGGTGGAGTGGTGGTGTTGCCGCAGGATCTTCCGATCGAGGCGGTCAGCACCACCGTGGACTTCGTCAAGAGCCGCGATCTGGTCGCCGACACGCCGGTCACGCTCGTTCCCGACGACTCGGTGTCGGACGCGTCGGTGCTGATTCATAAGCGTGCGCACGGCATCGCTGTCGTGGTGGACGCGGGCCGGCCGGTGGGTCTGGTAACCGAGGCGTCGTGCATGGGGGTGGACCGCTTCGCGCGGGTGCGCGACATCGCGACCGCCGATTTCGTGACGGCGCCGGTAGGCACGCCCCCGGGCCGGGTGTTCGAGCTGCTCGAGCACTCGCCGATCGGGGTGGCGGTATTGACCCGGGCCGATGGCGGGCTGGCCGGCGTGCTGACCCGGACCGGCGCCGTGCGCGCCGACATCTACTCCCCCGCCGTCGACGCAGCTGGCCGGCTGCGGGTGGCCGCGGCGATCGGCATCAACGGCGACGTCGCGACCAAGGCCGTGGCATTGGCCGACGCGGGCGTGGACCTGCTCGTCATAGACACCGCCCATGGGCACCAGCTGAGAATGCTCGACGCCATCAAAACCGTCGCCGCGCTCGACCTGGGCCTCCCGCTGGCCGCAGGCAATGTGGTGTCCGCGGAGGGCACCCGCGAGCTCATCGGCGCGGGCGCGCGCATCGTCAAGGTCGGCGTGGGCCCGGGTGCCATGTGCACCACCCGGATGATGACCGGTGTCGGGCGCCCCCAGTTTTCCGCGGTGTTCGAATGTAGTGCGGCGGCCAGGGAGTTCGGCGGTCACGTGTGGGCCGACGGCGGTGTCCGGCATCCTCGGGACGTTGCGCTGGCGCTGGCAGCGGGGGCCGCCAACGTGATGATCGGTTCTTGGTTCGCCGCCACCTACGAGTCCCCCGGCGAGGTGATGACCGACAGCGCGGGCCGGCCGTACAAAGAGAGCTACGGGATGGCCTCCAAGCGCGCGGTGGCCGCCCGGACTGCCGCCGACGGCGCGTTCGACCGTGCCCGCAAAGCCGTGTTCGAGGAGGGCATCTCGACCTCACGGATGGCGATCCACCCCGACCGCGGTGGCGTCGAAGACCTGCTCGATCACATCACCGCCGGGGTTCGCAGCACGTGCACCTACGTCGGGGCCTCGAACCTGGCAGAACTGCACGAAAAGGCGGTGCTCGGCGTGCAGTCGGCCGCGGGGTTCGCCGAAGGGCATCCGCTGCCCGCGGGCTGGTGACGGTGAGGACCTCACGTTGACCGCGCCGAAGCTGCCCCTGCCCCAACAGATTTACCTGATCCGCCACGCCGAGAAACCGACCGGGTCGCTACTGGGCCTGCTGCCCTTTGGCCGCGGAGTGCGCCAGCGCGGGGTCGAGGTCGACGGCAGCCCCAACTTTCATTCGCTGGTGCCCAGGGGATGGCAGCGCGCGGGGGCGCTGGCGGCACTGTTCGCCCCCGGGGCCGCCTCTGCGGCCGGGTTGCGGACGCCGACCGCGCTCTACGCGCCCTCGTACGGCCGGCCGCGCAACACCGCGGCCCACCGCTCGTACCAGACCATCCAGGCCCTCAGCGAGCGGATCGGTGTGCCGATCCAGTCGCCGCTGCCGCTGGGTCAGGAGTCCGTCCTCACCGCGTCGGTCCTCGCCGCGGGCGGTGACGTCGTGATGTTCTGTTGGGAGCACAAACTCCTGCTCGACATCGCGCGCGCCATTCCAGCGGTCGAGTCCACAACCATTCCCGCGGCATGGCCGGCCGATCGGTTCGACGTCGTGTGGGCCTTCACCCTAGACCCCGCGGCCGGCGTCTACGCGTTCAGCCAAATCCCCCAACAGCTTTTGCGCGGTGACACAGACACGGTGATCTGACCCGGCCCGCATTGGGGATCATCACCGAACCGTCTGTCGGACAACATGGCTAGCTTTGCCAGCAGAGCATTGCGGGTTGGGGCGGGCTACGATGATCATCACGTTTCATCAGGATTCACCAGGATCCATCGCGAATCATCACGCGGTGGCACAAGCCGTGCCACCTGCGACGTTCGAGCGAAAGGGACGACGTGCCGCCGGCGCCCGTCGAGGCAGCCCGTTGTAAGCGAGCCCTCCAGGCCGGGCGGCAGTCACCGGCCGATGCCGGACTCGATTCCCCCTGCGCTCTCGGTCGGGGTCGCGATGCCGACGGCATCGGCCGCAAAGTGGGCCTGCGATGAACGTCTGGTGGACTGTGCTCAGCGTGCTGGCGATCATCGCGCTGACCGCCGGTACCGCGTTGTTCGTCGCCGCTGAGTTCTCCCTGACCGCACTGGAACGCTCGACGGTAGACGCCAACGCCCGAAGCGGCGATCGCCGCGACCGCCTCGTGCAGGCCGCGCACCGCACCCTGTCGTTTCAGCTGTCAGGCGCCCAGTTGGGCATCTCGGTCACCACGCTGGCGACGGGCTATCTGGCGGAACCCGTGGTGGCCCGGTTCCTGTATCCGGGCCTCGACCGTCTGGGTCTGCCCGACGGGCTGGCCGGCGCACTGGCCCTGGCCGGCGCGCTGGTCATCGCCACGTCATTGTCGATGGTGTTCGGCGAGCTGGTGCCCAAGAACCTTGCGGTCGCCCGCCCGGTGCCCACCGCGCGCGCCACCGCGGGCCCGCAGCTGTTTTTCTCGAAGATCTTCACCCCGGCCATCAAGGCCACCAACGGCACCGCGAACTGGATCCTGCGCCGCATCGGGATCGAGCCCGCCGAGGAACTGGCTTCCGCACGCACTCCGCAGGAACTGGTGTCGCTGGTACGCAACTCGGCGCGCAGTGGGTCGCTCGACGAGGTCACCGCGGCGCTGGTGGACCGCTCGCTGCGGTTCGGCGAACTGACCGCCGAGGAGCTGATGACGCCGAGATCCAAGATCGAGGCCCTGCAGGCGGACGACACCGTCGTCGACCTGATTGCCGCGGCGACCGAAACCGGATTCTCCCGCTTCCCCATCGTGGAGGGCGACCTGGACGAGACCATCGGAATCGTGCATGTCAAGCAGGTTTTCGAGGTGCCGCGGGCACAGCGGCCGCTGACTGTGCTGGCCACCCTGGCGCGACCGGTGGCGGTGGTGCCGTCGACGCTGGACGGCGACTCGGTGATGACCCAGATCCGGGCCAACGGTATGCAGACGGCGCTGGTGGTCGACGAGTACGGCGGCACCGCGGGAATGGTCACCGTCGAGGATCTGATCGAAGAGATCGTCGGCGACGTGCGCGACGAACACGACGACTCCACCCCGGATGTGGTCGCTGCCGGCCGGGGCTGGCTCGTGTCCGGGCTGTTGCGCATCGACGAGGTTGCCGCCGCCACCGGCTTCCGTGCGCCAGAAGGCGAATACGAAACGATCGGCGGCCTGGTGCTGCAGGAGCTGGGACGCATACCGAACCCCGGCGATTTCGTCGAGCTGACCATGTTCGCCTCGGACAGCCACCCCGGCGAGGCCGTGGGCTGGCTGGCCACCGTGGTGGCGATGGAAGGACGCCGGATCGACCTGGTGGAACTGACCGTTCGCGGACAGGCGGAGCGGTGATGGGCACCGACATCCTGGGCGTGGCGCTGACGGTCGTGCTGCTGGCGGCCAACGCGTTCTTCGTCGGTTCGGAGTTCGCTCTCATCTCCGCACGCCGCGACCGTCTGGAGGCTTTGGCCGACCAGGGCAAGCGAAGTGCGGTTACCGTCATCCGCGCCGGAGAACAGGTCTCACTGATGCTCGCCGGCGCTCAACTGGGCATCACCATCTGCTCGATCCTGCTGGGCCGGGTCGGCGAGCCGGCGGTGGCGCACCTGCTTGAAAAGCCCTTCGATCTCCTCGGCGTCCCGGACGCCGTGCTGCACAGCGTGTCGTTCGTCGTCGCGCTCACGATCGTGGTGATCCTGCACGTGCTGCTCGGGGAGATGGTGCCGAAGAACATCGCGATCGCGGGACCCGAACGCACCGCGATGCTGCTCATTCCCCCCTACCTGCTCTACGTGCGCGCAGTACGGCCTTTCATCGCCTTTTACAACTGGTGCGCCAACGTGACCCTGCGGGTGCTACGGGTCGAGCCCAAGGACGAACTCGATGTCACGGTCTCGACCGTCGAGCTTTCGGAGATGATCGCCGAATCGGTGTCCAAAGGTCTGCTTGACCGTGAGGAGCACACCCGGCTGACCCGCGCGCTGCAGATACGCAATCGCGTGGTCTCCGACGTCGCGATACCGCTGCCGGAGATCCGTGCGGTCCCCGCCGCGGCGCCCGGGACGGGTCCTACCGTGGGGGCGGTCCAGCAGGCGCTGGCCCAGACGGGCTACAGCCGGTTCCCCGTCCTAGACACCGACGGCACCTACAGCGGCTACCTGCACATCAAAGACGTACTGGCGCTCGCCGACGACCCGGACACCGTCGTGGACGGCGGCGCGGTCCGGGCGCTGCCGAGTGTGCCCGAGACGGTATCGCTGCCCGACGCGCTTTCCCGTTTGCGCCGGAGCAACAGTCACCTTGCGCTGGTCACCGCCGCGGACTCCGGAGCCGCAGAACGCGTGGTCGCCATGGTGGCCCTCGAGGATCTGGTCGAGGATCTGGTGGGCACGGTGCGTGACGGGACACACCGTGTCTGAAGCAGTGTCTGGGGCTGTATCTGGACTCCTGGGCGCCGATTTGTGGACGGCCCGCCGTCGCGAGCACCGGCGGCGGGTGGCGGCCCTGCTTGATCCGTACCTGGCCCGGCGAGCGCAGGACCAAGCCCATCCGGTCATCGACTTCCTGTTCACCTACTACCGCCTGAGACCGGGTCAGCTCGGCCGATGGCACCCCGGCTACGGCGTCGTCCTGGCCGGGTCGCAGGCGGCGTCTTACGCCACACTGCGCGGTTACCGCCGTACCGCCCAGGGCGTGGAGGTTGATCCGGCCCACCTCGCCCGCCGCCGCGGCACCGTCGACTTCGTCGCACGGCTGCTGACCGCGACGGCCGGACGCCCGGCGCTTCTCGGCTGTTTCGGCCTGCACGAATGGGCGATGGTCTACCGCTGCGAGCCCGGGGAGCTGCGGCACCCCGTGCCGCTGCGACTGGGGCGCGAGGGCACCGACGCCGTCGTGGAGTCGCTGCCACTGCGTTGCACGCACTACGACGCGTTCCGGTTCTTCACGGGCCAGGCCAGACCCCGCAACGAGCGCCCGTTGAGCCGAAGCGGCCAGATCGACGCGGAACAGCCCGGTTGCCTGCACGCGGGAATGGACCTCTACAAGTACTCCGCCAAGCTGCTTCCGCTGATCGGGACGGAGCTGTTGTGGGACGCGTTCACGCTGGCATACGACGCCCGCGAACTCGATATGCGGGCCGGACCGTACGACCTCAGCGGCTACGGCTACGACCCGGTGCCCGTCGAGACACCCGCTGGGCGCGCCGACTACGTGCGGCAGCAAACCGTGCTGGCGGCCCGGGCGGCCAGCGTCAGGGCCGACCTGCGGGAGCGCTGTGTCCAGCTTCTCGGCTGCGTGCCTGCGCGCTGAGTGAGGTAGCGCCCACATGTGTCCCGGGATGCCCTTGACGGCGTTGGCGGCCAGTCCGGTGATGACGAGTAACACGCCCAGCGCGCCGCCGACAAACTTGCGCTGCTCCTACGATCAATGGCTCGGGCACCCCACGGTACGCAGCGGACCGAACAACGACAGGTCTTCGGTCGGAAAGAAGTAATGGGTGGTGTCGCCGTGCTGACTCTTGACGGGCGGCGATGTCGAGGGATCGGGAGCCAGGCTGACGTCGAACGCGTACATCTGCACATAGACAGCGCCCAGCAACGCGTTGAGGTCGGCGACGAAATTGAGCGGATACAACGGGAAATCGGCGAAGAAGTCGTACTGCCTGGTGATGACGACGGTGTCGAACGCAGTGTCGGTCGGCCCGGGACCGTCAAAAGACCAATCGATGATCGGAAGATGGAGGCGCGGGAAGCGGGCCCAAACCCCGCCGTTGGGCAGATTGGGGTCACCGCCGACGACGAAGTCGATATCGGGGGCCGTGGTTCCCGCCGGAAACTGCTCGGCGAGCTTGCGCTTCTCCCGGTTCGCTATGTTCGCGCCTTGCGAGTAGCCATAGATAACCAGATGGTCGTTGCCGTGTGCGGCCATCGCGGCCTCGACATCGGCGACCCCGGCCTGGCTCGATTGATCGAGGGTGAGGTCGAAGAGCCCCGATAGTTTCCACCACGGCTCATCCGGCCACACTGAGCTATCAAAGCCGGCGTAGGGAGGCCCGAGCGCGGTTGCGAGGAGTCGGAAGAGCCCCGTGATAGGCCACGCCTCTTCGGGCGTGGTCACGGCGACGTAGTCGATGTCCTGGCCCGGATGTGTCGGCGCGATGTACTGGTCCGTGACAATCTGGATGTAGGCGTCGTCTGGCGTCGGAATCGTGGTCCCGCCCATGATTAGCGCGGTGGGACACGTCTTTTCCGGCGGACAGGTCGAGGCAGCCACCGTCGACACCGGCACGGCCGTAGCCATTGTCAGCACGGCAGCGCCGACCGACATGCTCATCCGAGGTGCAGCGAGGATTTCCGACTCGCGGCGCGATGGGACTCCACCCGGACAAGTGTGGCTCCTCACCCGTATGCCCCGGCGTTGGCCGCGTGTCGGCTCCCCGGCTCAAAACTGAGCAAACACAGCGTTGCATTTACCCCATCGTCGCGAGATTGCGCCAGAGATTGCGCAGGCTGTCGGTGCCGCCGAACAGCGTCGTGAAATGCGTCGAATCGATCAGCACGATGTCAGCTGCGCGCTCGCCGGCCGGAGGCATCCAGATGAGCGCGTTGAACTCGTTGTTGCCGGCAGCGGTGAACGGGTGCGGCCGGTACGGGTCCACCCGTTGCCGGCCCAGCACCCGCAGGCCGTTGCCTTCGGGCGCGGTGAGCTCGTAATGCGGCAGGTGCTGGTGGAAGCTCAGCGTCGTCACGTCTTTGAGCAGACCGGGCTCGTCGAGGTCGCCGAACTTGGTCAGCGGGAAGATGTCTTTGGTGCCGTCGACGACGGCGGGCCGCAGCCCCCACGTGTTGTGAACGGGGACGTCCAGGGCGCGCATCAGCGAGCGGGTGAAGTGACTGAACCGCTGTTGGCGCGGCACCAGACGGTCGCCGTGATGTTCGTACTCCATCTGGCGCTGCGCGATGTCGTCGGTGAAACCGACATCGTGGTGCGGAGCCAGCAGCAGGCAGGTCCCCTCGCGGCGCAGCCATTCGCGGATCGCCTCGACCTCCGCCGAACTCACTTCCAAACCCGAGGTCAGGTGGTCCAGTCCGAACACCATGAGGGTGTCGGTGTCGTCGAGAATGCGTTCGTCGATCGGCTGCGGGTAGCCGGCCTGGTCGACGCGCTGGAACACCGCGACGGGATGGCCCGTCACCTCACCGGCAAGTTCCTGGAACGACAGGGCCGAACGGTGGAACAGCTCAAGGGTGCCGGCGATGCCCTGCAGAAAATTTGCCGCCTCGAACTCCGGCTTCTCGTAGGCCGGGTAGATGACATTGCGCACCTCGGTCATGGTGGAGAAGCGGTTGGACATCGCAGCCGGGTCCCGCTGTGCCTCCCAGGGATAACTCCACGTCCAGTAGATGCTCATCCGACGCTTGCCGTTACGAGGACGGGCGATGTGGTCCTGGTTGTAGGTGCGGGCCGGTCGGATGGCCGTCATCGTGATGTCCTAGGTGCCGAGGGTGGCCAGGTAGCGCAGGGCGCGCAAACCAGGAAGGAAGAAATACGCCCCCCCCGTGAGCGTGGTGAACGCCGGAATGCCCTTGTGTACCTTACGGATCGGCCGCTTGGGTACGGTGAAGTCCAGCGTCTCGTCCTGCACGCCACAGATCGGGTCGTGCTCGTTGCCGAGTTCGTGGAAGGTCTTGTCGTTGATCCAGACGTTCTGGGCGAACTCGAACTGGCGCACCAGGCTGGCGCAGATGATGAACGCCGCGATGCCGCGGTCCACCCCGTCCTCGGGCGCGCCGTCGGGCAACGCCGGGCCGTACGTGGCACCGCGGCGGATCATCCGGCGCCTGTTCATGTTGTGCGCGGTGTCGCGGGGATTCAGCCGACGGGCATGGGCCCCGAGCGGGCAGGCATAGCCGAAGGGGTCCATCTCCTTGTAGTTGAAGTCGTTGTTGCGCATCGGGTCGGCGCCCAACTTCGGATCGTCGGCGTTGGGTGCCAGCACGAGCGGGGCTCCGCTGCGCCAGCGCCCCATGAACTTGGCCGCTAGCAGCTCCTGCTCCTGCGGCGTACCGGCGTTGGCGGCAAGATAGCTGCGGAACTCGCCGACGTGTTCCCGTAGCCGGCGGTACGCCATGTAGCTGCCGTTGCGCGACAGAATCTCCGGCTGGGGAAGGTTGGACACCGGCCCGTTCTCGTCGGGATAGCCCAGGATGAACTCGCCCGGTTCCAGCGGGTCACCCGACCCTGGAGTTGGTTCCTCGCCGGATCCCTTCATGACGGGCTGCGAGAGCCGGTCCCGGAATCCGAAATGGTCGTGGGCATAATTGAACGGCGGGTGGGCGTTGAGGTCCAGATATGACACCGTGCGCACGCCGTCGCAGTGGGCCACGAGCTTGTCGTGTTCGCCGACGCATCGGTGGTGCTCCTCGTCGTCACGCGCGAACAAGATCGCGATGGCATGCACGTCGTCGCCGGCCAACCCACCCACCCAGTGCTCGGGCGCGTGCGTGCCGGTGTCGCCGAGGATCCCGGCCCGCGCGGCCATGCCCTCCCGGAACTCCTCGGGAAACGTGGCAAGCGCGTCTTCGGCCACGCCGAGCGCGCGTAGCCCCGTCCAGGTGAAGCCCAGCGTGATCCATCGTTTGGAGGCGTCCATCGATTCGCGGACGTCGGCGGCCGACTGCACGCGATCCAACAGCTCCGTCAGCCAGGCTCGTCCGCCGGCCCCGGTGTCGAAGGACAGGAACTCGTAGCGCCCGGTCATCGCCGGCGTCCGGGTCAGCAGAATGTGCTGGATATCGTCGAGTTCGAGGGTCACTGCATCTGGTCGAGCATGTCCGAGAAGGCGGCCTTGAGCCGGAGTGCCTTCTTGATCTCGTCGGCGGTGACATACGGGTACTCGCCGTACTCCAGGAAACTGGGAACCTGGTGATCCCGCACGAATTTGATGAACGCCTCCGGATTGGTCTGCCAGTCCTCGGGAAAGCCCTCGAGATTGGTGAACACCGTGGTGATCCCGGTCTGGCCGAACAGCTTGACCGCGTCCTCGGTGTACTTGTCGAAATCGGTGTCGAAGATTCCCTGGTACTGAAAGTGCAGGCCAGAACCGACGTCGAACAGTACCCAGCGTAGGTAGTGCAGCCGAAGCGGCGCGAGCACATCCGGCGACCCGGCAATGGCTTCCTCGATCTGCTTTCCGTACGCGCGTACCGTCTCCTCGCGGCCTTCCTTGACCTTGGCGATGATCGAAAAGCCGTAGCAGGCGGGCGTGCGCGGGAAGACCGGCCCGTAGCGGCCGCGCTCGAGTTCGAGGTAGCCCTCCGGCGGTATCGCCTTGGCCGCGGGCTTGGACCAAATCTGGTCATCGGCTGACATTGCTCGCCTCCAGTGATTCGCGGTTTGAGAGTTCGTTCTCCGTCACTGAACATAGTGCCCGATGCTCCGGACCGTCTGCGGGACGTGGCGAAGACCCAGCGCAAAAACCTGCACAGCCGCCCGTTGCGTGCGGCGGCGTACCTGGTAGTTTGCTTATGATCTTGTTAGCCAATGTCGAACCAAGCGAATCGGGGCCATTCATGCGTTCGGTGTCACTCCTTTTCGTGCCTGCGCTGTTGCCTGCACTGATCGCCGGCGGGCTTTCCTTTGCGCCGACGGCAGCGGCGGACTGCGTTAGCTCCGCGGGCACCACCATCTGCGGTCAGGGCGATGTGCGCGGCTCAGACACCGGAGACGGCCCGTCGGGCGCGTACCCGATGGATCCCTACTGCGGCTACAACGGATATTGCGATGACGGTTGGGGTTGGGATTTCGACGTCGTCGTTCCCATTCCGCCCCGACCGGGGGGGCCCGGCGACGGAGGGGGACCCGTGCTTCCGGGCCGACCGGGTGGCGGTGGTGGAGGTATCGGACCGCGCCGCTGATTCGCTATGAACTGCTTGAATACTTTCGACCAGCGAAGGAGTCATTATGTTCTCAGCCCGACGCGGGCTCATCGCCCTCGGTACCGCCGCCGCGGGACTCACCGTCTTCCTCGGCACCGCCGCGACGGCGGCTGCCGATCCGCCGCCGAACTGCACGTCCGCCGACCTGGCCGGGGTGCTGTCCGGTGTCACGGCCGCCACATCGGTGTACTTGTTCACCCATCCGGACGTCAACGCATACTTCACCAGCCTCAAAGACCTTCCGATTGAAGAGCGCAGGGACAAGATTCGCGCATTTTTGGACGCCAACCCGCAGGTGAGAGCCGAGCTTCAGAACATCAGGCAACCGTCGCTGGACTTTCGGGCACGCTGCTCGGTGGCGTCGTAGCCGATCCGAGATCGCGCATCCGATGACGTGACCGGGTCTCGGCGCACCAGCGCGTTGCCGGTTGGCTGGTTGTCGGTAGGCCGATCGGCACGATCGAAGGCTCTCGAAGCCGCCCGGCACGCCGTTTCCCACATAGGCGAGCACGACGGCGGAGGGTGCTCGCAGGCGATAGCCGGCCAGTCCAATTCAGAGAACTGCGGCCATTCGGTGAGCACGACGATGGCGTCGGCGGCCTTTTTGGTGCGGTAGGGCTCGTCTACGGCGATGCGCGATGTGGACCAGCGCCGCGGTGTCCTTGGCAGGCAGGACCCGCCCCAAGCCCGGACCCGGATGCAGAAACTCCCCGCCGATCCGGGCGTCGGCGCCCATGCACCGGGTCACATCCTCGATGTGGGCATCCGCCCGGGTGCACAATGCCTCCAGCGAATTGATGAACGACAGTTTGACTGCCAGAAAGGCGTTGCTGGCGTACTTGGCCAACTCGGCGCTTTCCGGACTCATCTGCAACACGGGTGCGGTCGGGCCCAGGGCACAACGCAGGAGTTACCGCGACGGACTTCGCGGCAGGCAGACCGCAGTGGTGAGGCCGACGTAGCCTACGCCGACCACACCGATACGCAACCTCGTCATGCGCAGCTCGCCAGCAATGCGGTGGTGGCGTCGAGTACCCGCTCCACGGTGAGCAGCAGGAGGCCGCGGTCGGGCCGGTCGGCGTGCGGATCGCCGCGTTTTCCGGCCCA
>CAZEHT010000073.1:0-11847 GCA_964511995.1 uncultured Mycobacterium sp.
TCGGAGTCCTCGTCGCGCTGGCGGTGTCGCTGACCAAGACCGCGGTGCGCCCGGCTCGGTGACCCCGAACACCACTGACATGATGACCTCACGGGCCAACGCGCGCATGTAGGCATGGAATTTGATGGGTCGATCGGTCGGAAAGCCGCGGATCAGATCGCGGGCCACTTCCGTCATCACGGGCTCGTAGCCCTGCAAGGCATTGCCCATGAAGGCTGGTGCGATCTTGCGGCGAATCACCGTGGTCGTCACTAGCCCACCAGTGCATGACGCGATCGCCGAACAGCAGCTCGTGCGGCGCCAACCTCCGCCGGCCGGCTCCCAACGAGAGTGCGCGGCTCTTCTCCTGGAACACCGCCCGAACGTCGTCCGGCGAGGTGGTCCAAAACATCGCGGGCAGGAGCGGAACATCGAGCGCCCACCGCTCGCCCAGCGTGGCGAATTGTCGCCGCGCGGCTTCTGGGGCGGTCCAGAGCGGTGCCCATGCCGCGAGTGAACCGAACCGGGGACGGGTCAGGTCGCGGAGCGTGCCCGGTCAACGGCGGGGTGATGCTCATCGCAACTCCTTCGGAGATCGACCTCCCTGACGGCACACCAGCGTGGCCGCCTGATGCGGGGAGACGGTGGCGCGCGCAGTCAGCCGCGCGTACCTGGAAACCTGCGCTCAAGAACCCGGCCACACCAGGCGTGGGTACTCGAATTGGCCGCCGCGGGACCCGACGGCATCGTAGCGCGCACCGAGTACTTAGACCGCGTCGCCGTGCTGATGGAAGAGATCGACAGGCGGTATGGCGACCGGTCGATGTCGAAATCGAAAGAGCACTACATCGCACTTGTCGGTGGAATCGCCGAACTGGTGGGCCGGCGGGTTCGCGCCGGCGCCGCGGTGGAGCTCCCACGGCTTGAGGACGCACTCACTGATGTGTCGTGTCGATGCTGGGTTGAATGTGCCGTTGCCGCGATGGGTGGAGGTAAGATTCAGCCGCAAATCGCCCGCGTGGACGTGTCAGGAACGCGCGATCATTTTGGCCACGTCATCGGGCTGGTTTCTGCGGGAGTTCGCCGCCTCGACGAAAATCGCCTGATGCTCCGCTGTTCGTTGCATCCGATCGGGTCAGCGGTTGGGGTTGGCTGCCGCTTGGTAACACCGCGACGGATGCGGTCGACCACATCCGCCGATTCGGCGCCGAACTCACCGCTTCGCCGCGGACCCGGTCGAACCCAAAGTCGAATTCAGATCCAGACGCCCTTGCCGACGGCGACGATCCCGCTCGAGCTGATCGCGAACCGTTCCCGGTCCCTGATCACGTCGACGCCGACCATCTCCCCCGGGCCGACGACGACGTTCTTGTCCAGGATCGCCCTGCGCACCACCGCGCCGCGTCCGACGCGAACGCCGGGCATCAGCACACTGCCCTCTACGATCGCGCCGTCGTCGACGGAGACGTTGGAGGACAACACCGAACTTCGCACCGAGGATGCCGAGATGATGCTGCCCGCTCCCACAACGGACTCCTGGGCCGAACCGCCGTTGACGAACTTGGCCGGTGCCAGGTTCTCCGACCCGCCGCGGATCGGCCAGCGCTTGTTGTAGAGGTTGAAGACCGGATGCACCGAGACCAAGTCCATATGCGCGTCGTAGAACGCGTCCAGTGTTCCGACATCACGCCAATACCCGTGGTCGCGCTCGGTGGCTCCGGCAACCTCGTTGTCGTTGAAGTCGTAGACCGCGGCGCGACCGTCGGAGACCAGTCGGGGAATGATGTCGCCGCCCATGTCATGATCGGAGTGGTCGTCGTCGGCGTCGGCCTTGATGGCGTCGATAAGCACTTTGGTGGTGAAGACGTAGTTACCCATCGAAACGAACGTCCGGTCAGGGTCGTCGGGAATGCCGGGCGGGTCAGCCGGCTTTTCCACGAACCCGCGGATGTGACCCGACTCGTCGGCGTCGATGCAACCGAACGCCGACGCTTCGGCGCGCGGCACCCGAATACCGGCAACGGTTGCGCCCGCGCCGCTTTCGATGTGAAAGCTGACCATCTGTTCGGGATCCATCCGGTAAACGTGATCGGCGCCGAAGATGACGATGTAGTCGGGATCCTCGTCGTAGATCAGGTTCAGCGACTGGTAGATGGCGTCGGCCGAGCCCGTGTACCAGCGCGGCCCGAGCCGCTGTTGCGCCGGCACCGGCGTGATGTATTCGCCCGCCAGGCCCGACAACCGCCAGTTCTGTGAGATGTGACGGTCCAGGGAGTGCGACTTGTATTGTGTCAGCACGCAGATGCGCAGATAACGTGCGTTCACGAGGTTGGAGAGCACGAAGTCGATCAGACGGTAGCTTCCCCCGAAGGGAACGGCCGGCTTGGCTCGGTCGGCGGTCAGGGGGTACAGCCGCTTGCCCTCCCCGCCCGCCAGGACGATGCCTAGCACGTGTGGCGCTTCCCTCATTGGACAAACCTATCGGGACACCCACAGCCGGGCCAGCGCTATTGCCCGATTGAAATAAGTGTTCACCGGCAATGAATCCGAACGAGATGCGATGGTGTTGCGCTCGCACTAGCGTCATATCCATGCGGGTAGCGATGATGACCCGGGAGTATCCACCGGACGTTTACGGCGGCGCCGGAGTGCACGTGACCGAACTCGTTGCCCGATTACGGTATCTGTGCCAGGTCGATGTCCACTGCATGGGCACACCGCGGCCGGACGCCGTCGCGCACCAGCCCAGTCCGTCGCTCAAGGATGCCAACCCGGCACTGTCGGTACTGTCGGCCGACCTGTCGATGGCCAACGCCGTGGGCTCGGCCACGGTGGCGCATTCCCACACCTGGTACACCGGGATGGCCGGCCATCTCGGCGCCCTGCTCCACGGCATCCCGCACGTCGTCACGGCGCACTCGCTCGAGCCCCTGCGGCCGTGGAAGGCCGAGCAGCTCGGCGGCGGTTACCGCGTGTCGTCGTGGGTGGAACGCACCGCGATGGAAGCGGCCGACGCCGTGATCGCCGTCAGTTCCGGTATGCGCAACGACGTCCTGCAGGTCTATCCCGCAGTGGACCCCGACCGGGTCCACGTCGTGAAAAATGGCGTCGACACCGATGTGTGGTACCCGGCAAAACCCGACCCGGACGAATCCCTGCTGGTCGACCTCGGTGTCGATCCGACGCGCCCGCTGGTCGCGTTCGTCGGACGGATCACCCGCCAGAAGGGCGTGGCGCATCTCGTCGCGGCGGCACACCGCTTCTCGCCCGAGATCCAGGTGGTGTTGTGCGCCGGCGCCCCGGACACCCCCGAGATCGCCGAGGAGGTCGCCGTCGCGGTGGAAAAGCTGTCGGCGGCCCGCACCGGTGTGTTCTGGGTGCGTGAAATGATGAAGGTCGACAAGATCCGTGAAATCGTCTCGGCGGCAAATGTTTTCGTCTGCCCCTCGGTGTACGAGCCGCTGGGAATCGTGAACCTGGAGGCGATGGCCTGCGGCACCGCCGTCGTGGCCTCGGACGTGGGCGGAATTCCGGAAGTGGTTGCAGACGGCGTGACGGGGACCTTGGTGCACTACGACGCCGACCATCCGCGGGACTTCGATGAAGGTCTGGCGGAGGCGGTCAATGCCCTGGTGGCCACCCCGGGCAAAGCGGCCCAATTTGGCCTGGCCGGCCGCCAGCGCTGTATCGACGAGTTCTCTTGGGCGAGTATCGCCGATCAGACCCTGGAGGTCTACCGGAAGGTCGTAAGCGGGAAGTGAACCGGACTCGAGCGAGAAGTGAGCCAGAAGTGAGCCGGGGTTTGCGAGGAGGGTGATTCGCGCCGCGCACGCGGCTGACGAGAGCGGAACCGGAGCGTACGTCGCGCCCGGTTCCTCGGGGCCTTGTTACCTGGTGACGTTCTTCAGTTCATCGCCAAGTGCTGAGGCCTCGTCCGGAGTAAGTTCGACCACGAGACGGCCACCGCCTTCCAGCGGTACCCGCATCACAATGCCGCGCCCCTCCTTGGTCGCCTCCAAAGGACCGTCGCCGGTACGGGGCTTCATGGCCGCCATCGAGTGCTCCCTCCGCATATGAGACGGCCCAATTCCCCGGGCCTGGTCGTGCCAACTGCCGATTTAGCGTCCATTGTTCCCTATCGGACGAAGTGCTGTGTCAGCACCCTGATTCCTGGCTGCCGTCCGGGGGACCCAGCATGCCGCGAGGTGGTCGTCAACCATACCGGTGGCCTGCATCAACGCATATGCAGTAGTTGGGCCGACGAATCGGAATCCGCGGCGCTTCAACTCCCGGGCCATCGCCGTGGACTCTGCCGTCACCGCTGGGATGTCGGCCGACGTGGCGGGCCTTGCCCGCTCAGGCGGGGCAAACGACCACAACAGGTCGGACAGATCGGTATCGAGGTCGGCAGCCGCCCGAGCGTTGGCGATCGTCGCTTGGATCTTTGCGCGATTGCGCACGATGCCTGGATCCGCCATTAGCCGGTCAATGTCGGCCTGCCCGTAGCTCGCGACCATGTCGATGTCGAAGCCGTCGAACGCCCGCCGGAAATTGTCACGCTTCCGCAGGACGATCAGCCACGACAAACCGCTCTGGAACGCCTCCAGGCTCATGCGCTCGAATAGCGCTGTCCGCCCATGTGTTCGGCGGCCCCACTCCAGGTCGTGATAGGCGCGATATAGGACGGCGTCGGGGGTGGCGCCGAGCGGCGCCCACCCGCACCGCACCACTTCTGCGTCCGGTGCGTCCAGCTGCGTCATCAGTCGTCCCATGCCCCGGCCGCGGCGCCGGCGTTAGCCGCGGCGCCGCGCAACATCGCGAGCTCACCGCGCAGCGAGTCGAGCTCCTCGCCCAGCCGGCCCAACACCCAGTCGACCTCACTGGTCTTGTAGCCACGCAGCGCCTGCGTGAATTTGACCGCATCGACGTCTGCTCCCGTGACGCCGAAGGCGGGAAGCACGGTGGCCGTCGTCGCGCGCGGCAGCGGGGGCAGGCGTTCGCCGCGGCCGAAGACGATGCTTGCCACACCGAACAGCACCACGGCAACGAGCACCAGCACCACGAGGTACAGCAGAACCAAGGTCACGACATCGATACTGCCCGATCGGTGTGACAGCGCTCGCCGGCGCCTCAGCGCATGGCGTTCATCGGCGGCCGATCCGCCAGCGACACGGTGGAGGTCCGTGGTGTGAACCCGTCCCCGTCGGCGAAAAACTGGGTGAGGCCGACACCGGAATCGGACAGGCCGCACCGGCTCATCAGGGTCGCGATCACCTGCCGACTCATCGCGCCCAGTTCGGTCAGCGGGCGGTTGCGGTGCGCGCGCACCCCGAGGTTAACCTGCGCGATGGCGTCGAGGCCGAGGCGGTCGTACGTGTCGATCAGCAGTCCGATCTCGACCCCGTAGCCCGGCGCGAAGGGCAGCGATGCCAGCAGTTCGCGGGTGCCCGCGTACTCGCCCCCCAAAGGCTGAAGCACGGCGCCCAGCTCAGGTCGCAGCGCGGCCAGCAACGGCCGGGCCACCAGCTCGGTCACCCGGCCGCCACCGCTGGCATCCTCGCTGCCGCTCACCTTCAGCGGCCGCCGGTAGAAGCCCTTGACCAGGTGGATGCCGTCGCAAGTGAGCAGCGGACCCAGTAGGCGGGGGACGAACATCGGATCGGGGTCGATCAGATCGGAGTCGATGAAGGCGACGATGTCGCCCTCGGTCGCGGCCAGCGAGCGCCACAACACCTCACCCTTGCCCGGGCGCGGCGGCAGTCCGGGCAGCGCCTGCTCGCGGCTGACCACCCGCGAACCGGCCGCGATCGCCCTGATCTCGGTGTCGTCGGTGGAACCGGAATCCAGCACGATCAGCTCGTCGACCAGGCAACCGAGCAGCGGCGTGATGGTGTCGATGACCGAGGCGATCGTCTGTTCCTCGTTGAGCGCGGGCAGCACCACAGAAATCGTCCGGCCCGCTTTCGCCGCCTCTAGCTCGTCGAGCGTCCACGAGGGCCGGTTCCAGCTGTGGTCGGCGAGCCACGTTCCGCCCGGCAACAGATTCTCCGTGGACAGCTCCGGCGTCGTCGTCATACCAATCCCCTCACCGTGCGCGTGGGCGGTCGAACGCCCTGGATCGATGCCACCATTTCCAGGACGCGGCGCGTGGGCGCGACTTCGTGAACCCGGAACATCCGGGCTCCGCCGGCCGCCGCCAGGGCGGTCGCCGCCAGAGTCCCCTCCAAGCGTTCGGTAAGCTCCACACCTAGAGTTTCCCCGACAAAATCTTTGTTGCTCAGGGCCATCAGGACCGGCCACCCGGTGTTAACAAGATCTTCCACGTGCCGCAACAAACTAAGGCTGTGGTGAGTGTTCTTGCCGAAATCGTGCGTCGGGTCGATCAGTATGGCGTCGCGCGCGACCCCGTTGGCGACAGCATGCTCGGCGGCGGCGGTGACGTCGGCGATCACCGCGTCGACGACCCCGCGCGTGGTGGTGCCGTAAGCCACCCGAAACGGGCGGGTGCGCGGGGCCGCTCCCCCCGTATGCGAGCACACCAGGCCGGCCCCGAACTCCGCGGCCACCGCGGGCAGGCCAGGATCGGCTCCGGCCCAGGTGTCGTTGACGAGGTCGGCGCCGGCGGCGCAGGCCCGGCGCGCCACCTCGGCCCGCCAGGTGTCGACACTGATCAACTGGTCGGGATAGGCGGCGCGCAGCCATCCGATGAACGGCACCACCCGGTTGATCTCCTCGTCGACGTCCACGAATTCGCCGGGTCCAGCCTTGACGCCGCCGACGTCCACGACGTCGGCTCCTTCTTCGATGACCCGGTGGGCCGCGGCCTTGGCGGCGGCGTCGGCGAAGGTGGCTCCGCGGTCGTAGAACGAATCGGGCGTTCGGTTGACGATGGCCATGATCAGTGCGCGATCGCCGACGACGGGCTTGCCCAGAAACGTCGACGACACGCCTTCCAGCGTAGGTGGCGTCCGGTCAGCCTCTCGGGCGCTGTCCCTCTGCCACCTCTTTGGGATAGGAGTCGTAGTAGGGCACGTAGCCCTCAGTCCGCCCGGCGAGCACGAACAGGGGGTCTTCGACGTCGGGGCCGTAGGCCTGCTCACGCAGCCCGACCTTGCGGCTCTTGAACGTCGAGGTGTGCTCCAGCGTGTCGACGATCCGAAGGAACAGCGGGATGGCGTAGCCGGGCAGCTTGTCGTAAAGATGCTTCGCCAGCCCCGCTCCGTCGAGAGCGGCGCCGTCACGCAACGTCAGTGCGGCCATGCCGGCCCGTCCCCCGGTGTGGGGCACTTCCACCCCGAACACGGTGCACTCCTCGATCTGCGGATCGTCCGCGAATGCGCCTTCTACCTGGGTGGTAGCGACGTTCTCACCCTTCCAACGGAAGGTGTCGCCGAGCCGGTCGGCGAACGCCGCGTGACGTACTCCCTGAGGACTCATCACATCACCGGTGTTGAACCAGACATCGCCTTCGCGGAACGCATTGCGGATCAGCTTCTTTTCGCTGGCCGCCGGGTCGGTGTAGCCGTCGAACGGCGACAGCCGGTTGACCGGGCTGATGAGCAGGCCCGGCTGGCCGGGTGGCACTTTGCGCACCCGGCCGGATTCATCGCGCTTGGGCTCACCGGTCTCGGCGTCGTACTCGACGTAGGCCAGCGGCATCGGGCTGATACCCGTGCTGCGGGGAACGTTGAAGATGTTGATAAACGCGGTGTTGCCCTCGCTGGAGGCGTAGAACTCGCAGACCCGCTTGATGCCGAAGCGGGTGGTGAATTCGTCCCAAGTTTCCGGGCGGAGCCCATTGCCGGCGATCAGGCGGACCCTGTGGGCGCGATCGGTGGGCTTGGGCGGCTGGTTGAGCAGATACCGGCACAGCTCCCCGATGTAGATGAACGCCGTGGCGTCGGCGGCGATCACCTCGTCCCAGAACCGCGATGCCGAGAACTTCTCGCCGATCGCCAGCGTCGCGCCCGAGTTGATCACCGACGCGACCGCAACCGTCAGCGCGTTGTTGTGGTACAGCGGCAGGCACGAGTACAAGACGTCGTCGGCGTTGAGACGCAGTCCCAGCCCTCCGAATGCCGCGAGTGCCCGCAACCACCGGAAGTGCGTCATCACGCTGGCCTTCGGAAGCCCGGTGGTGCCGGAGGTGAAGACGTAGAACGCCGTGTCTTTCGCACGCACCGCCGACACCGAAGCCGGGTTCTCGGTCGGCGAGTTGTCGGCCAGCCGCTCGAATTCCTCGATCGTGGTGATGACGTCGGGCGCCACTCGCGCGCCGCTCTCGACGATGTGGGCGACGAGATCGGATTCGGCGACGACGGCTTTCGCTTTGAGCAGGCCGATGCTGTGCTGCAGGACGTCGCCGCGCTGATGGTAGTTGAGCATCCCCGCCACGGCGCCACACTTGACGGTTGCCAGCATCATCAGCACGGCGTTCGGCGAGTTGCGCAGCATGATCCCGACGACGTCGCCGTGGCCCACACCGCGCGAGGCGAGCACGGCGGCGTAGGCGTTCGCCCGCGCGTTGGCCTGCGCGTAGGTCAGCGACTCTTGGCCGAAGGTCAGGAAGGTCCTATCCGCGTACTTCGCGGCGCGGTCCTGGAACACCTTGCCGATGGAGGTCCGCGACGACGGGCGGGCGAGGAAACCCGTAGTCAACCCGCGGAAAATCGTCGGGCCGTCCATCAGGACGCCCGGCAAACGTTTGGTGATATCGATAAGACCAACGGATCTACGGTCGTCGGACATGCGCTTCTCCTTTGCCACGGCAACGTCGCCGGATGGCTGGGCGGGGTGGTCGGCACCTCGCCCGACACTAAGATGCCAGCCTAGTGGTTGCTCTCAGCGCGGTGCGCAAAGATCGAGCGCGGCACTGAGGTCGCGCACCACCAATAGCCGATGCAGCGCGGCGGGATTGACGTAGCCGAGGTCGGTGAGGCCCTGCAGCCAGGTCCGCAAACCGTCGTAATGTCCGTCCGGATCCAGCATGACCACGGGTTTGTGGTGCATGCCGAGGTAGCCCGCCGTCCACGTCTCGAACAGCTCCTCGAGCGTCCCGATGCCGCCGGGGAGGGTGACGAATGCGTCCGCCCGGTCCTCCATGACTTGTTTGCGCTCACGCATGGTGTCGGTGACGATCAGCTCCGCCGCATCGACGTCGGCGAGTTCACGATGAACCAGCGCCTTGGGGATCACCCCTACGGTTCGACCGCCGTGGGACCGGGCGCCGGTCGCCAGCGCGCCCATCGCCGAGACGTTGCCGCCGCCGGACACCAGTGTCCATCCCCGATCCGCGATCGCCTGGCCGAGTCGCGTCGCCAGTCCGAGCAGTTCGGGATGCGTCGGCCCCGACGCGCAGTACACGCAAACCGCCCAGTCGTCCCGCACCCCCCGAAGCCTATTTCCCGTGGTGCGCGGCACCGGACGCCGCCCGTGCTTTCGGCCGCCTGACACCGCTACGCACTCAGATAGCCGCGCAGCATGTCCACCGCGGCACTGATCCGGGCAACGTCCACCCGCTCGTCGCGTCGGTGCGCCAGATTCGGGTCTCCTGGTCCGTAGTTGACCGCCGGGATCCCCAGTGCCGCAAAACGCGCCACGTCGGTCCACCCATACTTTCCCCGAACCTGACCACCGGCAGCCTCGACCAGCCGCGCGGCGGCGGGCCGCCCCAGCCCGGGCAGCGCCCCGGCCGCGACGTCGGTCTGCTCCAGGGTCACCGGCAGGCCTTCGAACACCTCGTGAACATGGGCGAGCGCCTCCGCCGGTGTGCGGTCGGGAGCGAAGCGGAAATTGATCGTCAACGATGCCGCGTCGGGAATCACGTTACCGGCCACTCCCCCCTCGACACGCACCGCCGAAAGGCCTTCGCGATATCCGCAGCCGTCTATGTCGACGGTTCGCCCGCGATACGCCTCCAATCGGGCCAGTACCGCCGACAATTTGTGAATGGCATTGTCGCCCAGCCACGATCGCGCCGAGTGTGCACGGGTGCCCGACGTGCGGACCACCGCGCGCAGGGTGCCCTGACACCCCGCCTCGATGAACCCGCCGGTGGGTTCGCCGAGAACCGCGACGTCGGCCCGCAGCCAGTCCGGCAGTTCCCTCTCGATGCGGCCCAACCCGTTGGCGGCCGCTTCGATCTCTTCGCAGTCGTAGAACACCAGGGTGAGGTCGTGTGCGGGCCGGGTGACCGTGGCGGCCAAATGCAGGAAGACGGCATCTCCGGACTTCATGTCGGACGTGCCGCAGCCGTGTATCTGGCCACCGTCGACGCGACTGGGCACGTTCCCGGCGATCGGGACGGTATCGAGATGACCCGCCAGCATGACCCTGCTCGGCAGACCCCGATCGGTTCGCGCGAGGACGGCGTTGCCGTTGCGGACGACCTCGAAACCCTGCGTCTGGGTGCGCAGGGCGGCCTCCACCTCATCGGCGATGCGGCCCTCGTCGCCTGACACGCTGGGAATGTCGACCAGTGCCGCCGTCAGGGTGATCGCGTCACCGCATAGGTCGAGCACGAGAGTCAGGCTACCCCGGCGCGATATCGCCGGGGCGCAACAAACGGCCCGCACCCACCCGGCCCGGTGCGCGGCGCGGTAGCCTCTAGGACCGTGACAGGAGCTTCGGGGATCGGATTGGCAACGCTGACCGCCGACGGGTCGGTCCTCGACACCTGGTTTCCCGCACCAGAACTGGCGGATATCAGCGGCTCGAGCACGGTTCGGCTCTCACCCGCCGAGGCTCCGGCGGAATTGTCGGGCCTGACAGCCCGGGACGTGGATCGGGAAACCGAGACCGTGGTCGTCAGCACCGAGATCGCCGACCTTTCACACCAAGCCATCGACGCCTACGACGTCTACCTACGCCTGCACCTGCTGTCGCACCGACTGGTTGCGCCGCACGGCCTCAACACCGTCGGCTTCTTCGGTCTGCTGGCCAACGTGGTGTGGACCAACCACGGGCCCTGCGCGGTCGACGGATTCGAAGCGGTGCGGACTCGGCTGCGCCGGCGGGGTCCGGTAACGGTGTACGGCGTCGACAAGTTTCCCCGCATGGTCGACTACGTCATGCCCTCCGGCGTGCGCATCGCCGATGCCGACCGGGTGCGTCTGGGCGCCCACCTGGCCTCCGGGACGACGGTGATGCACGAGGGGTTCGTCAACTTCAATGCGGGGACGCTCGGCGCGTCGATGGTGGAAGGGCGTATCTCCGCGGGTGTAGTCGTCGGCGACCGCTCCGACGTGGGTGGCGGCGCCTCGATCATGGGCACGCTGTCCGGCGGCGGCAGCCAGGTGATCTCCGTCGGACGACGATGCCTGCTGGGTGCGAACTCGGGGTTGGGCATCTCCCTGGGTGACGACTGTGTCATCGAGGCGGGCCTGTATCTCACCGCAGGCACCAAGGTAAGCACCACCGATGGCGGATCGGTCAAAGCCCGCGACCTTTCGGGCGCCAATAGCCTCTTGTTCCGGCGCAATTCGACAACCGGGGCGGTCGAGGTCGTCGCCCGCGACGGTCACGGCATCACCCTCAACGAGGCTCTACACGCCAACTGAAGGTATGCGCCGGGCAGGCCCGATCCGACCGCTCAGTTGGTGTCGGCCTTGATCGCCGGCGTGGTTGTGCCAACGGTCGCGCCCAACTTCATGCGGGGCACGGCCGGCTCCGAGAAGGTCGGGAACTTGGTCTCGCGACCGGAATCTGCGTGGTCGGCGGCTCGTCCGCGAGCTTGCTGGACCGCGTCTGTGACATCGCTTCCCGCCCTGTTTCGCGCGGACGGCAGTGGGAGCCTATGCGGCGCTATCCGGCCGCCAAAACACAGAATTCGTTTCCTTCGGGATCGGCGAGGACCACCCACGTCTGCTC
>CAZEHT010000073.1:11947-14257 GCA_964511995.1 uncultured Mycobacterium sp.
CCAAAACACAGAATTCGTTTCCTTCGGGATCGGCGAGGACCACCCACGTCTGCTCGCCCTGACCGATGTCGACGTGCCGTGCGCCGAGAGCCAGCAGCCGCTCGACCTCGGCCTGCTGATCGTCCGGGGTGAGATCGAAGTGGATGCGGTTCTTGACCACCTTCCGATCGGGCACCTGTACGAACAGCCAGTTCGGACCTGCGCCCGCGGGAGCACGCATCATGACATCGCCGTCGGCGGTCTCCTCGGCGGGCCAGCCGAGAACCGTGGACCACCACTGCCCGAGCGCGTCGATATCACCTGCATCGATGCAGATCTCTGCGAACCTCAGTGCCATGTCAGTAATTCCTTCTTGAGTACCTTGCCCATCGCGTTTCGCGGCAACTCGCTCAGGCGGCGCACTTCGCGCGGCCGTTTGTGCACCGCCAGCTCCGATGCGACGAACTGGATCAGCGCCTCGGGGTCGGCATCGCCGACGATGTACGCGACGATCCGCTGCCCGAGGTCGTCGTCGGGCACCCCCACCACCGCCGCCTCCGTCACACCTGGGTGGCCGAGCAGGGTCGTCTCGATTTCGCCCGCGCCGACGCGGAAGCCGCCGGACTTGATCAGGTCGACCGACTCCCGGCCCACGATGCGGTGCATTCCGGAGGCGTCGACGACGCCGACGTCGCCGGTCCGGTACCAGCCGTCGGCGTCGAACGCCTCAGCCGTGGCGTCCGGCCTGCCGAGGTAGCCGTCGAACAACATCGGGCCCCGAACCTGCAGTCGTCCAATCGTTTCCCCGTCGTGGACGACGGGCGCGCCTGATTCGTCGACCAAGCGCGTCTGCACACCGGCCAACGGCGTGCCCACCCAGCCGGCGCGACGCTCCCCGTCGGCGAGCGTGCTCAGGGTGATCAACGATTCGGTACTCCCGTATCGCTCTACCGGAGCGTGCCCGGTGCGCCGCACCAGGGCCTCGAAAACCGAGACCGGAAGCGGCGCGCTTCCCGAGACCAGAAGACGCGCCCCGCGCAGGGAGTTCGCGGCACTGGTGTCGGCCACCAGCCGGGACCACACGGTGGGTACCCCGAAAAACAGCGTACCTCCCGCCGCGCCCGCCTCCGCATAGGCGGCAGGTGTGGGTTTTCCGGTGTGCATGAAGCGATTTCCCACGCGCAGCGATCCGAGTAATCCGAGCACCAGGCCATGGACGTGAAACAGCGGAAGGCCGTGCACCAGTACGTCGTCAGCGCTCCACTGCCAGGCCTGCGCCAGCGCGTCGATGTCGGCGGCGACCGCGCCCCGGCTCGTCAGCACCCCTTTGGGCGCCCCAGTCGTGCCCGAGGTGTACATGATGTAGGCCGTTGCGCCGGGCGGCGGTTCGGCGTAGCTGTGCCACGAGCGCGCATGCAGCCGAACCGGTATGTGCGGCAACGTTTTCGGTGCGACGCCGGCGGTGTCATCTGGACGCTCGCCCAGCCACACCTGCGCGACCGAGTCGGCCAGGATGTGATTGAGCTCGGCGGCTCCGGCATCCGGCGGCACCGGGACGAAGGGCACTCCGGCGATCAGGCAACCGGTCACGGCCAGCACGGTCGCCGCTGTCGGAGTCGCCAGCACGGCGACGCGCTTCGCCCCGGCGACTCGCTCTGCGACCGCGCTCGCGGCGCCGAGCAGATCGCCGCGTGACATCGTGATCGCGCCGATACGGATGGCGTCGGCGGGGTCGGGCGCCGAGGCCGATTTCAGCGACGCCAATAGCACGACAGCGACGATACTGGTCCGGTGTCGCGGATTGAGCGCATCTCGGGCCGACAGGTGTACGCCAACGCCTGGATGACGGTCCGCGAAGACGCCATCCGCCGGCCCGACGGTAGCGAGGGTATCTACGGTGTCGTGGACAAACCGGACTATGCGCTGGTGATCGCGTGCGCCGACGGCCCCGACGGCGGACTGTTCGCACTTGTCGAACAGTTTCGCTATCCGCTGGGATTGCGGCGCTGGGAGTTCCCGCAGGGCACCGCCGGACTAGACGACATCGAGCCTGCCCAGTTGGCCGCGCGTGAACTTCGCGAGGAGACCGGCCTGCACGCACGGACCATGACGCTGCTGGGACTGCTCGACGTCGCGGCGGGCATGAGCAGCCAACGCGGCCGGGTATTCCTGGCGACCGGTATCAGCGACGGTGAATCGCAGCGCGAACACGAGGAGCAGGACATGCGCTTCGAGTGGTTCGGCCGTGCGCAGGTCGAGCACATGATGCGGACCGGGGTGATCACCGACGCCCAGTCGATTGCGGCATGGACTTTGCTGGCGTTGCGCGAC
>CAZEHT010000073.1:14357-20268 GCA_964511995.1 uncultured Mycobacterium sp.
CGACTCGGCCTCGACCCTGCGTCGACCTGGTATCAATGCAATAACTACCTGAAGTCGTCTCCTCGGCCGGGATGTCGACACTGCCGCCCAACGGTAACGTGGGTTTGCTGACTGCCCAGCCGCGATCGAGTGGAGGAAGACCATGTCCGCATGTCGTGCGTCTGCCGCGCCGATCGGTGTGGCAGTCCTCGCCGCAATGTGCTTCCAAGTCGCCCCGGCGACCGCGCACGCCGCGGGACAGGCGTGGGCAGGCACCTACTCGATGGTGACTTACGCGTCGCAGAAAGCTGGCACCAGCGCCGTCGCCCGGGTGCCGGAATCGGATTTCAGCGCGGTCTTCACGCTTGCCACCAGCTGCTCCGGTGGCGTATGCGCGGCGACCGCCAACGGGCCCGCCTCGTCGAATCCGACGGTCCCCAACCCGTTGACCTACCGCTGGGATGGGCAGCAGTGGAAGTCGACCTACGACTGGGTCTGGCAGTGCCCATTGGGCGGTAGCGGGCAGTCGCAGTGGAGCCCGGCGCAGTCGTTCACGTTCTACACGCCCCAGTCCGACGGTTCGCTGCGCGGCATCTGGCACACCGACATCGCTACCGGCGCCTGCCGCGGAAGTGTCACGATTCCCGTGGCCGCCATCCCCGCGTGAGCGCGCGCCGGCCCGGATTCGTCAGTGGCGGCGCTCTACCAGCGCACGCAAGAAGAACGTAAGGTTGGCGGGACGTTCCGCCAGCCGCCTCACGAAGTATCCGTACCACTCGGTTCCGAACGGCATGTATACCCGCATGTGGTTGCCGGCACCGACCAGCCGAAGCTGCTCGGCCTCCCGAATGCCGTAGAGCATCTGATACTCGAAATCGTCTATGCCACGGGCAGTTTCACGCGCAGTCACGGCGGCCGCGTCGATGATCGCCGGATCGTGCGAGGCGACCATCGGGTAGCCCGAGCCGTCCATGAGCACCCGCAGGCATCGCAGGTAACTGGCGGTGACGTCTTCGCGGTCACGGTAGGCAACTGATGCCGGCTCATCGTAGGCGCCCTTGCACAAGCGGATGCGGGCCCCGGCCGCCGCGAACTCCCGGCAATCGCCCTCGGTGCGCTTAAGGTACGCCTGCAGAACCGTTCCGAGCCAAGGAAACTCGGAGCGCAACTCGCGCACGATCGACAGCGTCGAATCCGTGGTCGTGTGGTCTTCGGCATCCACGGTCACCCACGCCCCCACGTCGTGTGCCCGCGAACAGATGGTGCGCGCATTCTCCAGCGCGATCTTGGCCCCGTCACGCGGCACGGCCTGACCGAGAGCCGACAGCTTCAAGGACACCTCGAACGGCCGGGGCTCTTCGCCGCGGACACTCTCGTCGCCACCGCGCGCGAACGCGGCGAGCAGGTCCAGGTACGCCCTGACCGTACCGTCGGCAGCGGCAGTGTCGGCGACATCCTCGCCGAGGTAGTCCACCGTCACGAACCTGGCTGAATTCCGCAGCGCCGCAGCGGTATGTATAGCGTCGTCCACCGTCGTGCCGGGGACGAACCGCTTCACGACGTCACGGGTGAGCGGCATGCGTTCGGCGGCATAGCGCAGCCCCCGGGACCGGCTGGCTGCCAGGATCGCCGGCCGGGCGACGCGGTTGAACAGGCCAGCCACCGTCAGGACTCCATATGGGCGTAGCCGTGCGTGGTGGGTGGAACGAGGGTCTCCTTGATGGACCGGGCCGACGTCCAGCGCAACAGATTGAGGGGCGATCCCGCCTTATCGTTGGTGCCCGAGGCCCGCGAACCGCCGAACGGCTGTTGGCCCACCACCGCACCGGTCGGCTTGTCGTTGACGTAGAAATTGCCCGCCGCGTAACGCAGGTGCTCGGAAGCGGCGAGCACCGCCGCGCGATCGTCGGCGATCACCGAACCGGTCAGGCCGTACTTCGCGCCGCGGTCCACCACACCGACGATGTCGTCGAACTGTTCGTCGGGGAACACGTGCAGCGCGAGGATCGGCCCGAAGTACTCCGTCGAGAAGGCCTCGTCGGCCGGGTCGTCGGAAAGCAGCACGGTCGGCCGGACGAAATACCCTGTGCTGTCGTCATATTCGCCACCGGCCGCCACGGTCACTCCCGGCGCGTCCTTGGCCCGCTCGATGGCTCCGACGTTCTTGGCGAACGCCCGCCCGTCGATCAGCGCACCGCCGTAGTTCGAGAGATCGGTCACATCGCCGTAAGTCAGATCCTCGACTGCCGCCAGGAAGTCGTCGCCCATGTGCTTCCACACCGAGCGGGCGACGAACGCCCGCGATGCCGCCGAGCATTTCTGCCCCTGGTAGTCGAATGCGCCGCGAATCAGCGCGGTGCGCAGCACATCCGGGCGCGCCGACGAGTGTGCCAGGACGAAGTCCTTACCGCCCGTCTCGCCAACGAGCCGCGGATAGGTGTGGTAACGGTCGATATTCGTGCCGACCTCGCGCCACAGGTGTTGGAATGTCGCCGTCGAACCGGTGAAGTGGATGCCCGCAAGCCGTGGATCGGCAAGCGCCACCTCCGAAACCGCGTAGCCGTCGCCGGTGACGAGGTTGATCACACCCGGCGGCAGCCCGGCCGCCTCCAGCAGCTGCATCGTCAGGTAGGCGGCGAAGGTCTGGGTCACCGACGGTTTCCACACCACGGTGTTGCCCATCAGGGCGGGGGCCGTAGGCAGATTGCCCGCGATCGCGGTGAAGTTGAACGGCGTTATCGCGTAAACGAATCCCTCCAGCGGCCGGTAGTCGGTGCGGTTCCACACACCCGGGCCGCTGATCGGCTGCTGAGCCAGGATCTGGCGGGCGAACGCGACGTTGAATCGCCAGAAGTCGATGAGTTCGCAGGGCGAGTCGATCTCGGCCTGGTAGGCCGACTTCGACTGTCCGAGCATGGTCGCCGCGGCTATCCTCTCGCGCCACGGTCCCGACAGCAGATCGCCGGCGCGCAAGAATACGGCGGCGCGTTCGTCGAACGGCAGTGCGGCCCAGGCATCCTTGGCCGCCAGCGCCGCCTCGACCGCGGCGGCGGCGTCGGTGTGCTCAGCGTTGGTCAGGGTGCCCAGCACCGCGCCGTGGTTGTGTGGCTGGACGACGTCGATTCGCGGACCGCTTCCCATCGCATGCCTGCCGCCGATGACGTGCGGAAGTTCGAAGGGAGCCGCGCTGAGCCGTTTGAGGGCCTCGGTCAGCCGCGCGCGTTCCGGGGAGTTCGGAGCGTATTCGTGCACCGGTTCGTTGACCGGCAGGGGTACGTCGGTGATCGCGTCCATGCCGACAAGGATGTCCCACCTGCGACCCCAATCCGTTGGCCGATGGGATAACACTGGCACGACGTGCTTGTAGGATCGGACAACATGCCATCACCCGGCGTGAGCCTGGGCCAGCTGCTGCTGGCCCTGGACTCCACCCTGGTGACACTGGTCGAGGCACCCCGCGGACTGGACCTTGCGGTCGCGTCGGCTGCGTTGATCGATCCCGACGACGTCCGACTGGATCTCGCGGCCGGCGCCGGGTCGGCCGACATCTTCTTCCTGCTGGGCGTTTCGGAGGCTGATACGTTGCGCTGGATCGACCGGCAGGCCGCCGCCCGCCCGCCGGCGGCGATCTTCGTCAAGAAACCCGCCGCCCCCGTCGTGACGCGCGCGGTGAACGCCGGCACGGCCGTCGTCGCCGTCGAACCACGGGCCCGATGGGAACGGCTCTACCGGCTGGTCAACCACGTATTCGATCACCACGGCGACCGCGACGATCCGCTCTACGATTCCAGCACCGACCTGTTCGGGCTCGCGCAGTCCATCGCCGACCGCACGCACGGCATGGTCAGCATCGAGGACGAGGCGTCCCATGTGCTGGCCTACTCTGCGCTGGGCGACGAAGCCGATGAGCTGCGCCGGTTGTCCATCCTGGGCCGCGCGGGGCCGCCCGAGCACCTGCAGTGGCTCAGTCAGTGGGGCGTCTTCGATGCGCTGCGCGCCCGCACCGAGGTGGTGCGAGTGGATGAACGCCCGGAACTGGGCCTGCGGCCGCGTCTTGCCATCGGCGTGCACCGAGCCGCGGCCGATCAGCGGCGCGCCCCGGCCTTCGCCGGCACCATCTGGGTTCAGCAGGGCTCCCGCCCGCTGGCCGACGACAGCGAGGACGTGCTGCGCGGTGCGGCGGTCCTGGCGGCGCGGATCATGGCGCGCCTGGCGGCGACGCCGTCCACGCACGCGGTCCGGGTTCAGCAATTGCTGGGGCTGCGCACCCCTGATCACGGTGAGCAACCCGCCGTCATCGCCCGTGAGCTGGGGATCGTCGCCGACGCGCGCGCGGCGGTGATCGGTTTCGACAGCACGACGCCCCATCCACGGCTGGCTTACGTTCTGGCCCTGAGCGCCAGCGCCTTTCACCGCGACGCGCAGGTCGCCACGACCGGTTCGCGCGTGTACGTGCTGTTGCCGGCGGCCGGGAAGGCCACGGCGGTGACATCCTGGGTGCGCGGCACGGTCGCGACGTTACGCACCGAGTTGGGCCTGGAACTGCGGGCGGTGGTGGCCGCGCCGGTGACCGGTCTGCACCAGGCCTCCGCGGCGCGCGCCGAAGTCGACCGCGTGCTCGACAGCGCGGGCCGCCATCCCGGCGCGCTACGTCAGGTCACGTCGCTGGCAGAGGCCCGAACCACGGTGCTGCTCGACGAGATCGTCACGATGGTGGCAGCCGATCCGCGGCTGGTGGATCCGCGCATCGAGAAGCTCGATTCGGTGTCGGCCGAGACATTGCGGGTGTATCTGGACAGCTTCGGCGACGTCGCCGCCGCGGCGCGGTGGCTGCACGTCCATCCCAACACAGTGCGCTACCGGGTGCGCCGGATCGAGAATCTGCTGTCGACGTCATTGACCGACCCCGATGTGCGGCTGCTGCTTTCGCTCAGCCTGCGGGCGACCGCCAAGCCGCCGGGCACATAGTGCTCGTTCTGGGCCGTCCAGCCCGAAGCTGACTGCCGCAACAAGATCCCCAGCGTCGACGGCGCGCCGGAATCAGGAATTGACCAGCACACCGCGCACCGGTGAGACGGTGTGGCGTTGCCATTGCGCTTGGACGGGCACCAGCAGCGGCGGTTCCAGATCGATCACCAGGACGCGGCCATCCATGGCCGGCCCGGCCTGCGCAGACACCAGCGCGATGGCGCCCGTGGTTAAAGGAGCGGCCACCATGGCGGCGCCCTGCACCCGGCTCACCACGTATTCCGGTTCGAATCCCGCGCGTCGGCAGGCTCCCATCAGGAAGTCGCTGAAGTAGGACGCGCCGGGCGGCGCCCACAGCGCCAACTTCTCACCGGCCAGGTCGGTGATATCGAGATGCGTTGCCCGGCAAAGACGATGGCCCCTCGGCAGCGCGATGCGAATGCGGTGGTAGCCGATCACCGCGGCAGCCAGTTCGCCGGCGGGAGCCACTCCGCGGCGCAGGCCGAGTTGCACCGAACCGTCCAGCACCGCGGCCGTCAACCGGTCCGGGTACATCTGGCGAAGCGTGAACGACATGCCCGGGAACGCCTCGACCGCGGGCTCGATCAATGCATATACCTCGGCACCGGACAAGGCGGGAGTGTGGCCCACCGTCCAGGCCTGCCCGCTACTGCCTGCGGTGCGGACGTGGTCGTCGAGGGTGCGCGCCGCCGCCAGCAGTGGGCGGGCCTCACGCACCAGCGTCTCGCCGCCCGGTGTCAGCGAGATCCGCCGGCCCACCCGTACGAATAGCGTTGTGCCCAACTCGGTCTCGAGTTGGCGAACAGAACTGCTCAGCGCCTGTTGGCTCAGATGGAGCAGTTCGGCCGCGCCGGTGAAACTGCCGGCCTCCGCAACGGTCACGAACTGCCGGAGACGCCGCAGATCGTGCACCATATCCACAAACAATACTTGTGTATTAGTC
>CAZEHT010000074.1:0-20025 GCA_964511995.1 uncultured Mycobacterium sp.
GGGTTGGCGGACGCGACCGTCGCCCAGTCCGAGTCGTATCTGGAGGTACGGGGCGCCGCCGAATACGGCGGCTTCGACGCCGATCTGCACGACGTCGGCGAATTGGCCCCGGCGGTGGCGGTGCTCGCCGCGCTGGCCGTACCGGGCTCGGTGTCACGGTTGAGCGGCATCGCCCACCTGCGCGGACATGAGACCGATCGACTGGCGGCGTTGAGCACCGAGATCAACCTGCTCGGCGGTCAGTGTGAGCAGACGGCCGACGGCCTGCTCATCACCGCAACCGCGCTGCACGCCGGGACCTGGCACTCCTACGCCGATCACCGGATGGCAATGGCGGGTGCCATCGCCGGTCTGGCGGTTCCAGGTCTCGAAATTGACGACGTCGAAACAACATCCAAGACGCTGCCCGGGTTCGCGCAGTTGTGGGCGGACATGCTGGGCGAGCAAGGACCAGGAGAGGACTAGGCAACGCGCTGTGCCGGTAGGTGGTCGCGAGTACGACGAGTCCGACGTTCGCGTGCGCCCCGGCAGGGGCTCCCGCCCGCGCACCAAGATCCGGCCCGAGCACGCCGACGCATGCGCCGCCATGGTCGTCACGGTCGATCGCGGACGCTGGGGCTGCGCACTGGGCGGCGATCCGCGCAGCCTTGTGACCGCCATGCGGGCACGCGAACTGGGCCGGACCCCGATTGTCGTGGGCGACGACGTCGACGTGGTCGGCGACCTGTCAGGTAGGCCCGACACACTTGCCCGGATCGTGCGCCGCGGGCCGCGGCGCTCGGTTCTGCGCCGCACCGCCGACGACACCGACCCAACCGAACGGCTGGTGGTCGCCAACGCCGACCAGTTGCTGATCGTTGTGGCGCTGGCCGACCCGCCACCGCGGACGGGGTTCGTGGCGCGCGCGCTGATCGCGGCGTACTCGGGTGGGCTCAAGCCCGTTCTGTGCCTGACGAAGACGGACCTGGCCCCTCCCGAACCGTTCGCCGCCGAGTTCGCCGGCCTGGATCTGACGATCTCCAGAGCGGGGCGCGAAGACGCGCTTGACGACGTCACGGGGTTGCTCGCGGGACGGCTGACGGTGCTGCTGGGCCATTCCGGGGTCGGGAAGTCGACACTGGTGAATCGCCTCGTGCCGAAAGCGTATCGGGCGACAGCGGCTGTCTCGGGGGTGGGCAAGGGCAAGCACACGTCCAGCCAGTCGGTGGCTCTGCCGCTGCCCGGTGGCGGCTGGGTGATCGACACCCCCGGCGTGCGGTCGTTCGGGCTGGCCCATATCGAACCGGGCGACGTGCTGCTCGCCTTCTCGGATCTGGCCGAGGCCATCGGGGACTGCCCGCGCGGCTGCGGGCACATGGGACCGCCGGCCGACCCGGAGTGTGCGCTCGACGAGCTGGGCGGGGCCGCGGCCCAACGGGTGGCCGCGGCCCGGCGATTGCTGGCGGTCCTGCGCGAGACCTGGTGATTTGGGGTGTGTGGGCCGCGCCTGGCGCGGCCCACACACCCCAAATCACAACTGGTTAAGCCGCCTGCCTCTCGCGACGCCACCTTCGCACCGTCGCGATCGCGGTGCTCAACCCCCGCTTGTACCCGGTCGCGGGATCCGTTAGCGCGAAATCCTCACCGAGCTTGTCGAACATCCGCTCGCTGCGCGTCTCCGGCGCATCGTCGGCGGTGTCGGTGAGCAAGCTATCCGGCAGCGACAGCTTGGCGATCGTCCGCCATGCCTTCGCGTACTGCAACAGGAACGACCCCGTCGTGTAAGGCAGGTCGTACTTGTCGCATACCTGACGCACACGGATGGAGACCTCGTAGAGCCGGTTGCTGGGCAGGTCCGGGTACAGGTGGTGTTCGATCTGGTGGCAGAGATTGCCACTCATGAACCGCAGTACCGGGCCGTTCTCGAAGTTGGCGCTTCCGAGCATCTGGCGCAGGTACCACTCGCCCTTGGTCTCACCCGCCATATCGGTCTTGGTGAACTTCTCAGCACCATCGGGAAAGTGACCGCAGAAGATGACGGCGTTGGCCCAGACGTTGCGGATTATGTTGGCCACGGCATTGGCTTTGGCCGTCGACCGGTAGGAGGCCCACGGCGACAGCGAGGTCAGCGCCGGGTACACCACGTAGTCCTTGCCCAACTGATGGGCTGCCTTGACACCGAATTCGCGGACGCGAACCAATGTCGCCGCCCGATCGTCGCGGCCCTTGAAAATCTTGCCGAGCTCCAGGTGTTGCAGGCCGACGCCCCACTCGAACAGCAAGGCCAAAATCGTGTTGTAGACGAGGTTCAGCAGGTTGAACGATTTCCACTTCTCGTCGCGGGTGACGCGGATCAGCCCGTAGCCCACGTCGTCGTCCATCCCGAGGATGTTTGTGTACTTGTGGTGCATGAAATTGTGGGTGAAGCGCCAATGCTTGGACGCTCCGCCCATGTCCCATTCCCAGCTCGACGAGTGGATCTCCGGATCGTTCATCCAGTCCCACTGTCCGTGCATGACGTTGTGGCCGATCTCCATGTTCTCGACGATCTTGGCAACGCCCAGCGTGGCGGCTCCCGCCCACCAGAACCCGCGTTTGGAACTGGCGGCCAGCAGAAGCCGACCGGTGACCTCCAACGCTCGCTGCGCGGCGATGGTGCGGCGGATATAGCGCGTGTCGCGCTCGCCCAGCGATTCCTCGATGTCCTGGCGGATGGCGTCGAGTTCGATGGTGAGATTTTCGATGTCCGCATCGGTGAGATGCGCGAACGCAGGAACGTCGGTGATAGCCATATTCCTCCTTTCAGAGCTACGGTAACGTAACCTACGGCAACGTAGGTTACCTCAGAGTAACAGCTAGGCGTCCAGTACGCAGTCGCCTGAGGCAGCCGAAATGCAGGTTTGCACCCGCGTGCCCGGCTCGTGTTCGACTCCGGTCCGCAGATCGCGCACGTGTCCGTCGACCAGGCCGACGACACAGGACTGGCAGATGCCCATCCGGCAGCCGAAAGGCATGCTGACACCCGCTTTCTCGCCGGCTTCCATCAGCGAGGTCGCGGCGTCGGCGACGGCCGTCTTCCCGCTGCGCTCGAAGGTCACGGTGCCTCCGGTACCCCGCGGTGCGGCGCGGGTGACGGCGAACCTTTCCAGGTGCAACCGGCCACCGGCGCCCGCATCCGCCCATACCCGCTCGGCCGCATTGAGCATCGCCTCCGGCCCGCACGCCCAGGTCTGCCGATCCCGCCAGTCGGGCACCTCCCGGTCGAGCCGCGCGAGGTCGAGCCGGCCGTCGGTGCGCGTCGCGCGCACCCTGAGCCGGTAGCCGGGGTGCGCTACGGCCAGGTCGGACAATTCATCGGCGAACATGACGTCGGCGAGCGTGGGCACGGAGTGGACATGCTCGATGTCGGTGATTTGATTGCGGCGTACCAACGTCCGCAGCATCGACATCACGGGAGTGATCCCCGAACCCGCGGTGAGGAAGAGGACCGACGCCGGCGCAGGGTCGGGCATGACGAAATTTCCCTGCGGCGGGGCCAGCCGGACGATCGTCCCCGGGGCGACCCCGCTGACCAGGTGTGTCGACAGAAAGCCTTCCGGCATCGCCTTGACGGTGATCGTGATGGTGCGGGCGCCGGTGGACGGACTCGATGTCAGCGAATAGGACCGCCACTTCCACCGGCCGTCCATCAGGACGCCGATGCCGATGTACTGACCCGGCTGGTAGTCGAAGGTGAAGCCCCAGCCCGGTCGTATCACCAACGTCGCGGAATCCTCGGTTTCCCGGCGCACCTCGAGAATCCGGCCGCGCAGTTCACGCGCCGACCACAACGGGTTTGCCAGGCGCAGATAGTCGTCGGGCAGCAATGGGGTGGTCATGCCGCCCGCGATGGAACGCAGCGCGTTCCAGCCGGGATGCCGGTCGGCTCCGGCGATCGTCGGACGGACGGTGTCGACGATTCTGGCATTGACCTTTATGTAGTTCTTGGCCATGGCGGGCTCCGATGGTGCATTCAACGCCCCACGCCGGGGTTAGAAACCTACGGTACCGTAACTTACGGCATCGTACTCACTCGTCAGAGCAAATCGAGCAGGAACGGCAGCTCCTGAGCGGCATACCACGCCAATTCGTGGTCCTGCGCATCCCCGACCACCAGCTCCGCATCCTCGTCACCCAGATCCGCGGCGTCGATGACCTCGATCGCCGCACGCACGGCGGGTTCGGCGGCCGCGATGTCGACGTAGATCGCCACGAGGTCGTCGAGTGCGACAGGTCGGGCGACGCGCACCACCGCGTCGTCGAGATCCGGGCGCACCGTCACCGGCTCAACGTCGGCGACCACCACCGCCCGCCGAACAGGCAGCGCGTCATGGGCACCGGAACCGCCGGACGTGCTGTCGGGCCAGTCGACGGCGAGTAGACGCAACGAGCCCAACGCCGCTTCACGCAAGGCCACTTCCGCCAGTTCCTCGTCGTCGCCTTGGGCGTAGGACTCGCGGAGCGCGGGAGTGACCGCGAACGCGGTCCCGCTCACGGGGAACATCGCACCGTCGGCGACGAAGCCCTGCAGCATTGCCAGCGTCGCCGGGACGTAGACGCGGATTACTGGGTCGCCTCGCGACTGGCTGCCAACTTGCCCGCGAAATCAGGGACGTAGTTCAGCAGCTCCCGAGGCGGACGGACGTAGTTGTGCGATTCGATCGGGTGCTTCGGAAGGTTCACCACCGGCCGCGGGGCGTCCGTGTAGGGAATGGTCGACAGCAGATGCGCGACCATGTTCAGCCGGGCGTGCTTTTTGATGTCGGATTCGACCAGGTACCACGGACTCAACGGCACGTTGGTGTGCACCATCATCTCGTCACGTGCGCGCGAGTAGTCCTCCCAGCGGGTCACCGACTCCACGTCCATCGGGCTGAGCTTCCACTGGCGCACCGGATCGTTCAAACGCGACCGGAACCGGCGCAACTGTTCCTTGTCGGACACCGAGAACCAGTATTTACGCAAGAGGAGGCCATCGTCGATGAGCATCTCCTCGAAGATCGGCGTCTGCCGCAAGAACAGGGAGTGCTCCAGCGGCGTGCAGAATCCCATTACCTTCTCCACGCCGGCCCGGTTATACCACGAACGGTCGAAGATGACGATCTCGCCCTTTGCGGGCAGGTGCGCGATGTAGCGCTGGTAGTACCACTGGCCCCGTTCGCGGTCGCTGGGGGCCGGCAGCGCCACGATCCGTGCGATGCGGGGACTGAGGTATTCGGTCAACCGCTTGATGGTCCCGCCCTTGCCCGCGGCATCGCGCCCCTCGAAGATGATCACGATCCGCGTGCCGGTGTGCTTCACCCACTCCTGCAGCTTGACGAGTTCGGACTGTAGACGAAATATCTCTGACTCATAGACTGCGTTAGGGATTTTGAGTCGCTTGCCATTAGCCGGCTTCTCCGGAGCCTCCCTTTCTTTGTCCTTCTTCTTGTTCTTGGCCACGGCCGAAGCGTAACCCTACTGCGCGGCCTCGATCAGTTCTTCGAGGGATTCCCGCAGCAATGTGGGTAGTACTTCCACGTCACTCATCGCATCGCGGTCGGCGTTGATTCCGAAGTACAGCATCCCCTCGTAGGAGGTGATGCCGATCGCGAGCAGCTGGTTGGCCAGTAACGGCGGCACCGCGTAGATCTCCAGCAGTTTGGCGCCGGCGATGTACATCTGCGACTGCGGACCGGGCACATTGGTGATGAGCAGATTGAACAGGCGTGCCGAGAAGCCGGTCGCGACCCTGATGCCCATCGCGTGCAGGGTCGGCGGGGCGAACCCGGACAGCGTGACGATGCTGCGCGCGTCGACCAGGCTGGTCGCCGTCGAATGCGATTCGGTGGCGTGCGCGATCTGCGAAAGCCGGACGACCGCGTTGCCCTCGCCCACCGGGAGGTCGATGAGGAACGGAGCCACCTCGCTGATCGGTTGTCCCGGCCCCGCCGACAGATCCATAGCCGGGTCGCGGTATACCGACATCGGCGCCATGGCCCGCACCGATGACATCGAGGTCACCGGCTCGCCCCGGGAAAGCAGCCAGTTGCGCAGCGCCCCCGCGATCACGCACAACACCACGTCGTTGACGTCACAGTCGTAGCGAGCGCGCAGCCGCCGGTAGTCCTCAAGACTGCCGGCAGCGACCGTAAAACGCCGATTGCGTGACACCGTTGTGTTGAGCGGACTGCTGGGCGCGGTTCCCCGAGCAACGATGCGCGCGACGTTGGCGAAGCGTCGCCCCAGCTCAACGATCTCGCCGGAGTTGGTGACGGCATCGGTCAGCGCCGACTGCACCGCGCCGAACTGCTGGCGCGGTCGCGACACCCAGTCTCCGATTGCCCCGAGCAACAGCGAGGCCGCGCCGGGTTCGCGTGCCGGAATCCAGATGTCCTCACCGAATACCGGCGAGCGCACCGTCCGGTCGGCGATCACATGGCCGATCTCGAGCGCGGACATGCCGTTGACCAGCGCCTGATGCGATTTCGTGTATATGCCGACGCGATTCTTGGCAAGCCCCTCGACGAGGTACATCTCCCACAGCGGGCGTGACTTGTCCAGGGGACGAGAGCCCAGCCTGGCGACCAACTCGTGCAGCTGGGCGTCGCTGCCCGGAGACGGCAGTGCCGAGCGGCGGACATGGTAGGTGATATCGAAATCACGGTCGTCGATCCAGACCGGGCGGGCCAGCCCGAATGTCACCTCCCGGACCTTCTGCCGGTAGCGCGGCACCTGAGGCAAGCGCCTTTCGACCGTTGCCAACAGGGTTTCGTAGCTCAATCCACCGCGCGGTTTGCGTAAGATCGTCAACGACCCGACGTACATCGGTGTTGACGTGTTCTCTCGCTGGTAGAACGCCGCATCGGATGCTGACAGCCGAGTCACCATCGTCGCGTCGACCCCCCTTTTCCCCGATCCCCAGTGAAGAATGCCTTGCGCTAGCCACGGTAATGGCACAGCACCGGTGGCCGCCTGTCGGGTGTAAACACGCCACGACAATCTGTGCCATCATCGCCGTGTTCTCACCTGCCACTCTCCAGCAGGCGCCGGTAGTTCGTCGTGTCAACTGGAGGCAAGCATGACCGTAATCCCCGTCGTCGACTACGAACCGTGCGCGGTATCGGCCCGCACGCGCCCCGTTCGGACCATGCTGACCCGGCGGGATGACCGGAGTCGCGCCCACCAGGTCGCATCCGTCGACCACGTTGCACCGGCTCCGCCGTCAGCACTATCGCGCCACGCCGCGGGATTCGCCGATGCAGCGCTGCGCGCAATCCTGGAGGTCATCGACCGGCGCCGCTCCCCGGCCCACCTGCGGGCGCTGCTGAGCGCAGGTCTGGTCGATTCGGTGACGTCGTACGCCCGCTCAGTGTCCGGTGGCACGACAAGCGCCGTGCTGCGCCGGGTCAGGCTGCAGGCCGTCGGCCCGGACGAGCTCGCATTCGAGGTGTCCGCGACGTACTCGCGTGGGCAGCGCGCGCACGCGCTGGCCTGCCGCGTCCAACGGGGGGCCACCGGGCACGGTGAGACGTGGCAGGTGGTCGCCCTGCATCTGGGCTGAAGGCTTGCGGCCCCAGCGAGCGGCCCCCTTCAGCCCCGTGCGACCCCGGTGCTAGTTTCCGCGCGTCTTGGCGGCACGGCGGGCGGCCTCGCGACGCTCCCTACGTGACAACCCTTCGGAGCGGCCGGGGACATCCTGCGGGTCGTGCCGCTGGACCTCGGCCGTGCCGTCCTCGGACGGTCCGACATAGGTCAACGGAGGCGTCTGCCCCGAGCCGATTCCCTTGGCCACCACACCGGCCGGCGCCGCCTGTCGGCGGCCGTCGGCCGGCTTTCCCGCATCCGACACCGGCCCCGGCGAGGCGCCGGCCTGCTTGCCCGACTGCGAGGCCGCAGCCATGAAGTCCGCCAGACCCTCGGGTGTGGCCACGGGGCGCACCACCGGAGCGGGGGCAGGCTCGACCTGCACATTGAACAGAAGACCGACGGACTCCTCCTTCACGGCATCGAGCATGCCGGTGAACATGTCGTAGCCCTCGCGCTGATACTCGACCTCGGGCCGCTGCTGGGCCATCGCGCGCAGGCCGATTCCCTCCCTGAGATAGTCCATCTCGTAGAGATGCTCACGCCATTTGCGATCGATGACGGTCAGCAGGATATTGCGCTCGAGTTGGCGCATCGCGCCTTCGCCCGCCAGCTGCGTGATCTCCGCTTCCCTTGCCGCGTATGCCTTCTCGGCGTCCTGGACGAGTGCGTGGAGCAGTTCGTCGCGGGTCAATTCGCCGGCCTCGCCCACCGCGTTGGAGTCGACGAGGTTGTGGTGATCGACGCTCACCGGATAGAGCGTCTTGAGTGCGTCCCACAACTTGGCGAGGTCCCAGTCCTCGGCGTAGCCCTCCGCCGTGGCACCGTCCACATACGCCGTGATCACGTCGACGAGCATGGTGTGTGCCTGTTGCTGAAGGTTCTCGCCCTCAAGGATGCGCCGACGCTCGTCGTAGATGACCTTGCGCTGCTGGTTCATCACCTCGTCGTACTTCAGGACGTCCTTGCGGATCTCGAAGTTCTGCTGTTCGACCTGCGTCTGTGCGCTCTTGATCGCGCCTGAGACCATCCTGTGCTCGATCGGCACGTCATCGGGCATCCTGAGCCGGTTGAGCATCGACTCCACGGCGGCGCCGTTGAATCTGCGCATCAACTCGTCCGCCAAGGACAGATAGAAGCGCGACTCGCCCGGATCGCCCTGGCGGCCCGAGCGGCCGCGGAGCTGATTGTCGATGCGCCGCGCCTCGTGGCGTTCGGTGCCGAGCACGTACACCCCACCGACGGCGCGCACGTCGTCGGCCTCCTTCTCCGCCTGTTCCCTGATCCTCGTCAGGGTCGGATCCCACGCGGCCTCGTACTCGTCCGGCGTTTCCACCGGATCCAGCCCCTCCTCACGGAGCAGCTTGTCGGCAAGAAAGTCCACATTGCCGCCGAGAACGATGTCGGTGCCGCGCCCGGCCATGTTGGTGGCCACTGTGACGGCACCGAGTCGGCCTGCTTCGGCGATGATGTTCGCCTCTTGCTCGTGGTACTTGGCGTTGAGCACGTTGTGTGGAATCTTGCGCTTGGCGAACTGGCGCGACAGGTATTCCGACCGCTCGACGCTGGTCGTGCCGATCAGGACCGGCTGGCCCATCTCATGGCGTTCGGCGACGTCGTCGACAACGGCGATGTACTTGGCCTCCTCGGTCTTGTAGATGAGGTCGGCCCGATCGACGCGAATCATCGGCTTGTTCGTCGGGATCGACACCACGCCCAGCTTGTAGATCTCGTGCAGCTCGGCGGCTTCGGTCTGGGCGGTACCCGTCATACCGGCCAGCTTGTCGTAGAGCCGGAAGTAGTTCTGCAGGGTGATGGTGGCAAGCGTCTGATTCTCGGCTTTGATCTCGACCCGCTCCTTGGCCTCGATCGCCTGGTGCATGCCCTCGTTGTAGCGCCGGCCGATCAACACCCGGCCGGTGAACTCGTCGACGATGAGCACCTCACCGTTGCGAACGATGTAGTCCTTGTCGCGGTGGAACAGCTCCTTGGCCTTCAGCGAGTTGTTCAGGTAGCCGACCAGCGGCGAGTTGGCGGCTTCGTAGAGGTTGTCGACACCCAGCTGATCCTCGACGAATTCGACACCCAGCTCGTGCACGCCGATGGTGCGTTTGCGCAGATCCACCTCGTAGTGGACGTCCTTCTCCATCAGGGGTGCGAGGCGTGCGAACTCGACATACCAGTTCGACGCGCCATCGGCCGGGCCCGAGATGATCAGCGGTGTGCGGGCTTCGTCGATGAGGATGGAGTCCACTTCGTCGACGATCGCGAAGCTGTGGCCGCGCTGCACCATGTCCTGCACCGAATGGGCCATGTTGTCGCGCAGGTAGTCGAAGCCGAACTCGTTGTTGGTTCCGTAGGTGATGTCGGCGTTGTAGGCGGCACGGCGCTCGTCGGGGTTCATCTGCGACAGGATCACGCCGACGTCGAGCCCCAGGAACCGGTGCACCCGGCCCATCCATTCGGCGTCGCGCTTGGCCAGGTAGTCGTTGACCGTGACGACATGCACGCCCTTGCCCGCCAGTGCGTTGAGGTAGGCGGGGAGCACGCAGGTCAGCGTCTTGCCCTCACCGGTCTTCATCTCCGCCACGTTGCCGAAGTGCAGTGCCGCGCCGCCCATCACCTGGACGTCGAACGGCCGCTGGCTCAGGACTCGCCACGCGGCCTCGCGGGCCACGGCGAACGCGTCGGGAAGTAGGTCGTCGAGGCTGGCGCCGTCCGCGAGGCGCTTCTTGAATTCGTCGGTCTTGGCCCGCAATTCGTCGTCGGTGAGTTTCTCGACGTCGTCGCTCTTGGTGTTGACGTAGTCAGCCACCCCTTTGAGGCGCTTGACCATGCGGCCCTCGCCGAGGCGCAACAATTTCGACAGCACTGATTGGTCCCCTACGGATCGGAAGCTTTTCCGTCCATCGTAGGTGACGCAGAATTACCGACCCGCGTGCGCCGGTGCCCGGCCTGGCGCCCGACATCATGCCGGGGGCGCCTCAGGCGACGTAACTCATGCCAGGCGGATCAGGCCGTAGTCGAAGGCATGGCGCCGGTAGACGACGGACGGCCGATCGGACTCCTTGTCGTGAAACAGGAAGAAATCGTGGCCGACGAGTTCCATCTCGTAGAGCGCGTCGTCAACGCTCATCGGCTTGCCCGGGTGGTCCTTGACGCGCACGATCTGGCCGGGCTCGTGGTCGTCGGGCGCGACGGCATCGACCTCGGACTCGGGCTCGATCGGGGCAGTCGGCGGCTCGAATGCGGGCGCCACGGCAGTCGCCTCGGCAAGTGACTTCGGCGTCTTGTCACCGTAATGGATCTTCCGGCGGTCTTTGCTTCGGCGCAGCCGGGCTTCCAGCTTGGCGACGGCGAACTCCAGCGCGGCATAGAAGCTGTCGGCACACGCCTCGCCGCGCACGACGGGGCCGCGCCCCCGAGCGGTGATCTCGACATGCTGGCAGCTCTTGCGCTGGCGGCGGTTGCGCTCGTGGTCGAGTTCCACGTCGAACATGTAGATGGTGCGGTCGAAGCGCTCCAGACGGGCGAGTTTCTCCGATACGTGGATGCGGAAGTGATCGGGTACCTCGACGTTGCGGCCTTTCACCACAACTTCGGCCCGCGCCAGCGGACCTGCCGCTTGGCCAACGTCATTGGCCTGGGGGTCCAGCAACTCGGCGGAATCCGCGGATTGGGTTGACATGCTTGACAACTCGATTCTGTGTCGCGTCGCACGCAACTCTCGCGTGCCTGGCCATCACCAATTAACGCACCACGGGTTTCTGCACATTCGCACCACCCTGCGGCGCCAGGGGCGGGACCACCTCCTACCGTGCTCGGACATTGGAGGCCTCGTGGATCCGAAACCCCCGCCGTGACGTGCTCACGGGACGTTGGGACCGAAGGTAGTCGGTGTGAGCCCGACCGGCCACCCTTTCGTGCACCTGTTTACAGAACTTTCGACCTACGTAACCAGGCCTTTGGTCCTAGGCGTAGGCGATCGCAAGGACGCCCGTCACCGCGAAACCGTGCGTCCGCAGAACGCGCACCGATTCGGCGGCGGTGGACCCGGTGGTAACGACGTCATCGACCACCAAAACATCCCCGTGAAGTGGTCGATTGGTGAATACGACCCGACCGGCGAGGTTGCGCTGACGGTGTGCGATGTCGAGGCCGACGGAGTCGCGCGTCCAGGCTCGGGTGCGTAGCGCCGCGACCACGGCGATGCCGGCGTGCCCGGCTGCGGCTGCCGTAGCCACTTTGCTGACCGGATCACCGCCACGCCGGCGGGTTACCCACCAACGGGTGGGTGCGGGCACGAGGGTAAGCGGCGTATCGACGATGCCCCACGCCAGCAGCCGGTGGATACCCAGCGCCAGGGCGCGGGCCAACGGTGCGACGAGATCGGTTCGGCCGTGCTCCTTAAGTTCGACGACAGCGCTGCGGCGAGGGCCGGCGTACCGGCCGAGCGTGAACACCGGGACACCCGCGTCGATGCGGGGCGTGATGAGGCGAGGGGCGTCGGCATCCGGGTGCACCGCCGCCTCGCAAGCTTCGCACCAGCGGGTCCCCGGGGCGCCGCACCCACCGCAATGCAGCGGCAGCACGAGGTCGAGCACGAGTGCAGTGTGATGCAAGGGGCCGACAGGTGCCCCTCGTCGCCATTGCAGATGCCTGGGATCGGTTGGTTGGTAGCCATCAAACATCTGTGCCGCGACGCCCGCGGTTGCACTGTTCTCGGCCCGAGCGCTGCGGCCATCGGGTGCGGCGGTCATCCATCGCATCGACCACATCCCCGCCAAGGCTGGGAGCCCGACCGGTACGGGACTGTCGAGCGGCGCCGACTTCGGAGCCGCCGGTTGGGAGCAGGCACCTCCGCCTCGGCCTTGGCGTCCCCGAGGCAGCCGTCAGGATCGATCGCCAGGCCCACCGCATACTCATGATCTGTGCGACGGCCAGAAGGGACTGCGAGAACGCCTGACCGATCGCGGCACCTTCGGGAATCTGTTGTGCACCAACGAATTTCAACGGCACCGCCACGGCGGCTCTGGGGTCAACAGCTTGGTTCCCGCCGCGATCCGCGCTCCCGCCGCCTCCCGGAGCTTCCCTCCCCATTCGGCCAGACCATCCCGGTATAGCCCGATATAGGTGGCCACCCAGCCCCAGCCTGCGGGCGCCGAACCACCTGCACCGACCGACGACGGCAGCGACGACACCGAATACCTCCCCGACATTGCCGGCACAAGCAACGGTTGTGCCGGCCAGCAAACATCGGATTGTGCCCTCCCCAGCGAGTAGTTATGTGCCGACATCCGCACGCCGTCACCCGGGTATCACCAACCCGTTGCGTGCCGCGACCATCGCATCGACAAGACTCCGCCCGGCCTTGTTGTATGCCACGTCCCACCGACTCGCCGGCCGGGTCGGTGCCGTGCATGTTGCCGCACCCCGACAACGTGCCCATGAGAGCGGTCACCGTCAGGCCGATATCCTTGCCACCTCGACTAGCGACGACCCCGCCCGGTCCAAGGCGACGGGATCAACCGACAACCTCACGGCAATCACCGCAAACTACGACCACATCTTCTGGTTGGCCGACATCGCCCATGTGTAATTGTGATGCGCCCCCGCCCCGGCCTGGCGCAGCGTCGTCAACGCCTCCCGCATCACAGCGGCCCCGTGCGCCCACTGCTGATGCGCCTGCGCATGTTCGGTCGCGCCCGAACCCTGCCACGTGGTGTGCAGGGCTTTCACGACACCCTCGATCTCACCCATGAGTGCCTCGGACAACTTCTGAAACCCGCTCATCCGCTCCAGCGCATCCGACAGCGCCGCTGGATCGACCGAAAACGGCTCAGTCACTATCGCAAACTTCCCAGGTCCGAGGCCGCGTCTCGGTCCCGCCGCTCATAGGCCTCACCGGCGTCCCCCAGCAGCGTGGCCATCGCCTCCAACGCCGACTCGACTTGACGAGCGCCCTGCAACCACTGGCCCCACACCTGGCCGTACGCGCCGCCCGACCCCCCGTGCCACCGTGCCAGCATCCCTGAGACCGTGCCGTCCAACGATTTCAACTGCCCCAGCAAGCTCTGCGCCGCCCCCGACAGAGACTCACAACCCCCGGCCAACACCGCTGGATCAACGCTGAGCTCGCCGCCGTCACTACCCACCAGACGACGGTAGCGTCGACCCAACCTCCCGACAATTCACCTCGGCCCACTCTCGGCTCAGCCCGGCAGAACCGGTATCGCACCCGACACGGTGAACGGCCGCACGTCGGCCCACGCCTGGTCGTCCTCGGCGCCGGAGCCCGACAATTGCATGACCCCGCGCTGATCGGCAACGTACACCGTCGACGGATTGGCCACCACAGTCGTCACCGGCATTGTCAGGTTACGGCTGGGTCCGTCGGAATTGACACCGTCGAGATTGATGTACGACACGGGATATTGCGGATCGTTGCGGCTCACCACGATGTCGTCGCCGGTTCGCCAGGACAGCGACAGCACCGAATCACCCAAGCCGAATCCGAGTCGGCGCGGATACGTCAACGCGAATTCCCCGCCCGGCGTCTGCGCGACACCGGCCAGAATCACCCGCTTCTCGACGACCATCGCCGCCCGCGTACCGTCACGGGACAACTGCAATTCGCTGATGGCACCGGGAAATTTGATCGACACCGCGGTGGAGTCGACGGGGATGCGGGCGGGTTGGCCCGACGCCGATTCCTGAATCACGCGCACGACGTTGTTGCCGTCGACGACGACCCAAACCGCTTCGTCCAGTGACCATGTCGGCCGCGAAATGCTTCGGCCATCGGTCGACTCGATCGCACCCTGACCCTCGCCACCGATCCACAGCGAAGCAGCGGTGTCGGGCGCGCCGGGCCGAAGCGTCACCACCGACGCGACCGCGTGCCCATCGCGCGACAACGCGGCCGACGTCTGTCCCGCCATCTGTCCGAACGCACCCGGCACGCGAGTCGAGTTCTGGCCGTCCAGGAACATCAGCGATCCGCCTACCAGCGCATGCAACCCGGCCGACGCGCCGGCCGAGGCACCGGGATCGGTTGCGGCCACGTCGGCGGTCTGCCAACCGTCGGCAAACCGATCGTCTAACGCCGCGCCGTCGGAGTCGATCACGTACGGGCCCCTGATATCGCTGCGAGCCAGCGTCCAGATGATCTGTGCGGCAAGCAATTGCCGACTATGCGGGTCGGTGGTGGACAGGTTCTCCAATTCGATTCGCGCACCGCCGTAGCCGCGTCCTACACCGGTCTTCCCGCCGTCTGCGCGTGTCACGGGACCTCGGAGGCGAAGCGGCGGGCCCAGCATGTTGCGTACTGTGTTGGCCATCTCCGGCCGCGGGCCCGAGATGAGTTTGGACACCAACTCGGTGGCCATCTGGTCAGGATCGGAGACCGCGACGTAACGCGGGTCGGGCACCGTGGTCTTGCCGGTCGGATCCACGAAGTACAGGGTGTGACGTTTGTACGTCTCCTGGAACTGCTGCCAGTCGAGGAACACCCCGTTGGGCAACCGATCGATCCGCCACCCTTCGGGTGTCTTGACCAGTTCGATTGTGCCCGGATCGGGCAGCGCTCCCTCGGCGGTCTCGAACACCCCGATATCCGACAGAGAGCCCAGCATGTCCGCCTGCATGGTCACCGAAACCCGTTCGGCAGTTCGGGTCTCAACGAAAACCACCCGGTCGATGAGGAGCGCGCCACCGGCGTCGTCCCAGTTCTTCGACGCCGACTCGGTGAGGAACTGCCGGGCCGCGAGGTGACGGTTGGCGGGATCGGCAGTGGCCTTGAGGAATTCACGCAACAACAGATCGGGGTCCATGCCCGGGGTCGGCTTGGGCAGGCTCGGCGGTGCGGGCTGCGCGACGGTCCCGATGGCTTGCGGCGCCGACGAGCTGGGCACGCCCGCGCAGCCGGTGAGCGGCAGCACAAGTACGCCGACGAGCGCCACGATCACACGCGCAAGCCCAGTCATACGTGCTCCTCGGCGTGCTCACGAGCACGCGCGGCGGGCAGCGCCTTGCGCTCGGGCATGACCGGCTTCAACGGCAAGGGGCTGGTGGTCACTTTGTGCCCGCGCACAAGCGGCAGAGTCAGCCGGAAGCAGGCGCCCTTCCCGGGTTCTCCCCAGGCTTCCAGGCGGCCCTGGTGCAGGCGAGCGTCCTCAATGCTGATGGCCAGGCCGAGGCCGGTTCCGCCGGAGCGCCGCACCCGCGACGGGTCCGACCGCCAGAACCTGCTGAACACCAGTTTCTCCTCGCCGGGACGCAACCCCACCCCGTGGTCGCGGACCGTCACGGCGACGGTGTCGTCGTCGGCCGCCATCCTGATGCGCACCGGCTTGTGCTCGGCATGGTCGATCGCGTTGGCGATGAGATTGCGAAGGATGCGCTCGACCCGACGGGCATCCACCTCGGCGATCACCTCGTGTTCGGGAAGGTCCACCAGGAGTTCGACCCCGGAATCGTCGGCTAGATGGCCCACATTGCCCAGCGCACTGTTCACGGTCGCGCGCAGATCGACGGCTTCCACCGACAATTCGGCAACGCCCGCGTCGTGGCGAGAAATCTCGAGCAGGTCGTTGAGTAACGACTCGAATCGGTCGAGTTCGTTGACCATGAGTTCGGTCGACCGCCGCAGCGCCGGGTCGAGGTCCTCGCTGTGGTCATGGATGAGGTCGGCAGCCATCCGCACGGTGGTGAGCGGGGTGCGCAACTCGTGACTGACATCGGAGGTGAACCGACGCTGCAGGTTGCCGAACTCTTCCAGCTGGGTGATCTGGCGGCTCAGGCTTTCGGCCATGTCGTTGAAGGAAACCGCCAGCCGCGCCATATCGTCCTCGCCGCGTACCGGCATGCGCTCCGTCAGGTGGCCCTCGGCGAACCGTTCCGCGATCCGCGAAGCGGACCGCACCGGGAGCACGACCTGCCGCGACACTACCCAGGCGACACCCGCCAACAACACCAGCAGCACCAGGCCGCCGGTGGCCATGGTGCCGCGCACCAGCGAGATGGTGCTCTCCTCGCTGCTCAGCGGGAAGATCAGATACAACTCGAGATTGGTCGCCTGCGACGAGGCCGGGCTGCCGATGATCAGCGCCCGGCCCGAGAAGCCGTCGGTGTGCACGACGGCGTACTGGTAGCTGACCTGCCCGGCCTTGACGAAGTCCCGGAGGCCGGACGGAATCTGGTCGACCGGGCCGGCCGAGGTGGCCGCCCGGGGCCCGTCGCCGGGAACCACCAGTACCGCGTCGAAGGTGCCGGCCAGGCCCGCCCCGGACGACGGCCCGGTCTTGGAGGTCAGCGTATTGCGGGCCAGCTGAAGGCTGGAGTCCAGCGAACGGGTTTCCTCACCGCCGACGATGCCGCCGACGGTGCCGCGCGCACGTTCGATCTGCTCGGTGGCCGCACGCACCTTCACGTCCAGGACACGATCGGTGATCTGGCTGGTCAACACGAAGCCTAGGACGAGAAGTACGGCCAGCGACATTCCCATTGTCAGCACGACCACCCGCAGTTGCAGGGAACGGCGCCAGGCAATGCCGACGATTCGACTCAGCGCACCCACACCCCGCACCACGGGTCCGGTACGCCCCCACCGGCCGCGGGTGCGCTGCTTCGAGCGCCACATCATCGGCGGCGCGCCTCGGCGTCGCTACGCTCTGCTTCGCCGCGCGACGGGGTCACGGGGGTCCGGCCTTGTACCCCACTCCTCGAACGGTCAGCACAACCTGGGGATTCTCGGGGTCTTTCTCGACCTTGGCCCGCAATCGCTGGACATGCACGTTCACCAAACGGGTGTCCGCGGGGTGGCGATAACCCCACACCTGTTCGAGCAGCACATCACGAGTAAACACCTGGCGCGGTTTACGCGCCAATGCCACCAGCAGGTCGAACTCCAGCGGCGTCAGTGAAATCTGCTCACCGTTACGCGTGACCTTGTGGGCGGGGACGTCGATTTCGACATCGGCGATCGACAGCATCTCGGCAGGTTCGTCGTCGTTGCGCCGCAGCCGCGCGCGCACTCGCGCGATGAGTTCCTTGGGCTTGAACGGCTTCACGACGTAGTCGTCGGCGCCTGATTCGAGCCCCAGCACCACGTCCACGGTGTCTGTCTTCGCCGTCAGCATCACGATCGGCACGCCGGAATCCGCGCGCAGCACCCTGCAGACGTCGATTCCGTTCATTCCCGGCAGCATGAGGTCCAGCAGGACCAGGTCGGGCCTCAATTCACGGACGGCGGTCAGCGCTTGAGTGCCGTCCCCGATCACCGCCGTTTCGAATCCCTCTCCACGGAGCACGATGGTCAGCATCTCGGCCAGCGACGCGTCGTCGTCGACAACAAGGATCCTTTGCCTCATGGTGTCCATGGTGTCATCCAAACTCAACAAAACTCGGCTGCCACACGCGGAGTTTCGGTGATTCGACACGGATGCCCGGATCCGCAATAGCGCAATGCGCAATGCGCGTAATAGCTCAGTGGTTCCTCAAGGCAGCGGCGATGTCAGCGGGGCAGGTATCCGGGCCGAGCGTCAGCCACCGTCCGGCCCAGTTCGCGGCGGCCAGTCCGGCGTAGACGTCGGCGGTGCGCCGTTGTAGTTCGCTGTCGCGCTCGTAGGCGTCACGGGTCCGGCCGGCATCGTTCGCGGCCCGAAGGCGCGCCCGCTCGGCCGCCACGTCGACCGAAACACCAAGCAGCAGTTGCCAATCCGGCATCGGCAGGCCCAGTCTGCCGAATTCCATCCGGTACACCCAGTCCGCCACCTCACCCGCCGCGTCCTGATGCAACCGCGCCGCGCTGTAGGCCGCGTTGGATGCCGCGTATCGGTCCAGCAAGACGATGTCATGCGTGCTGCGCAGCGCCTCGATCTCGGCGGCGGCACCGGCTCGGTCGAGGGCGAAAAGCATGGCCATCGCGTAAACCGAGCCCGCCAGATCGCCGTGCCCGCCGTGCAGCGCCTCAGCGGCGACGTCCGCCGGCACCGACTGGCGGTACCGCGGAAATGCCATGGTGGCCACCGACTTTCCACCGTCCTCGAATTCCGCGCGCAGACCCTGGGCGAGGGTGCGCTTCCCCGCACCGTCGAGTCCCTCGATCACGATCAGCACGGCGCAAGCCTAGCCCCGGCTCAGGTCCGCGCAATCAACAGATAGGCGAGATAGACAGCGTAGCCGGCGACGAACGCGCACCCCTCCAAGCGGGTCACCAGGCGTCCGGTCAAAAACACCGGGATACAGATCAGCGCCGTGGCCACCATCACCGGCAGGTCGACGGCGACCAGCTGCGGGTCCACCGAGATGCCCCCGCCGGCGAACAGCAGCGAGCCGCCGAGGATGACGGTCAGGTTGTAGGTGCTCGAACCGATCAAGTTGCCGATCGCGATGTCGCGGTCGCCCCGGATGGTCGAGACCACGGTCGTCGCAAGCTCGGGCGCGCTGGTGCCGATCGCGACGATGGTGAGCCCGATGAGGGCGTCGGACACCCCGAATTCGCGGGCCACTCCGACCGCGCCGTCGACCAGCCACTGCGCTCCGATGACGATAACCGCAAGTCCCGCGATCAGCTGCACGAGGTGGATCAGCAGGACACCCCGGGGGCCGTCGTGACGATCCTCGGGGTATTGCTCGGCGAATTCTGCGACCACCGTGTCGTTTTCACGACGCGTCTGGCGAACGAGCAGCAGCGTGTACACGACGCCGGCGGCCACCAGGATCGCACCTTCGGTCACCGTGAGCGAACCGTCCAGCGCAAACGCGAACAAGAGCACACTCGCCGCGGCCATTGCCGGAGCATCCAGCCGCAGTGTCTGCAAGCCCAGCGCGATCGGCCGGATGGCCGCGGACAGGCCGAAGATGAACAGCAGGTTGACCACGTTGGTCCCCGCGATATTGCCCAGGGCGAGCGAACCGGCACCGGACCGTACGGCGTCGATGCCGATGGCGAGCTCGGGAAAACTCGTACCCAGCGAAACGATCGTCAGCCCGACCAGGATGGGCGGAACACCGATCCGCCGGGCCAGGCGCGAACCGGAACGCACGACGAGTTCGGCACCGATCGTGAGGGCGCCGAGCCCGATCAGGATCAGCAACACGGCGTGACCCGTCCGCAACTTCTCTGCCGCGCAGCCTCCTCCATATCCGGGACGTTACCGCTAGAAGCAAACGGGTCGTCTAGCATCGGCGTCGCGCCGGTTCCGCGTCGCACGCGGGCAGGTCATGACTGATCCGGATACCTGGCCGTGACCCCGCCCGACGTTCTCTACTCGGCCGACTAACTGGAAAGCATCGGGCTGCGGGCCGCATCGCAACGCCTCGCCGTGGGCTCCGAACTCTCGGGCAACCACGACGTGCGCACCACGAGCACAGACGGGCGCGAACTGGTGTTCGGCGCCCCAAACGCGACCGTCGTCACCGCAACGGTCGGATGCCGCC
>CAZEHT010000075.1:0-17189 GCA_964511995.1 uncultured Mycobacterium sp.
GTCGACAACCCGGTCATCCTTGCGAACCGCAAGGCCAAGCGCCTGGCCAGTCTGCTGAAGCGGCAGCCAGCGATCACCAAGGCGAAGATCCGCCTGCCCTTTGTCGAGCCGGCGATCTTCCTTTCGTCGACCAGCCTGTCTTGCAAGCTGGAAGGGCTCGCGAAGTCGGCCACTTTCCAACGCGGCCGCCCCGGCACCCTGGACGATCCGGGCATCGTGGGTGCGCTGGCCAACGGCATCACCAATCGCTCGTTGACGAACGTCGACTCGCAGCAGGCTCGCGCCATCGCTCGCGGGCTCACCGAAGCCGGCATTCGTCCTTCCAACAAGCACCGACAGGTGGGCGACTACCGCCTCGGCAAGCTCCTGTCCGAAGGTGAAGGCTTCCAGGACTGGGAAGCCCAGCACGTCAGCATCGACACGGTGCACCGCCGGGTGCGCATCTACACCGTCGCAACCGCCTCGAGCCCAGAGATCCGCTCCACGCGCGTTCGCCAGGCGCGCCGTGAGTTCGAGATCCTCGAAGGCATCGACCATCCGGGCATCCTGAAGGTCAAGGACTACAAGGAGACCGAGCTCGGCCCGGCACTGATCTTCGATCACGACCCCAAGGCCGTGCGCCTGGATCACCTGCTGCGCGACAACGGCAAAGACCTCTCGATCACGCAGCGCCTGCAGCTGGTGCGCGACATCGCCGAGACGTTGAAATACGCGCACTCCAAGCGCCTCTACCACCGCGCTCTGGGGCCGCAGAGCATCCTCGTCCATGGCATCGGTAGCGGTGCGTTGCACCTGCGCCTGATGAACTGGCAGACCGCGTCGCGCAACGTCGGTGACTCCGCATCGCCCTACACGGTCCACCACACGACTGGCACCCAGCACGTCGAGGACTACGTCGAAGACCCGGGGATGATCTACCTCGCGCCGGAGACGACCCGTGCGGACCCCGCGCACGGCCCGAGCCTCGATGTGTTCTCGCTGGGCTGCATCGCCTACCAGCTCTTCAGCGGCCAGCCGCCCGCCGAGTCGGTGCTGGACCTGGCCGAGAAGCTGCGCGTCGGCCAAGGCCTGCGCCTGTCGGACGTGATGGACGGGTGTGGCGCGCGTCAGCAGGAGCTCATCCAGTTCGCCACCTGCCCCGACGTTCTCGCCCGATACGAGACCGTGCAGCAGTTTCTGGACGACCTGGATCGCGTCGAGGACGAACTCACCACCCCGGACCCGGAAGCCACGGTCGACCCGAGCGTCGCCGGTAAGGACGACCGCCTGGACGGCGGTTTCACCGTCATCAAACGCATGGGGCGCGGCTCATCCAGTGACGCGCTGCTGGTGCGCAAGGACGGCAGCGACGAAGAGCACGTGCTCAAGGTTGCGTGTGACGTCGCGCACAACGACCGTCTTGCCGCTGAGGGCGAGGTGCTCGCGCGGCTGCATCACCAGAACATCGTGGCTCACCGCGAGACGCTCACCGTTGCCGGTCGTACGGCCCTGCTGCTCAAGAGCGCTGGTGCCACGACGATGGCCGAGAAGCTCAAGGAAGAGGGGCGTCTGTCGCTCGACATGCTGCAACGCTTCGGCGAAGAGCTGATCGAAGCGGTGAACCACCTCGAAGCCGAGGGCGTCGCCCATCGCGACATCAAGCCCGAGAACATCGGCATTGCCGAGAACCGCAACCGCAAGCTCCAGCTCGTGCTGTTCGACTTCTCGCTGTGCCGCACGCCGGCCGACAACATCACGGCGGGCACGCACCCCTACCTCGACCCATTCCTGTCGCTGCGGCGGCCGCCGCGCTGGGACCTGTATGCCGAGCGCTTCGCGCTGGCCGTCACGCTCTATGAAATGGCGGTCGGCCAGCCACCGGTATGGGGCGATGGGCAGACCTCACCGGCCATGCTCGACGTTGAGGCCACCGTCGAGAGCGATGTCTTCGACCCGGTCACGCGCGAGGGCTTCACCGCGTTCTTCGCCAAGGCGTTGAAGCGCGACTACCGAGAGCGCTTCGACAACGCCGAAGACATGCTTCGCGCGTGGCGCGCCATCTTTGCCGGTCGCCAGACCGTTCAGCCTGGAGAAACGGGCGCAGCGGAGGGCCTGGCTGCCATCGCCATGACGGCCACTCCGCTCACGACGATGGCCGAGCTGGGCTACAGCCTCGAAGCGCAGGACGTCCTGGAGCGCATGGGCATCCACAACGCCCGTGAATTGCTGGCCGTCGATCGCATCCGCTTTCGCTATCTGCGTGGGGTGGGCGACAAGATCCGCAAGGAGATTCGCCTCACCGCCAAGGAACTGGCCCGCCTGCGACCGGACCTCACCCAGGGCCGCAGCACCGTCCACGACGCGGACGAGGAAGCCGGCGGCGCCGTCAGCGTCAATGAACTGGCGGCCCAGTTGCTGCCGCGCCGCCCCGCTGGCGATGACCGCCCGGAGGAAGCCGCCCTCGCCCACTACCTCGGCCTGGACGACAACGTCCCGGCCGGCTCCTGGCCCAGCCTGGGCGAGTCTGCGCAGGCCAACCAGGTGGACCGAGGCACGCTGACCGCCGCGCTCATCAAGGCGCGTGAACGCTGGTTGAAGAACCCGGCGTTCACGGAGCTGCGCCAGCAGCTCGACACCTTGCTGCGGAGCCAAGGCCAGGTGATGAGCGCCATCGAAAGCGCCATGGCACTTCTGGCCTTGCGCGGCTGCGCAGCGCAGGACGACGCCGAGCGGCTGCGCCAGGCCAGCGCAGTGTTGCGGGCCGCGGTGGAGGCCGAGTCACACCTCGATCAGCCGCGCTTCGAGGCCTTCGACCACCAGCCCTGTGCCCTGATCGCCACCGCCTCGGCCTGGGCCGACTACGCCCGGCAGCTCGGTGCCGCCGCAGACGCATGCGCGCTGGCCGATCCCCTGCTCCCGCCGCCGCGCGTCCTCGAAACGCTGGACGGCGTGCCGCTACCCGCGGTGCTTGCCGCCGAGACCGCGCCGGCTGCCGCGATTGCCCCCTCCCGGCTGCTGCGTCTGGCCGCCTCGGCGTCGCGCAAGGCGGCGTTGTCGAGCCGGCAGGAAATCTATCCGCGTGGCATGGCCCCGTTGCAGGCCCTGCGCCAGTCGTTGGGGGCGCTTGTCGGCGCACCGCAACTGCGACTGCGCGACATTCAAGACCGCGTGCGCGGACGCTACCCCGAAGCCTCGGCACTACCCGGCCGGCCCGAGCTGGACCGTCTGCTCGAAGAGGCCGGCGCACCCTTGAGTTGGGACCCTTCGGCCGCTGGCGGCGCCGGTGCGTACCGCCTCTCGACCCTGGGCAGCGCACAGACGGCCGGCACCACCACGGTGTTTTCACGGCACGCCACCGAGTTCAGCGCGGGGCCAGAAGGCGACGCCGAGGTGGCCGATGCTGCTGCGGTCGAAGAACGGCTCAAGCGAGGCTTGCAGCAAGGTGGCCTGCTCGTGCTGACCGTTCACCCGCGCATCGCACGCAGGGCCGAGGCTGAACTGCTGCATCGCTTCGGCGCCCCGGGCACACAGCCTGCGCCGCTGCAGCGCGTGAACTTCGATGCGCTGGTGCTCAAGGCGCTGCATGAGCAGTCGGCAGCAGCCCGCGTCGACTGGAATGTGGTCCTCGAAGCCGACGCGGCCGACCGCGGGAGCCGGCACTGGATCAACCTTCAACGTCTCGTCCAGCGCACGCTGCCAACACTGCGCACAGCGCTGCTGCAGAGCACGGCGCCGATCCTGCTGGCGAGCGCCGGGCTGCTGGCGCGCTACGACCTGATGACCTTGATCACCGAGGTCGAGGAACACGCGGGCCGTCCCGGTCACACGCCCAGCGTGTGGTTGATGCTGCCCACGGCCAATCAAGGCCTGCCGCTCATCGACGGTGTGGCCGTGCCGATCGTGAACAACATGCAGAACACCCGCGCTTTGGCACTGCCGCAGGCCTGGGTCGAGAACAGACACCGCGCAGGCGTCGCCACGTAGGCCCACGCCGCCAGAACACCACAACAGGAAGAAACAGCTCAGTGATCAACGCCCCACAACTGCTCGCGGATCTGACGCGCCTGCTCAAGCGCCTCGAAGACGACCTGCGCCAGCGCATCGCCGAGGTGGCCGAGCTGAAGGCCGGCCTGCAGGCCGAGTGGCAGGCTGCCCGCGACGCCGACCGCACGGCAGAGACTTTCGAGAGCTGGGCCGACCAGGTCATCACGCAGGCAGGCGTGCACTGGCTGCTGAGCTGCGTGTTCCTGCGCTTCATCGAGGACAACGAGCTGGTCGAGCGCCCCTGGTTGGGCGGCACACCGGAGTCCGGCCGCCTGGCGCTGGCGCGCGACCGGCACGAGGCCTACTTCCGCGAGAGGCCGCTGGAGAGCGACCGCGATTACCTGCTGGCGTGCTTCCGCGAGGCCGGCACTCTGCCGGGGCTGCACACCTTCTTCGACGAGACGCACAACCCGGTCTTCCGCCTCGGCGTCAGCGGCGACGCGGCGATGGCACTGCGCCAGTTCTGGCAGCAGGTGGACCCGAACACCGGCACGCTCGCGCACGACTTCACCGACCCCGACTGGAACACCCGGTTCCTGGGCGATCTTTACCAGGACCTGTCGGAAGCAGCGCGCAAGCGCTACGCGCTGCTGCAGACGCCGGAGTTCGTCGAGGAGTTCATCCTCGACCGCACCCTGACGCCGGCGATCCGCGAGTTCGGCTTCCGCGAAGTGCGGATGATCGACCCGACCTGCGGATCAGGGCACTTCTTGCTGGGGGGCTTCAAGCGGCTAGTCGATGAATGGATTCGACACGAGCCGGCGCGCAATCCGCGCGACATCGCACAAAGAGCGCTGGACGCCGTCGCGGGTGTGGACCTCAATCCATTCGCGGTCGCAATCTCGCGCCTTCGGCTGCTGGTGGCGGCACTCAAGGTCAGTGGTGTGCACCGACTGTCTGAAGCGCCCGACTTCAAGTCGAATGTCGCCATCGGCGACAGCCTGCTGCATGGGAAGCGCTTCGGGATGACCGCGACGGACGGCATGTTCGAGAGCGCTGAGCATTACGCAGGTACCGGGCTGGCGCACGCCTATGCCAGCGAGGATCTGGCCGAGGTGCAGCGCATCCTCGGTCGCCAGTACCACGCCGTGGTGGGCAACCCGCCCTATATCGTAGTGAAGGACACGGCGCTGAATGCGGCCTACCGGCAGCGCTACACGAGCTGTCACATGAAGTACTCCCTGGGCGCACCGTTCACCGAGCGCTTCTTCGATCTGGCGCTCACAGGCGACGGCCAGCCAGCCGGCTTCGTCGGGCTGATCACTGCCAACAGCTTTATGAAGCGCGAGTTCGGCAGCAAGCTCATCGAGCAAGTGTTGCCACGGTTAGACCTGACGCATGTCGTCGACACCTCGGGCGCCTATATCCCGGGGCACGGCACGCCCACCGTGATCCTGTTCGGCCGCCACCGGGCACCGGTGGGCGAAGGGGTGCGCACGGTGATGGGTATCAAGGGTGAGCCCAGCACACCCGACGATCCGGCGTATGGGCTCGTGTGGTCGGCCATCGTCGAGCAGATCGACCGGGCGGGATCGGAGAGCGAGTTCGTAAGCGCGGACGATACGCCGCGGCAGACTTTCAACAAGCATCCATGGAGCATCGGTGGCGGCGGCGCTGCAGCGCTACTGGAAACGATCGACGAAGCTTCAGACGAGCGCTTGGACTCATTGCTTGCCGTGCATCGCTATACCACCCAGGTTGGCAACAGGATGGTGACTCGAGAAGTTCGTGAGCTAGGCGTGTTTGGGATGACCAACGCCGACGATGCAATGCTTGCGCCCCTTGCCTCGCTTAAGCGACGTGGCGTCGAGTTGGCCTACACGCGACCTCTCGTAGTTGGTGACGCCATTCGGGACTGGACCGTTGACATCGACGAGTACTCACTGTTCCCATATGAAGATGAGGACACTGTAGCCCTCGGTCGCATGCCTCGACTCGCTGCATCGTTGTGGCCCACACGCACGGTGCTTGGCAATCGCGCGACGTTCGGTAAGAGCACTTACTTCGACGAGGGGAGGCCCTGGTGGGCGTGGCACCAGGTTGCCCCACGGCGCGCGATCGGTCCAACTATCACGTTTGCCTTTGTCGCCACTCACAACCATTTCGTCCTTGACCGTGGTGGCAAGGTCTTCGGCCGTTCTGCACCGGTGTTGAAGCTCAGTGCCGGCAGCAGCGAGAGCGATCATCTTGGTTTGCTGGGGCTGCTCAATTCCGCCCTGGCCTGCTTCTGGCTGAAGCAGGTCTCTCACAATAAGGGCAGCACAGTTGATCAGCACGGCGCCCGTCAGACGACGATGCCGTTCGAGGACTTCTACGAGTTCACGGGCACAAAGCTGGCTGACTTTCCGTTGCCCATTGAACGCCCTGTGGCCCTGGCGCGCGACTTGGACAACGTTACGCGAACGATCGAGGCTTCATCGCCAGCCGCGCTATTGGCCGCCGCGAATGACGGCACCAAGCCGCTGCCCACCCGCGCCGCCCTAGCCGCCGCGCTCCGCCAAGTCGGATCGCTGCGACGCCGTCAGATCGCCTTGCAGGAAGCGCTGGACTGGCGCTGCTACCACCTCTACGGCCTGGTGCCTGAAACACTGGACGCCGCCGTCGTCGAGCAGGACGACGCGCTGGAAGTTGCCCTGGGCGAACGTGCCTTCGAGATCGTGCTCGCCCGCCGCGTCGCCGCCGGCCAGGAAAGCACGACGTGGTTCGAGCGTCATGGCAGCACGCCCGTCACCGAAATTCCGGCGCGCTGGCCCGCGGCCTACCGGGAGCTGGTGCAGCGGCGCATCGCGCTGATCGAGAGCGACCGCAACATCGGCCTGATCGAGCGGCCCGAATACAAGCGCCGCTGGAACACGCCGGCCTGGGAAGACCTGGAGCACGCTGCGCTGCGTGATTGGCTGCTCGATCGGCTGGAAGCCCCGCACCTGTGGCCTGCCAGCGCCGACCACCCGCCGCAGCTCACCACGGCCAACCGCCTGGCCGACGCGGTGCGCAACGACGCCGGCTTCATGCAGATCGCCGAGCTGTACGCCGGCCACTCGGGTTTCGACCTCAACCAGGTCGTCGACGCACTCGTCGCCGGCGAATCTATGCCCTTCCTGCCCGTGCTGCGCTACACCGACACGGGCCTGCGCAAGCGCGCGCAGTGGGAAGACACCTGGGCGTTGCAGCGGCGCGAGGACGCTGGCGAGAAGGTCGGCAAGATCCCCGTGCCGCCCAAGTACCAAAGCAAGGACTTTCTGAAGGTCGACTTCTGGCGCCTGCGCGGCGGCCTGGACGTACCCAAGGAACGCTGGGTCAGCTATCCGGGCTGCGAACGCGGTGCCGACACCAGCCTGCCGATCGCATGGGCCGGCTGGAACCACCTGCAACAGGCCACCGCCCTCGCCGCCTACTACCTGGAGATGAAGGAAAGCGAGGGCTGGGAGCCTGTTCGACTCCAGCCATTGCTCGCTGGCCTGCTGGAGCTGGTGCCTTGGCTGGAGCAGTGGCACAACGAGGTCGACCCGGCGTACGGCGAGCGCATGGGCACGTACTACCGGAGCTTCGTCAACGAAGAGGCTCGGGCACTGGGGTTCACGCTCGACGGTCTGAAGACCTGGAAGCCGGATGCGACTGCAGCAAAGCGCGGTCGGCGCAGAGCAACAACACCTTGAGAACACCACCTCTTTGCGTAATTCCCCTCACACCACTTGACTTATCACCGTGATAAACTCGTGTCCGAGCTTGTGGCGGGTTGATCCGACCACGCTGAGCGTCTATTCCCCTGCCAGAGCGGCGGGCAGGCAGCGTTTGGCTGGACCGCTTGTCGATCTGAAAGGGTTGCAGGGGGTGCTGAATTCAGGACAGTTCGATCTTGATGCCCTCTGGATAGCTACCGACAGCTGTGAACGTGATCTGGAGAACCATCGATGGTCGTACGACAACGTTCTGCAAATGCTGGTCACGCTGGTGCCCACGGATTTCCGCAAGTCCGAGTGGTGCCGAGTAAAGGGAGGCAGGCATTACCCCTGCGATGTCTACGAGCTTCCGTACGACGTGGTCCGGCACCAGCGCAACACTCGAGCCGAGTCCGTCTATCTGAAGTTCTCCATCGATGAAGCCGGGTCGTTGACCGTGGTGATGGTCTCGTGCCATCCGCCGCGCTGAGACACAAGTTGCCGACTTCCAACACGCTTGTCCAACTACTCGATATCCCATGAACCACCTCCTCCCGCTCTGTCCCGTGTGCCGGACGGGACATCTGCATCCGGCGACTCGCGTACGGACCTTCCGACCGCGCGGCGATGCTGTGGACGTCGAACTGCTGACCTCGCGCTGTGATCATTGCGGCGAGGAGACGACCCGTGCGTCACAGCAGAAGGAGAACCTCGATCGCTTGGCAGCACGCAAGGCCCACTATGGCCCCTTGCTGCTCGGCGAAGAAGTACTCGCACTGCGCAAGCGTTACGGCCTGACGCAGCAGGACGCATCGAAGGTATTCGGAAAGGGGAAGATTGCGTTCTCGCGCTACGAGAACGAAGCGACTTACCCGGACGAGAGCACGACGTTGTTGCTCCGGCTGGCTATCGAAAGTCCATCCGTGGTGAAGTCGCTTGCGGACAAGGCGCAGGTTGAACTTCCGCTGTGGTCCGAGCGTTGTGAAGACGAACAGCGCGTCAAGCTTCGGCTATTTGCGGCGCCAGCGACCCAGAAGCGGCTCGAGTTCCGCACTCCAGGAAAGCCTCACCGCGCACAGGATGTGTGGCGTCGCGTCTTGTCGACAAAGGTGACGGTCGTAAATGAGACCACGCAGGTCAGTGAGACCGCACAGGAGTTCTGGGCGGCAACTGAAGACGCAGCGTGAAGCCAAGCCCCATCCAGCTGCTGCAGCTGTTCTTTAAGCATGTACGGGTTGAACTCGACCCAGAACGCGCGCCATCCGAGCCCGCCAATCCCCTCACGACGGCCTTCGTGTTCGACGGAATAACCGTCAAGACCGAGTTCGGAATCGGCGAGGTGGATCCGGACCATGAACGAGGACGGATGTTTCTGTTGACACTCAGGGTCATCGTGGACAACGCCCTCGACGCGAAGGCGGTGTCGCAGAAGTTCTCACCGTACAAGATCGATATTTCAGTCGACGGTGTGGTTGTGATCCCGAAGGGCGCCGAAAAGCTGGCGCCTCCGGAGAGTTTGGCCGCGGTGAACGGTGCCTCGCTGCTTTGGTCTGCCGTCCGTGAACAGGTCTTGTCCTTGACCTCGCGAATGCCAGCGGGTGCAGTGATGCTGCCGACCGTTCATTTTCACGACCTGAAGAAGGAAAGGTCTCAAGGCGCGGATGATCGCGAAGCACCGTCCGAGCCGTCGCCGAATCGACCATCGTTGAAGCGGATTCGCTGATCAGTACAGCCCACTGTAGTTTCAACCGGGGGCGATGACGCCGAACGGTGACAACCAAAACTGGATGAACGCCCACCACCGCTGGTGGGCGTTCCCACAAAGAGGTACTCAAGATGGCACTGCTGAGAGACCTAATAGCGATCCCCGAGCGCGTGCATCAGGGCGACTTCGTCCTGCAGTTGTCGAAGGGCGTCACCGAGCCGGAGCAGACGCTGCGCGACTATGTGGTGACGCCGCAGCTGGTCGATGCCTTCAGCAACGCCCTGGGCTTCATCCAGCAGGCTGTGCAGACCGGTGGCAGCAAGGCCGCGTACCTGCACGGCAGTTTCGGCTCCGGCAAGAGCCACTTTATGGCGGTGCTCAACCTGCTGCTGGCCGGCAACACCCAGGCGCGCTCGATCCCCGAGCTGGCCGATGTCGTGGCGCGCCACAGCTGGACGCATGGCCGCAAGTTCCTGCTCGTGCCGTATCACATGATCGGCGCGCGGGACATGGAATCCGCCATCCTCGGCCAGTACGCCGAGTACGTGCGCAAGAAGCATCCGGAGGCGCCGGTGCCCGGCTTCTACCTGGCCGAGGGGCTGTTCAAGGATGCGCGCGAGCTGCGCGAGCGCATGGGCGACGAGCCCTTCTTCGCGCAGTTGAACAAGGGCGTTGGAGGCGCCGGGGGTGGCGGTGGCAGCTGGGGCGAGTTCGACAGCGGCTGGAACGCCGCCAGCTTCGAGGCGGCCATGTTGGAGCCGCCCAATGGCGAAGAGCGTTCACGGCTCGTCGGCGACCTGATCACACAGTACTTCTCGGCGTACCGCAGCCTGGCCGGCAGCGGCGAGTCTTTCGTCTCGCTCGACGATGGTCTCAGCATCATGAGCCGCCACGCTCAGGCGCTGGGCTACGACGCGGTCATCCTGTTCCTGGACGAGCTGGTTCTCTGGCTCGCGAGCCACGCTGCCGACGTCAACTTCGTCAGCCGCGAGGGCACCAAGCTGGTCAAGCTGGTGGAGGCCACCAACGCCGATCGGCCCGTGCCGCTGGTCAGCTTCGTCGCGCGCCAGCGCGACCTGCGCGACCTGGTGGGCGAGAACCTCGCCGGCGCTGTGCAGTTGCAGTTCAGCGATGTGCTGAAGCACTGGGAGGCGCGTTTCCACCGCATCACGCTCGAAGACCGGAACCTACCCGCGATCGCCGAGAAGCGTGTGCTGCGCCCCGTGGACGAGGCTGCGCGCCAGACGCTGCAGACGACGATCGACGACGTGATGAAGATGCGCAAGGACGTGCTCGACACCTTGCTCACCACCACCGCGGACCGGGAGATGTTCCGCAAGGTCTATCCCTTCAGCCCGGCACTGGTGCAGACGCTGATTGCCGTCTCGGCGGCGCTGCAGCGCGAGCGCACCGCGCTGAAGCTGATGCTGCAGTTGCTGGTGGACCGCCGAGCCGACCTCGAGCTCGGGCAGCTGATCCCGGTGGGCGACCTGTACGACGCCATTGCCGAAGGCGACGAGCCGTTCTCGGAAGGCATGCGCCTGCACTTCGACAACGCCAAGCGCCTGCACAACCAGCGACTGCTGCCGATGCTGGAGCGCCAGCACGGTGTGACGTGGGAAGCGATCAAGCTCGGGCAGGCGGACCCGACGGCGGCCAAGAACCTGCGCAACGACGCGCGACTGCTGAAGACGCTGCTGCTCGGAGCGCTGGTGCCCGAGGTGGAGTCGCTGAAGGGCCTGACCGCGCAGCGCCTGGCCGCGCTGAACCACGGCACCTTCCGCTCGCCCATTCCGGGGCGCGAGGCGCAGGACGTGCTGCGCAAGTGCCGCGACTGGGCGAGCGAGATCGGCGAGATCAAGATCACCGAGGATCAGAACCCGGTGATCTCGATCCAGGTCACCGGTGTCGACATCGAGCCCATCCTGCGTGCAGCCGAGGCCAACGACAACGCCGGCAACCGCCGCAAGAAGATCCGCGAGACGCTGTTCGAGCAGCTGGGCATCCAGGACGCCGGCGGGCTGTTCACGACCTACGAGTTTCTCTGGCGCGGCACGCGGCGCGAGGTGGAGGTGCTGTACGAGAACGTCCGCGAGATGACCGACGACCGGTTGCGCGGCCGCTCGGGCGCCTGGTCGGTGGTGCTGGACTTTCCGTTCGACGACGCCAACTTCGGGCCGGCGGATGACCTGGCGCGTCTCGGCGCGTACCGCGGCGGCGACACGCGAACACTCGTGTGGCTGCCCTCCTTTCTGAGCAACAAGGCACTGGCCGATCTGGGCCGCCTCGTCGTGCTCGACTACATCCTGCAAGGTGATCGTTTCGACAACTACGCCGCGCACCTTTCGTTCGTCGACCGGGTGCAGGCCAAGGCGCTCGCCCGGAATCAACTCGATCAGCTGCGTATCAAGCTCAGGTCGCAGCTCGAAGTGGCCTACGGCATCAGTACCGAGCCGCGGGATGCCGTGAGCAACCCGCTCACGGCAGACCAGCAGTTCCAGTCGCTGGACCCGACGCTGTCACCGCGCCCCCCTGTGGGTGCCGAATTCCGAAGCGCGTTCGAGAGCTTGCTGGGACAGTTGTTCGTCCACCAGTACCCGGCGCATCCCGAGTTCGACACCGAGATCAAGGCCAGCGTGATCAAGAAGGTCTGGCCCGAGGTGCAGAAGGCCATCGAGTCGCCTGGACAGCGTGGATTCGTGCAGGACACCTCGACACGCAAGCTGGTACGCGCCGTGGTGAACCCCTGCCAGCTCGGCCAGATGGGCGAGACCCACCTGTTGATCGAGCCGCATTGGCAGTCGCGGTTCGCACAAAGCCATGCCCGCGAAGGCGGTGGGCCGATCACGGTGGCCAAGCTGCGCCGATGGATCGATACCCCGGCGCCGATGGGCCTGCCGATCGAGCTGCAGAACCTGATCATCCTGGCGTACGCCGCATCGACCAACCGCCGCTTCACGCTGCGTGGTGGGCCGATCGAGCCCACCATCGATAGCGTGTCGGATGAGCTGGAGCTGAGGGAGCAGGCCCTGCCCAATGCAACCGACTGGGACACGGCATTGCAGCGCGCTTCCAGCCTGTTCGGGCTGACGCTGGCACAGACGCTCAATGCGGCCAACGTGGGCCGCCTGGTCGACGAAGTGAAGCAGGCGGCCACCGGCAAGCGCGAGGCCGTGGGCAGACTGGTCGCTCAAGTTCGCGATCGCGCCAGCCGCTATGGCGCAGGCACTGCCGGCGCCCGTCAGCAGTCGGCGGAGTCTGCGCAGGCACTGCTGGCCACGCTCACGCAGGCCGCGGAGGGCGATGTCGTGTCGTCACTGGCTGCCGCGACCTTGAATACCTCTGAGGCGGCGGTGAGCCGAACGCTGGGCCAGGCGCAGGCATGCGCCGACGCGCTCACCAACGGCAACTGGCAGTTGTTCGACGTGGTCCGCGATCTCGGGGACCATCGACGCGAAGCCGCGGCGGCCATCATGACCCGCCTCGGCGAGGTGCTCATCGCCGACGAGCATGTCGTCCCGCTCAAGTCGCGCCTGGCAGAGCTCGAACGCGACGCCATGCAGTTGCTCGCGGCCGCTGCGCCGGCGCCGGTGACGCCACCCGCACCGGCACCTGTGACGCCTGGCGTAACGACTGCGCCCACCCCTCTGCCTCCGCCGCTGCCACCTGCACCGGGATTCAACGGTCCGGAGCTGGTGGAAGAGAAACAGGCGCTTCATCTGACCGGCGCTGAGGCGGTGGCAGAGCTGGATGACTTAAAGGCTCGCATCGCACGCGATCGCGACCTCGAATTGACTCTCAGCTGGCGGCTGGAGCGCAAGGGCACGAAGCTATGAGCTTGTCGACTCCGCAGATCGCGGCGCAGCTCGAGCGGGTGCTGGCCAGCGATCCGTCGACGGTGGCGTTGGCGATCCGTGCGAAGGCGCGCCAGCCGTGGCCCGAGACGCTGAGCCAACGTGGGCGGCAGTTCGCGCTGCGGTGGTGCGAATCGTCGTTGGCCATCCGCGAAGCGCTATGCGATGTCGAGCGACATGACCCGGCATCGGCCGGGCTCGTGGTCATCACGCCGCTGGCGACGCATGAGATTGCCGAGGACATCGCGGCGCGACTGGCGCGAGCGCGTGTGTTCCAGCCGGAGGGCTGGGACATCGTCCGTCAACTCTTTCAGGCCAAGGAGACCGACGCGCGACTGGGCCGCTATGCGTGGATGCCGCAGAGCCTGATCGACGGTGCGGCGCAAGGCCCTTATCCGCCCGTGGCGAACGGTTTTCTCGGTCTGGAGACCGCCTGGCAGGAGGTGCTGCAGCGGTTCCTTCGGATCCCAACAGCCCGCCCGGACGCCGTCTCGTTGCTGACGTGGTCGATGACCGCCGGGGCCGACGCCACGCTGGACCAGCTGCCGGCCGCAGCCCGAACCGATGTCATGCGCTGGCTCAGTGAGACGGCAGGCAGTGCCGGCGAAATGGTGCTTGGCTGCGTTGAAGCTGGCCGCACCGCCGACGCCCTGCCGCTCGGGTTGGTCTGCGGCGTGGTCTTCGCGCCGGAAGGCGAAGGTCAGGCGGCATTGGGCCAGGCGGCCATCCGGCTCGAGCGGTTCGTCAACGACAAGCACATCGGCGTGCCGGAAGGACGAGCCTGGGCGCGAGCCGCGGAGCAGGTGGTGCGGGCGGCCGGGCTGGAAGCCACGCGCGCCACGCTCGACCGGGCCGATGCTCTGCTACGGGACCTGCGCGTCGCGGAGTTCGCGCACCTCAGTGATCTGCTCCCCGCGGCGCTGGACCAGCGGATGCAGGACTTCGCGCTCGCCCTGTCAGCGCATGTGGCCGAACACACCGAGGCCAACCTGGCCCAGGTGGAACTGCAGGCCGACCGCGCGCTCAGGCACACGTTGATGGCGGCGCAGCCTCCGCGAGCGGAGCGCGTCGAGATGGCCCGCCGTCTGTCGCGCTGGCTGCTGACCACGCCCCGATCCGCGACATCACTGCAGACCGGGGTGACTTGGCAGTCGGACGAAGGTGCATTCGTGGACTGGGCGCGCTTTCGCTTGCTCGGCGGCGACGAGATTCCGGAACTGTCGCAGGCCTATAGCGCGTGCCGCGAGGCGCTGATTGCCCGTCGGAACAAGTTCGCCAAGCCGTTCGCCCAGGCGCTGATCGAATGGAACGCGAACAAGACAGCCCTCGACGGGCGCCTGGTGCCGGTCGAGTCCGTGCTGGAGCACGTATTGGCGCCGATCGCCGCTGCCCATCCGGCCATGCTGCTGGTGATGGACGGGTTGAGCATCAGCATCTTCCGGGAGCTGTTCGCACGCAGCGCGAGCCATGGCTGGGCCGAGATGGTGCCCAGCGACATCGGGCAGGCGCTGGTCGGCGTGGCGGCGCTGCCCACCGTCACCGAGGTGAGCCGTACGAGCCTGCTTTGTGGACGCCTCACGTTGGGGGTTGCCGCGCAGGAGAAGGCCGGCTTCGCGTCGCATGCAGCGTTGCTGGCGCACAGCCGCGCCGGAACGCCGCCGCGGTTGTTCCATAAGGGCGATCTAGCCGATGCGACCAACCTGGCGCCCGAGGTGCGCGCGGCGATCGCGGACCCTCATCAACGAGTGATCGGCGTGGTCTACAACGCCGTCGACGATCACCTGAGCGGTCCGGACCAGTTGCATCAGCGCTGGACGCTCGAAGACCTGCGGCTGCTGCTGCCTTTGCTTCGTGAAGCGCGGGAAGCAAGGCGAGTGGTGGTGATCACCGCCGACCATGGTCACTTGCTGGAAGACGGCACCACCCAGCTCGCCGGCGGCGAGAGCGATCGCTGGCGCCCGGGCACGGACAGCCGCGCGCCGCATGAGGTAGCGGTGAGCGGTGGGCGCGTGGTGACGAGCGATGGCTCGAATACTGTCGTCTGCCTGTGGGGCGAAAGCACGCGGTACGGCGGACGCAAGAACGGGTACCACGGCGGCCTGTCGCCTCAGGAGGTGACGGTACCGCTCAGCGTGATGGTGCCCTTGGGCATGAACCTGCCTGGATGGACACCGGCACCGCCTGCACAGCCCGAGTGGTGGGAGCTGCCGCCGATCGCGAAGTCGAAGGAAGCGAAGCCCGCGATTGCACCACCGGCCCGGCCTATGGGCCGCAAGCCGACGCCGCAGACCGGTCAGCCGCAGCTCTTCGATACGACCGAGTTGCCGCCCGTGCCGGCGCCAGCCGCCCCGGATTGGATCAGTGCCTTGTTGAGTGGCGCGATCTACGCGTCGCAGCGACAACTGGCTGCGCGGGTCGCGCTGCCCGACGAAAAGATGCGGCTGCTTTTGACCGCACTGTCGGAACGTGGCGGCAAGCTGTCGCGCGCCGCGCTGGCCCAACGGCTTTCACTGGCGGAGATCCGCCTTGGCGGCATGCTGAGCGCGGTCAGGCGCATGTTGAACGTGGACCAGGCACCGGTGCTGGTCGTTGATGAGGCGGCTGGAACCGTGGAGTTGAACATCGCACTGCTGCAGCAGCAGTTCCGTGTCGTTGGCCAGGGAGGTCAACGATGATCAGCGCGGCGCGGCGAGAAGACATCGTCAGTGCGCTGCGGCGTGGAACCGTCCCCAGCAGCGGGCTGGATGCCCTCGCGGTGGGTATCGAATCCTTCGCGGCCACCCTCGACGAGGAGCTGGCCGCGGTTGCTGCCGGGCGCGGCGGATTCAAGGCCGTACGCGGCGAGTACGGCACCGGCAAGACCTTCTTCGGGCGTTGGCTTCAGGAGCGGGCGCGGGCCCGCGGCTTTGCGGCGACCGAAGTGCAGATCAATGAGACCGAAACGCCGCTGCACCGGCTGGAGACTGTCTATCGCCGGCTCGTCGAGCACCTGGGAACGGCGGACACCGCGAGCGGCGCCTTCCGTGGCGTCATCGATGGCTGGTTCTACGCGCTGGAACAGGACGTTCTGGCCGACGCGTCGGTCGATCCCGACGACGCCGCGGAGTTGCTGGTGCGCACCGATGCACTGATGGAGGCGCGCCTTTCCACCATCAGCAAGACCGCCCCGGCCTTTTCCGCGGTGCTTCGAACCTACCGCCGCGCGCTGGCGGCCGGGGACGGGATGCTGGCGGACGGCCTGATCAGTTGGCTGTCTGGTCAGCCGAACGTGGCGGCCAGCGTCAAGCGTGCGGCGGGCATCAAGGGTGACCTGGACCACTTCGGTGCCACCAACTTCTTGGTAGGCCTGCTCACCATCCTGCGCGACAGCGGCTTCCCCGGCCTGGTGATGGTGCTGGACGAGGTGGAAACGCTCCAGCGCATGCGCACCGACACCCGCGAGAAGGGCCTGAACGCCCTCAGGCAATGGATCGACGAGATCGACGCCGGACGGTATCCCGGGCTCTACCTGGTGGTCACGGGCACGCCGGCGTTCTTCGACGGCCCGCAAGGCGTGCAGCGCCTCGCGCCATTGGCTCAACGCCTGCACGTCGACTTCGGCACCGACCGTCGCTTCGACAACCCCCGTGCGGTTCAGATCCGCCTGGCCCCGTTCGACCATACCGCCCTGCTGGCCGTCGGACGACGTGTTCGCGACATCTACGTCGAAGGTCGTCCTCACGAGCAGCGCCTGCGCAGCGTCGTAGACGACAGCTATATCGACACGCTGGCCCGTGCCGTAGCAGGCGGCCTGGGAGGCAAGGTCGGCGTGGCGCCGCGGCTGTTCTTGAAGAAGCTCGTCGCCGACATCCTCGATCGAGTCGACCTGCACGAGGACTTCGATCCGCGCCGACACTACACGCTGACGCTGGCCGACAGTGAGATGTCGGTGGTCGAACGCGCGGCTGC
>CAZEHT010000075.1:17289-19836 GCA_964511995.1 uncultured Mycobacterium sp.
TCTGCCCGATCAAAGCGCTGCTGAACAACCTGGAGCCGAGGCTCACGCATTACGCCAGCCTGGTGGGACGCCGCGTCGAGGTCTGGCACGGTGACATCTCGCAGTCGCGCAAGAACCGGGCGCTCAAGGATGCGCCGGACATCCTTCTCACGACTCCCGAGTCGGTTGAGGCCATGCTGATCTCGGCAAGGGTCGATCGGCCCGCATGGTTCGGCAACCTGCAGGCGGTGATCGTGGACGAGCTGCACGCCTTCGCTGGCGACGACCGTGGTTGGCACCTGCGATCCGTGTTGCACAGGCTCGACCAGTATCTGGAGCGTCCGCTGCAGCGGATCGGCCTGTCGGCAACGGTGAGCAATCCGAACGAACTGCTGACCTGGTTGGCCCCCACCGGGAACAGAGCAGTGGTCGGCAGCGCCAGCGTGAGCACGGATGCCGACGTGACCATCGACCATGTCGGTTCACTCGAGAACGCCGCAACCGTGATCGCGCGCCTGCACCGCGGTGAGAAGCGCTTGGTCTTCTGCGACTCCCGTAGCAGCGCGGAGCAACTGAGCAGCATGCTGCGGACCCACGAGATCCGGACTTTCGTCAGCCACGCCTCCCTCAGTTTGTCGGAACGACGGCAGGCCGAAGCGGCCTTCTCCGAGGAGAGGAACTGCGTCATCGTCGCCACATCGACGCTGGAGCTGGGCATCGACGTGGGCGATCTCGACCGCGTAGTCCAGGTCGACTCACCATCGAGCGTTTCGTCGTTCCTGCAGCGAATGGGTCGCACGGGCCGGCGCACCGGTGGTCGCCGTAGCTGCCTCTTTCTGACGACGAACGACAACGCCTTCCTGTTGGCGCTGGGCGTGACACAAAAGTGGTCGGAGGCTTGGGTCGAGGCGGCCGTACCACCCGCAGAGCCCTGGCACATCGTGGCCCAGCAGGCGATGGTCTTAACTCTTGAACGAGATGAGTTGGCGACGCGGGAACTGGTCCAGCTGCTTCAGGGGTCGTTTCCCGAGTTGCAGGTCGCCGACATCGAAGTGCTCGTCGAACACATGGTCGGACAGCAGTTCCTCGATCGCGCCGAAGGCGTGGTGCGGGTAGGTCCGCAGACCGAGCGCAGTTTCGCGCGGGGCCACTACCGCGATTTGCTGGCGTCCTTCAGCGGCTCCCAGCTGCTGACCGGTCGGCACGGGGCTGCCGAAGTGGGATACATCGACCCAACGGTCCTGACCGGCGAGCGCGACGAGCGACTGCTGTTGCTGGCCGGCAGAAGCTGGCGCGTCACGGACGTCGACTGGTCCAAGCGGATCGTATGGCTGGAGCCCGCTGCCGGCGGCGGCAAAGCGCGCTGGATGGGTAGCGCACGTAGTCTGGCCCGCGATGTGTGCCAGGGCATCCGCTCGGTGCTGGCGGACGGCGCGTCACCGACCGTCACGTTGTCTCGGCGCGCGCAGGCGGCGTTGCAGGCACTGACCGAAGAGATTCCGGTGTCCTCGGGCACGCACTTCGTGATGTCTCGATCGGACGGCGCGCCGATGCAAACCTGGACATTCGCCGGCACGCGAGCGAACCGAACCCTGGCGCGCCAGGCGTCGATCGGTACCGCGAAGGTTCGCTTCGATGCGTTGAGCGTGCAGGCGCCTGTCGCCGCCCTGCCCGCCACGCCGCTCGGACACATCGACCTGACAGGCGATGAGATTGCGGCTTTCCATGAATCCATCAAGTTCGCCGACTGCGTGCCGCGACCGCTGCTATCTCGGACGATCGTGGCGCGGAATTTTGAGATGTTCGGCGAAAACCGTCGACGATGAGTAGAAGCTGCACATCTTGTCGCTACGAGCTACCTGCACGACACGATCGAAGATCTGGAGGTGACGCATGCCGAGCTGGTGGAGGCGTCAACCTCGACGTCGCCGACCCGGTAGCGCATGTGACGGACGAAAAGTGCCTGCCCAAGGATCGCCGAAAGCGTCTTCAGGAGGAGCACGCGTCGTACCTGCCGCCTCGGGCGAAGATGCTCAAGATGGCAGACAAGATCAGCAACCTGTCGGCGCTGCCGAACAGCCCGCCGACAGGCTGGCCAGCGCAACGGCGCACTGAGTACTTCGAGTGGGCGCGCGAGGTTGTCGAGCGTTGCCCTTCTGCGCATGCGGGGCGGGTGGGGCTGCTTGACGAGCTCTCTAGGCGCAGCGTAAAGATTTCTCGATGAGGTGCGCGGTTCCTTGGACGTCGTCGGCGCCCGATCCCGAAACCCCCCAAACAAACCCCGCATTCCACACTGCGCCGGCTCCCGCCCCACCCTACCCTTCGGTCCAACGCTCGACAGAGCATCGCCCGTAGCCACCGATCCGAGGGAAGCGCCATGTTCTCCGCATTGCCCACCGCCCGCCAAGAGCAAGCCCCGCACGGCGCCCCGGATGCCGAGCACCCGGACACCATCGAGACCCGCCTCTGGCTGGAGGAGCACGAGTGGCTCTACGGCCTGCTGCGCAGCAGCGACAACGTCTCGCCGACGTTCCGCTTCCCGGACCTGATCAGCGCCTGCGTGTCGCT
>CAZEHT010000076.1:0-3468 GCA_964511995.1 uncultured Mycobacterium sp.
ATCCGAAATCCCGCTGGCGGATTCGCAACCAGGGTTTCGGCAGAATCTCCGTGCTACCCTTGACATGCGCACATTTTGGTTGGCGCACTTGAAAAATGAGAGAAGTTCAGTAGATGGCACAGGGTACTGTGAAGTGGTTCAACGGCGAAAAGGGCTATGGCTTCATCGCTCCCGACGGTGGGGCGGAAGATGTCTTCGTCCACTACTCGGAGATCAGCGGTAGCGGCTTCCGCAGCCTCGACGAGAATGCTCGCGTTCAGTTCGAAGTCGAGCAGGGCGCGAAAGGCCCTCAGGCCGTGCGGGTTTCGGCAATCTGACCGAGGATCACAACTCGAAAACTGGTGTGGCGCATGCCGAAGCTTTCATCGTTTGGGTGAACGAATAACATCTGTTGTAACCACATCGATTTCAGAACCGTGATCCGGCCTGCGCGTCGTCGGTTACGATGACGTATGCCCGTAGCTCCACCACTACTATTGTGGTTGTACACGCTGAATCTGCGGGTTTAGGCCGCAGCGCTGGCGTATCCGCACGGGTATGTTTCCGAGAGTGTCGCTGCCTCGATTCCGCCCTGCGCGGAATCGCTGCGGCATGACGAAACGCCGCCGAAACGGCGCCACTGGCATCTTCGCTCGGCTGAAGCCGGCCATCTCGAGGATGCATCTGCGCCTCGACCGGTGGTGGAAGCATGTTCCAGATGGGACCTCGATGGGACACAGCACGCGCTGATACGCATCGATCGGCGGGAGTCCCGGCGCGCTATTAGTACGGATTTCCGGTCGGTGGATGCCGACCCCTTTCATCCCCCTAAGCAGCGGGGGACCAAATAATCCTTGGAGCTCTGAATAAATGAATAATCCGCGTCATACGTGCCGAAGTCCGGGCTGCACCGCCGCCCCCGCCGTCGGCACCCGTCGCTGCGAGTACCACGGCATCAGGCGGTTCACGAGGCATTAACATGGGTGCCGAAATCCTAAGTCGCCGACGCTGGCTGCTAAATCCGTTGTATCTCAGTAGTTTTCGCGCTTCGTGGCCTCTTGGGCCGCGAAGCGTGGCGTTGTCATGCTTGTCGCACGCTTCTGCTGGAGTGCCTTGCCGGATTAGCTCAATAGATTGTCGGGGAGGCGAGAACTGTCTGACAACCGCTGCCCTTCTGTATGGGCGCCTGGCTGGGTGGCCGCAGTCTTGTGACCCTACCCAGGGAGGGCCGTACGTGGGCCGCATGTACTCGAGGGACATCGAGGCGCCTTCTGCCGCGCGGGCGCGGTTCGCCCTGGTCAGGTGTAGTGTCGAAGAAGTTGGGAATCCAGCCAGTCCGGGATGTGTCGGTCGCATGCGTGTACCGCGCCAAGCATCCGCTCACGCCGGATATGCATGTGCCAGGCCCAGTTGGGACATTTCATGAGTGGTTCATCCGTGATGAGCGCGGCGTTTACTGTTGCGCGTCAAGAACTTTCGGCTCAGCCGACGGTATCGATCCTCAGCACGTATCCGCCGACGCCATGTGGGTTCGCGACCTTCACCGCGAATCTGGCCCGCGGTCTGGAGGAAGACGGTGTTGCTGTCAGCGTCGTGCGGATTGCTGACGGATCGCCGTCCTCGAGCCCCCGCGTGGTTGGCGAGTTGGACAACGGTTGCCCGAACTCCGTTGCCGCCTGCGCCGAATCGCTGAACCAGTCCGATGCCGCTGTTATCCAGCACGAATACGGACTCTTCGGCGGCGCCGACGGGGACGAGGTGCTCGATGTCATGGCCGGGGTGTGCGTCCCGCTGGTCGTCATCGTCCACACCGTCCACCGGGCACCGACGCCGCACCAGCATTCGGTGCTGGAGGCGGTGGCGGCCCGCGCGGATCAGCTGGTCGTGACGTCGCAGGTCGCGGCAGAGCAACTGTGCGCAGGCTACGGTGTCGGACGGCGCAAGGTCACCGTGATCCCGCAGGGCCTCACCGTGCCCACCGGCAAGGCCGTGGTGCGTGGCGGCCGTCCCACCGTGCTCACCTGGGGCCTGCTGAGCCCCGGCAAGGGCATCGAGCGGGTGATCGAGGCGATGGGATCGCTGCACAGCCTGCCGGGCCGGCCCCGCTATCTGGTCGTCGGCCCCACCGACCCCAAGGAACTGGCCGCTCACGGTGAGGCGTATCGCGACAGCTTGAGAGAACAGGTGCGCCGCAACGGTCTCGAGGGATCGGTGGTGTTCGATGAGCGTCACCGCAGTCGTGGGACGCTGGCCGCGCTGGTGCAAACCGCGGCGGTGGTCGTGCTGCCGTACGACTCCACCGATCAGGTCAGCTCCGGGGTGCTGGTCGACGCGATCGCCGCCGGGCGCCCGATTGTGGCCACCGCGTTCCCGCATGCCGTCGAACTACTGGCCTGCGGAGCCGGCACGGTAGTCGGCCATGACGACCCGGCGGCGCTGGCCTCCGCGCTGTTGCAGGTGCTGACCCAGCCGCGGCTCGCCGGTGCGATGGCGGCCGAAGCGCGCCGGGTGGCCCCGGAAATGAGCTGGCCGGTGGTGGCCGCCACGTATCACGGTGTGGTGCGCCGGGTTCTCACCCAACGGCAACGCCGCAGCTGAATCAGGGCTTCTCGCGCAGTCGCACCGTCCGGGTCGTGGAACTCTCGTCGAGTTCCACGAGGTCCGAGCGCGAGCGCAGGAAATCGCTGAAAGACTTGTAAACCCAGAGACTTTTCGCTCAAAGACGGGTCCATCCGTTTCATCTGGGCCTTCACCGCCGAATTGTGCAGCCAGTCGACGTCGTCCTTTTCCAGACCGATCTGCAGAGCCCGGGTCAGCAGGCCGGTGGCCTCGGCCTGTGAGGTGGACGGCTCGGCGTCGTCGCTGCAGGATCCACGGGCCCGGGACGTGCGTGCGACCCTCCCGTCTTCGGCCGCTTCGGCCGGCACACCCCGAAGCGCGTCATACACGACGAACTCGTCGCAGGCCGCCGCCAGCGCCCGCTCGACGAACCGGCCACCCCGATCCCCACGACGTAGCGGCCGAGCCGCTTGCAGCGCTGAGCCACCGCGATGTAGTCGGAGTCGCCGGCGACGATCACCACGTGGGTCAGGTCCGGCAACCGGAACATGTCCTCCACCGCGTCGACGGCCAAGCGGATGTCGGCGCCGTTCTTGCCGTAGGCGGCCGCCGGGAACAGCTGCACCAGATCGACGGCGCGTGCCACGAGCTGGCTCCGATAGCTCGCATTGACGTCGGCCGACAAGTCGGCATACGCGCGGGTCAGCACCAGGGTGCCGAACGACGGGGCGAAGTCGATGACGGCGCCCACGTCGACGGTCGCGCGTCTGCTGCGCTCGGCGCGATCGTCAGGGACTTTCGCCTTGTCGCGCTGGAAGGAGTTGCGGCCGTGGACTTGGTCGTAGCGCGAGATCACGATGTGAAGTCGAGGTAGACCGCGACCCGGGTCGCGCCGGCTGCTGTCATGGCGCCATTGTTATCCATCGGCCG
>CAZEHT010000076.1:3568-19274 GCA_964511995.1 uncultured Mycobacterium sp.
CCGCGACCCGGGTCGCGCCGGCTGCTGTCATGGCGCCATTGTTATCCATCGGCCGGAACTCCGCATGGTGGCGATGTCAACTTGAACTGGCCCCAAGGGGACTGTCATAGCCAGTCCCCAGCAGCCGCCTCAGGCGATGCGTTCATCCATGGGTTCGAGTTCGGCGAAAACAACGCGCAGGTCCCGCACGGACAATCCCCGCAGCGTGTGCACCCGTCGGCGGCGAGCGCTGCCCGCCACGTCGATCTCGTTGGGCACGACCAGTACCGCACACCCCGCGGCCTCGGCCGCGGCGGTGCCGGTCACGGAGTCCTCGATCGCCAGGCAGTCGGCCGGGTCCAGCCCGAGCAACTCGGCCGCGCGCAGGTAGACGTCCGGTGCGGGCTTGCCCGTGGCGACTTCGTCACCGCACACCGTGACCGAGAAATATTGCCGGCCGATGCTGTTGAGCGCGTTCTCGGTCAGCGCCCGACGGGTGTTGGTCACCAGCGCCATCGGGATGCCCGCCTCCTGCAGCTCGTTAAGCAGGTCGCGCGCCCCGTCACACCAGGGCAGACCACCGCCGAAGAGCTCGCCCACATAGTCGTGCATCCAATCGGCGACCCTGGCCATGTGCCCGGGTTCGGGCTCCAGACCGAGATCGGTGAAGATGATCCTGATCACGCCGTCGGCGGAGCCGCCCACGGTGGCGTCGCGTACGTCCGGGCTCAGCACCCTGCCGTGCTGTGCGTACAGCTCGTGGATCGCGATGTCCCAGAGTTTTTCGGAGTCGACGATAGTGCCGTCCATGTCCCACAGCACCGCACGCATGTCACGAATTGTTCCATCGCCATGACCCGAGGGTAAAATTCTGTGGCTCAGGCCACGTCGTGGGCCAACGTCAGACGTTGAAGTATTTGGCTTCCCGGTGGTGCAGCACGAAGGCGTCCGTGGACTGTTCCGGGTGCAGCTGCAACTCCTCGGAAAGCGTCACGCCGACCCTTTCGGGTTCCAGCAGCCCCATCATCTTGGCGCGGTCGTCAAGGTCGGGGCAGGCGCCGTAGCCGAACGAGAACCGGGCACCGCGGTAACCGAGTTTGAAATAGTCCTCGACCGCGTCGGGATCCTCGGCCGCCATGGCGTGATCGCCGGGAAACGTCAACTCTTCGCGGATCCGTTTGTGCCAGTACTCGGCTAGCGCCTCTGTCAACTGCACGCCGAGACCGTGCACCTCCAGGTAGTCCCGGTAGGCGTTGGAGGCGAACAGTTCGTTGGCGAAGTCCGCGATCTGCTGGCCCATGGTGACCAACTGGAACGGCAGGACGTCAACCTGCCCCGTCTTGCCGGCCAGTTCTCGGGACCGGATGAAGTCAGCGATACACAGGAACCGGCCGCGCTGTTGGCGCGGGAACGTGAACCGGTACCGTTGGGGCGCGTCCAGACCGGGTTCGGTGAGGACGACGACGTCGTCGCCCTCGGAAACAGCGGGAAAGTAGCCGTACACCACTGCCGAGCTGGACAGGATGCCCTCGGTGGACAATCGGTCCAGCCAGTACCGCAACCGCGGACGGCCCTCGGCGTCGACCAGATCCTCGTAGGAGGGTCCGTCATTGCCGCGGGTCCCGCGCAATCCCCACTGCCCCAGGAACAGCGCGCGCTCGTCGAGCAGGCCGGTGTAGTCGGCCAGCGCGATGCCCTTGACCACCCGGCTGCCCCAGAACGGGGGGGTGGGCACCTCCACGCCGGCGGCGACGTCGGAGCGCTCGGGCACCTCGACCGGCACCTCCCTGGCCTTGCGTTCGGCGGCAATGCGCTTGGAACGCTCGTGGCGCGCTCTGCGCTCGGCTTCCTTATCCTTGGCGGCCAGGTTTTGCGGACTGTCGGGGTCGGCCACCTCGCCTCGCTTGGCGCTCATGATGGTGTCCATCAGTCGCAGACCCTCGAAGGCGTCCCGCGCGTAGTGCACTTCGCCTTCGTACACCTCGGCGAGATCGTTCTCGACGTAGCTTCGGGTTAGCGCAGCGCCGCCGAGGAGCACGGGGAATCGTTGAGCCACCCCGCGAACATTCATCTCCTCGAGGTTTTCCTTCATCACCACGGTCGACTTGACGAGCAGGCCGGACATCCCGACCACGTCGGCGCTCTTGTCCTCCGCGACGTCGAGAATGGTCGCGATCGGCTGCTTGATGCCGATGTTGACCACCTCGTAACCGTTGTTGCTCAAGATGATGTCGACCAGGTTTTTGCCGATGTCGTGCACATCGCCTTTGACGGTGGCCAACACGATGCGCCCCTTGCCGGAATCTTCGCCCTTCTCCATGTGGGGTTCTAAATGGGCGACCGCGGCCTTCATCACCTCGGCCGACTGCAACACGAACGGCAGCTGCATCTGGCCCGAACCAAACAGTTCGCCAACCGTCTTCATGCCCGCGAGGAGGTTCTCGTTGATGATGGCCAGCGGCGGCTTCTGCGTCATCGCCTCGTCGAGGTCGGCCTCCAGTCCATTGCGCTCGCCGTCGACGATGCGCTGCGAAAGCCGTTCCAGCAGAGGCATCTTCGCCAACTCCGCGGCGCGGGTCTGCTTCGAGGACGCCGTGGAGACGCCGTCGAACATGGTCATCAGCTCCTGCAGCGGGTCGTAGTCCTCGCGGCGTCGGTCATAGACCAGGTCAAGCGCCACTTCGCGCTGCTTGGCTTCGATACGGTTCATCGGCAGGATCTTGCTGGCGTGCACGATCGCCGAGTCGAGCCCGGCCTCGCGGCACTCGTGTAGGAAAACCGAGTTGAGTACTTGGCGTGCAGCCGGATTCAGCCCGAACGAGATATTTGAGAGACCGAGCGTGGTCTGCACGTCCGGATGGCGCTTCTTCAGCTCGCGGATACCCTCGATGGTCTCGATACCGTCCCGGCGGGACTCCTCCTGGCCGGTGCAGATGGTGAACGTCAGCGTGTCGATGAGGATCGACGATTCCTCGACACCCCAGTTGCCGGTGATGTCGGCTATCAGGCGCTCTGCGATCGCCACCTTCTTCTCGGCGGTGCGGGCCTGACCGTCCTCGTCGATAGTCAGCGCCACGACGGCGGCGCCGTGCTCGGCCACCAATTCCATGGTCTTGACGAACCGAGACTCGGGACCGTCGCCGTCCTCGTAGTTCACCGAGTTGACGGCGCACCGCCCGCCCAGGTGCTCCAAACCCGCCTGCAGCACCGGCGTTTCGGTCGAATCCAGCATGATCGGCAAGGTTGACGCGGTGGCGAGCCGACTGGCCAGCTCGTTCATGTCAGCAACGCCGTCACGACCGACATAGTCGACGCAGAGGTCGAGCAGGTGCGCCCCGTCGCGGGTCTGATCCTTGGCGATGTCCAGGCAGCGCTGCCAGTCCCCCGCGATCATCGCCTCACGGAAAGCCTTGGAGCCGTTGGCATTCGTTCGCTCCCCGATCATCAGCACCGAGGCATCCTGATGGAACGGCGTGGCCGTGTACAGCGAGGCGACGGCGGGCTCCGAGGTCGGATTCCGCTCGGCGCGCACCTGCCCGGCCACCGCCTCGGCAACCGTTCGGATGTGCTCGGGCGTGGTTCCACAGCAGCCGCCGACCATGGACAGACCGAACTCGGCGACGAACCCGGACAGCGCTTCCGCCAGTTCGTCGGGACTCAGGGGGTATTCGGCGCCATTTGCGCCGAGCACGGGCAGTCCGGCGTTCGGCATCACCGACACCGGTACGCGGGCGTGCCGGGACAAATGCCGCAGGTGCTCACTCATCTCGGCCGGACCGGTCGCGCAGTTCAGCCCGATCATGTCGATACCAAGGGGCTCGATGGCGGTCAGCGCCGCGCCGATCTCGCTGCCCAGCAACATTGTGCCAGTGGTTTCCACGGTGACGTGGGCGATGATGGGGATGTGGCGGCCGACCCGCCGCATGGCCCGCCGAGACCCCAGAACGGCGGCCTTGAGCTGCAGCAGGTCCTGGCAGGTCTCGACGAGGATTGCGTCCGCACCGCCCTCCAGCATGCCCAGAGCCGCCTCGGCGTAGGCGTCGCGCACCGGGGCGAACTGCGTGTGGCCGAGCGTCGGCAGCTTGGTTCCAGGACCCATCGAGCCCAACACGTAACGCCTGCGGTCGGGGGTGCTCATCTCGTCGGCGACCCGGCGGGCGATCGCCGTGCCCTGATGCGCGAGGTCGCGGATCCTGTCGGCGATGTCGTAGTCGCCCAGGTTGGACAGGTTGCAGCCGAACGTATTCGTTTCTACCGCGTCGGCGCCGGCCTCGAAATAGTGACGGTGAATCAGCTCGATGACATCGGGGCGGGTCTCGTTGAGAATCTCGTTACAACCTTCGAGATGGTTGAAGTCGTCGAGGCTCAGGTCCGCGGCCTGCAACTGGGTGCCCATCGCGCCGTCGCCCACCAGCACACGCCGGGACAGCGAAACCAGCAAGTCGGTGTCGTACGCGAGAGTCACACATCAAGGGTAGTCGATCTAGGCAAACCTCCCGCCCACGGACTACTCGTGTGCACTTACGTATCACCGGCAGGCATTACGCTGGCTTTGTGGCCACGTCGGATGCAAGTCTGCCCGAACTGCGCAACACGATCGTCGTGGCGGCATTCGAGGGCTGGAACGACGCCGGAGACGCGGCTAGCGACGCCTTGGAGCATCTCGACGCCATGTGGGAAGCCGCGACCATCATCGAGATCGACGATGAGGCGTACTACGACTACCAGGTGAACCGGCCCGTCATCCGGCAGGTCGACGGCGTCACCCGCGAGCTGGTGTGGCCGTCGATGCGGATCTCACACTGCCGTCCGCCGGGCCTGGACCGCGATGTCGTCTTGATGCACGGCGTCGAGCCCAACATGCGCTGGCGCACGTTCTGCGCGGAGCTGCTCGCGATCGCCGACAAGCTCAAAGTCGACACCGTCGTGATCCTGGGCGCGCTTTTGGCCGATACCCCGCACACCCGCCCGGTCCCGGTGTCGGGGGCGGCCTACTCCCCCGAATCGGCCACGTTCTTCGGACTGGAGGAGACCCGCTACGAGGGCCCGACCGGCATTGCCGGGGTATTCCAGGATGCATGTGTCGCCGCGGGCATTCCCGCCGTGACATTCTGGGCCGCTGTTCCCCACTATGTGTCGCAACCCCCCAACCCCAAGGCCACCGTGGCACTGCTGCGGCGCGTCGAGGACGTTCTCGACATCGAGGTTCCGCTGGCCGACCTGCCCCAGCAGGCCGAAGAATGGGAGCAGGCGGTCACCGAGATGACCGCCGAGGACGAAGACATCGCCGAGTACGTGGCCGCGCTGGAACAACGCGGCGACGCCGAAGTCGACATGAATGAAGCACTGGGCAAGATCGACGGCGACGCGCTGGCCGCGGAGTTCGAGCGCTACCTGCGCCGGCGCGGGCCGGGCTTCCGGGGCTGATTGCCCGCCCAGCACCCGAATCCCCGCCAGCTCACCCCGAATCCCGCGAGAGCGTGACGGGGTTCCCGCGGCAGCCCCGGCGGCCGGGGTCACGGCCGGCGTCGGTCCTTGTCCAGCGCCTCTGTCCGGGCGCTGAAGTGCCGGCCGAACGCGGCCGCCTGCGCGTCGATCGACGGCAGGGGGTTCACGGCGATACTACGTGGGCCACGCTCGGCAACTGGTGTCGTCGCCACGGGCCTCGGCCAGCGCAGCACTCCCGCCCAGCCCGGACAGTAGACATGCTTGCTGCGTCGTTCGATGCCCTTGACGAAGGCCGCACCGCATTCCTCGACGGATGTGGTCTTCCGCAGTGGGGCGGGCAGCGCGGCCAGCATCTCGCCGAAAGCCGCGAGCTCGGCTTTCGCCTCCCGCGCGAGCGGTGTGTCGATCCAGGACATGCGCGCGCTGCCCACGTCGACCCCGAGCGCCCCACCTCCAGCCGCAGCGCGTTGGCGAATTGCTCCAGACCCGCTTTTGAGGCGTTGTAGGCGATCAGGGCGAGTGTCCCCAGGAATGCCGCCAGGGACGAGACCACCAACACGTAGCCCCGGCGCTCGATCACCGACGGCAGGGCGGCGTGCACCGTGTTGAACGCGCCGGTCAGGTTGACGTCTATCACCCGCTTGAATGCCGCCGGGTCGATGTTGAGCACCGAGCCGAAACTGGCGATGCCCGCATTGGCCACCACTACGTCGATGCCGCCGAAGCGTTGCACGGCCCGGTCGGCGGCGTCCTTCATCGCGGCGACATCGCGGATATCGGCGACCGGGTCAAGATCCGATTGCCACCCAGCCGGGCGGCGAGTGCGGCCAGGGGCGCCTCGTCGACATCGACGAGTGCGAGGTTAGCGCCCTTGCCGTGCAACCTGCGTGCCACTTCGGCGCCGACGCCCTATGCGGCCCCGGTGATGAGGGCAACCTTGCCGTTGACCGATACCATAGCCCGAACGTAGCGCGATCGTCGCCGAGCGTGCACAAACCCGGCGGTCGGTCAGCGTGTCGGGCGTGGACACCCACACTCGCGGCCCGAAGGGCAATGCCCAGCAACCTATAGGGCGATGCCCAGCAACGCGTCGACGGCGGTGCGTACCGATCCCGGCGAGGATTCGTCGCGGCCACCGTATTCCAGCGCATCTGTACACCAACCATCAAGAGCGGCAAGCGCTTTCGGTGTATTCAAGTCATCTGCAAGATACCGGCGCACGCGCTCGATGACGTCGGCGGCAGGCAGGGCGGCGGCTAGCGCGGTGGCCGCGCGCCACCGCGACAGGCGTGCCTGTGCCTCGTCGAGCACGGCCTGACTCCAGAACCGGTCGGCCCGGTAGTGCCCGGCGAACAGACCCAGCCGAATCGCGCCGGGATCCGCGCCGTCGGCCCGCAACTGCGAGACCAGCACCAGGTTGCCGCGGCTCTTGGACATCTTGTGGCCGTCCCAGCCGATCATGCCGGCATGCACGTAGTGCCGCGCGAAACGGCGCTCCCCCGTGGCTGATTCCGCATGCGCCGCCGAGAACTCGTGGTGCGGGAAGATCAGGTCGCTGCCTCCGCCCTGCACGTCGAAGCCCATTCCCAGCCGGGTCAGGGCGATGGCCGCGCATTCGACGTGCCAGCCGGGCCGACCCGGGCCGAACGGCGACGGCCAACTCGGCTCACCCGGTCGCACCGCGCGCCACAGCAACGCGTCGAGGGCGCCGGCTTTGCCGGGACGCTCGGGGTCACCTCCGCGTTCGGCAAACAACACGCGCATGGTGTCCAGGTCGTAACCGGACTCATAGCCGAACTGCGGGGTGGCGTCTGAGCGGAAGTAGACATCGGGAAACTCGGGGTCGTCGACGACATACGCCGCCCCCGAGGCCAGCATCTTCTCGACAAGTTCGATGACTTCGCCGATCGCCTCGGTGGCCGCGACGTAATCCTGCGGGGGCAGCACCCGCAGCGCGCTCATGTCGTCGCGGAACAACTCCGTCTCACGGGCGGCCAGCTCGCGCCAGTCGACACCGTCGCGATCGGCCCGCTCGAACAACGGGTCGTCGACATCAGTCACGTTCTGCACGTAACGGACCCGGTGCCCGGAGTCCAGCCAGAGCCGTGCGATGAGGTCGAACGCCAGATACGTCGCGGCGTGCCCGAGATGCGTGGCGTCATAGGGGGTGATACCGCACACGTACATCGTGGCGGTTACCCCGGGCGACACCGGGCGGACCTGGCGATCGGAACTGTCGTAGAGCCGCAGCGCCGGCCCGCCCCCCGGCAGTTCGGGCACCCCCGGCGCCGGCCACGATTGCATACGACGAACTCTATTCTGCTTTCTCAACGCGCTATCGGATGGCGTCCAACAACAGTCCGGCAAGGTCTGAACGGCACATCAACAGGTCGGGAAGATACGGGTCTGACCGGTTGTAACGCATCGGAGAGCCGTCCAGCCGCGAGGCATGCATGCCGGCGGCCAACACCACACCCGTGGGCGCGGCGGAATCCCACTCCCACTGGCCGCCTGCGTGGACGTAGGCGTCGACATCGCCGCGGACCACCGCCATCGCCTTGGCGCCCGCCGACCCGATCCGAACCAGCTCGAAGTCGACGCTCTGCGCCATCCGGTACAGCACCGCCGGGGGCCTGCTGGCGCTGGCCGTGATGCGGATCGGTGCGGCGGGATCACGCCGAGGTGCGGCCGCAACGGTGTCGCTGCGATACACCTCGCCACGCGCCGGCAGGGCGACCGCGGCGTCGGTGATCCGCCCGTCAGGTCCGCCGACGCGCTGCCATAGCGCCACGTGCACCGCCCAGTCCTCGCGCCCGGACGTGGAGAACTCGCGGGTGCCATCCACCGGGTCGACGATCCACACCCGATCCGACCGCAGCCGGGCCAAGTCGTCGGGCGCCTCCTCGGAAAGCACGGCGTCGCCCGTGCGCTCGGCGCGCAGCCGGCGCAGCAGTAGCGCATTGGCCCGCGCGTCGCCGATATCGCCGAGCTCCCATGGATAGTCGTAGCCGATCTCGTCGCGCGTGGCCAGCAACAGCTCTCCCGCCTCGGCGGCCAGCGCGGCGGCCAGCTCCGCGTCCGTACGGTCGGCTGGGAGAACATTCACCCTGCCAGTATCGGGGTCGGCTGCCCCGGGGTGGGAGTGCTCCAGGGCTATCGCACGCGGTGAACGCGGTCAGGGCGTCTGCAGCGGGCCACGGCGTCCAGTCGAACCACGAGATGTCGTTGTTCTGCAGTAGGCGTGTTGTTTCCCCGCTGGTGCCCTCGACGCCGAAGTTCTCGGCCGTCGAAATCGGCGCCGTCGGCGTCGTTTTCGCCGTTGCGCTGGTTGTGCTTGCCGGTGTAGCTGACCAGGTCACGCAGCGTCTTGCCGTCGTGGGCGGTGATGAAATACCGACGCGTCGGATCCCCGCAGCGCGCTCAAGCGATCCGAGGACCCGTGAGCCGATTGCCCATCAGGTTGACCGGACCGGCGCGATGCCGAAGTCGCCGCACGTCATCGCGGTAGCTGTCGTTCGATTCGGCCCACCCAGCGCAAAGTTGCCCCTGCTGGTAGGTCTCGATGTTCCACGGTTCGGCGGTCAGGTTGACACCCCCGATGACCGGATCCTGGTAGACGAGGTCGAAGAACGCGACCACCTGATCGAAGGATCGGCGGTCTCGGGCCAAGGTGGCTGCCAGGTCGAACCGGAATCCGTCGACGTGCATGTCGGTCACCCAATAGCGCAGCGAGTCCATGATCAGCAGCAGCGCTTCGCGGTTGTCGACGTCGGTGGTGGCGCCGTAGCGGTTTCGTTGACACATCGTGCCGGGCTGGCCGTATCCAGCCGGTAGTTGATTCGGGCCAAGGCGCTTGAGGTATTCAGGAAGCGACGGTGATTGGTTCGTCGCCGAATTTGGGTCCGCCCCCACTTCGACACGCTGCGCACCCGGGACGCCGGCCGGTCATGGACGGCGTCGTCGCCGATATGAACCTCCGCCGGTGCATCGTTCATCGGCGAGCGGCGCGGCTTCATTACGAGCGACCGACAAGCGCGCTCGCCGGCACCGCCCGCCACCGACTCAAGCCCTCGGCGGCCCGCCGCCGGTACTGTCGTCGGTAATCTCAAGCACGACGCGTCGGAGGCTGCTGTGCGAATGGCTCCCAGACCAATGCCGGCGGTTGCGGGCGCCCTCGCGATCACGGCGGGCGCGGCCGGCTGTTTCTCGCACGAGGTGAAGAGGCTGGAGAACACCAGCTGGGAACTGGTGTCCATCCAGTCGATGGACGACAAGCAGGGCACCACACGGGTGCCCGACCCGGCCAAGCTCACGGTGACCTTCGGCAAGGACGGCCACGCGTTCTTCCAGCTCGACTGCAACCGCGGCAAGGGCACCTTCACCACCGAACCGGCCGACGACGGCACGTCGGGCAGGCTCGAGTTCGGCCCTATCGCCACCACCATGATGATGTGCCCCCAACCCTCGCTGGACCAGGCGGTCGGCAAGGCGCTGGACGCCGTGCGCAGCTATGTGTTCACCCACGACCAGCTGCACATGTCGCAGTGGGCCGACGGCGGTATCCTCTCGTGGCGCGAGACCACCCCCGCGACCTGACGCCGCCGGCCCGACCGTCTAAGGTCTAAGCCACCTTCACCCGCGTTCCCGCGGTGCCTGCGACGATGAGGTCGATGTCGGCCAGCGACCCGATCACGGCCTCATTTCCGGTTGCACGGGCGAAGCCGCATGCCGCGTCGACCTTCGGGCCCATCGACCCCTTCGGCAGGTCCAGGCCTTCGAGCCCCCTGGGGGTCACCGAGCCCAGCTTGGCCTGCTCGGGAGTTCCCCACCCGGTGTAGACACCGTCGACATCGGTTGCGATCACAAGCAGGTCGGCATCGAGTTCCTGCGCCAGCAGCGCGGCGGCCAGGTCCTTGTCGATGACGGCCTCGACGCCGTAAAGCTTGCGGTCCTTGCCGTACATCGTCGGGATGCCCCCGCCGCCCGCACAGACCACGATCACACCGGCGTCGACAAGCATCCGGATCGGCCGAATCTCGAAGATGCGCTTCGGTTTCGGGCTCGCTACCACCCGCCGGAACTTGTCGCCGTCCGGGGCGATCGACCACCCGCTTTCGGCCGCCAGCTTCTCGGCGGTCTCCTTGTCGTAGACCGGCCCGATCGGCTTGGTGGGGTTCGCGAACGCGGGATCGGCGGGATCGACTTCGATCATCGTGAGCATGGTCGCCAGCGGCTGTTCGAACGGCAGCAGGTTGCCCAGTTCCTGCTCGATGACGTAACCGATCATCGCGTCGGTCTGGGCGCCCAGCACATCGAGCGGGTACGGCGACACCTCCGTGTAGGCCGCGGCCTGCAACGCCAATAGGCCGACCTGCGGGCCGTTGCCGTGCGCGATGACGACCTGGTTGTCCGGCGCCACCTTCGCGATGCGCTCAGAAGCTATCCGGATGTTGGCCCGCTGGTTCTCCGACGTCATCGGCTGGCCCCGCTGCAGCAGCGCGTTGCCGCCCAGGGCTATCACGATTCGCATGATTGTCCCCGGCTGCCGTCAGCCCAGGGCGGCCACGAGGACCGCCTTGATGGTGTGCATCCGGTTCTCGGCCTGTTCGAATGCGATGTTCGCCGGGCTCTCGAACACGTCCTCGGTGACCTCGATGCCGTTCTTGAGCGCCGGATACTGGTCGGCGATCTGCTTGCCCACTTTGGTCTCGGAATTGTGGAACGCGGGCAGACAGTGCATGAACTTCACCCGCGGGTTGCCCGACGCTTTCATCAGTTCCGGGTTGACCTGGAACGGCATCAGTTCGTCGATGCGCTCGGCCCAGCTCTCGATGGGTTCGCCCATGGACACCCACACGTCGGTATGGATGAAGTCCACACCCTTGACCGCCTTGGCCGGGTCGTCGGTGATGGTGATGCGCGCACCCGAGGCGGCGGCGAACTCCTTGCACAGCGCGACGTGGTCCTCGGCCGGCTGCAAGTGCTTGGGCGCGCCGATGCGCACATCCATGCCCAGTTTGGCGCCCACCAGCAGCAGCGAGTTCGCCATATTGTTACGGCCATCGCCGACGTAGGCATAGGCGATGTCGTGCAACGGCTTCGGCGAGTGCTCGGTCATCGTCAGCACGTCGGCGAGCATCTGGGTGGGGTGGTACACGTCGGTGAGCCCGTTGAACACCGGGACGCCGGCATACTCCGCCAGCTCGTCGACGACTTCCTGGCCGAAACCGCGGTATTCGATCGCGTCATACATGCGGCCCAGCACCCGGGCGGTGTCCTTCATCGACTCCTTGTGACCGATCTGCGACGACGTCGGGTCGATGTAGGTGACATGGGCGCCCTCGTCGTAGGCGGCGACCTCGAACGCGCAGCGGGTGCGGGTCGAGGTCTTCTCGAAGATCAGAGCGATGTTCTTGCCCTCCAGGTTCCTGGTGCGGATGCCGGAGTACTTCAGCCGCTTGAGGTCGCGCGCCAGATCTATCAGGTAGTTCAGGTCACGCTCGGAGTGATGGACCAGACTCAGCAGATTCCGGTTGTGAATATTGAAACCCATTGTCGCTCTTCTCTCTTTCGGTTGAGTCGATCAGTCGTAGACGGGGTCGCGCAGAATCGGGCAGGTCATACAGCGGCCACCGCCGCGGCCGCGGCCCAGCTCGCTGGCGTCGATGGTGATGACCTCGATGCCGGCCTTGCGCAGGGCGGTGTTGGTGAGGGTGTTGCGGTCGTAGGCGATGACGACGCCGGGTTCCATCGCGACGACGTTGTTGGCGTCGTCCCACTGTTCGCGCTGGATCCCGTAGACATCGCCCGCGGTCTCGACGACCTTGAAGTTCACGCCGAGCGCGTTGCCGAGGGTTTCCACCAAGCCCTTGGGCTCGTGCCGGATGTCCATCCCGCCCGGCGCACTGTCGTCGGGACGCAGGCTGATCGGCGTGATGTTGTCGACGATCGGCGCGTATACGGTCACCACATCGCGATCGCAGAACGTGAACACGGTGTCCAGGTGCATCGCCGAGCGGGTCTTCGGCAGGCCGGCGATGAGCACCCGCTCGGCCGCCCCGGCGGCGAACAGAGCCATCGCCACCTTGACGATCGCCTGCCGCGAGGATCGCTCACCCATCCCGATCATCACCACGCCCTTGCCGAGCGGCATCACGTCACCGCCCTCCAGCGTGGTGGCGCCATGGTCGTAGGGCTCGCCGTCGGAGCGGCCGAGCCACACGTCGTAGTGCTCGCCCTGGAAGGCCGGGTGGAAGTTGTACACCGCGGTGGTCAGCAGGGTCTCCTGCTGGCGCGCGGGCCAGTACATCGGGTTGAGGGTGACGCCATGGAAGATCCACGACGAGTTGTCCCGCATGAACTGGGTGTTGGGCAGCGGCTTGAACACGAACCCGGCTGGTTCGGTCTCGGCGAACACGTTTGCAAACGGTCCGGTGATGTCTTTGGGGATCTCGTGGAAGGCGATCCCGCCGATCAGGTATCTGGCCAGGTTCGCGGCCGGCATCTCATCCAGCCACGGCCGCAGCTCCAGTTTGAGGATCGGTCCCACCAGATCGTCGGTCACCTTGCGGTCGAGCACCCAGGACCGCGCCTGCGCGTCGGCCAGCACCTGGGCCAGGCACTCCTGCAGGTCGAGCACCTCGACGCCGCGGTCCTCCATCTTGGCCACGAAGTCGTAGTGGTCACGGCGAGCCTGAGCCAGCCAGATCACGTCGTCGAACAACAGCTCGGCACTGTTGTCCGGGGTCAGGCGCTGGTGGGCCAGGTCGGGCTGACAGACCATTACGCGGTGCAGCTTGCCGATCTCCGACCACACGCCCACCCGGGTTTCGGTGGATCCATTTTCAGCCATCAGGCTTTATCCTTTCGGTCTTGTTGATCAGGACGAGAAGACAGCGATGGCCCCCGTGGCGATCTCGTAGGCGCCGATGACGGCCGCGACTGCGATGACGCCGAAGACGATCCATTCGGCTGCGGTGAAGGTGGGCAGCCTCTTTTCCCGGCGTGCCCACACGAACAGGGCCGTACCGAGGAAATACAGCAGCGCCGCGGTGAGCAGATACTGCAGGCCACCCGCGTAGACCAGCCAGATGGCGTAGACCAGCGCGATGGCGCCGATGACGATGTCGCGGGTGCGGCCCGGCCCGGTTTCGTATGTCTCCCCGCGCACCGCCAGCAGCAGTTGATAGGCCGCAGACCACAAGTACGGCAACAGGATCAGCGACGTGGCGAGTAGGACTAGCCCCAGGTAGGTGCTTTCGGCGAAGAGGGTCAAAACCAGCACCAGCTGGATGCATCCGTTGGTGAGCCACAGTGCCGCCGCCGGCGAGCCGTGCGAGTTCTCGCGGCCGAACACTTCGGCCATCACGCCGTCGTGGGCCGGAATGCGCAGGATTTCCGCGCACAGCATGACCCAGGCGATCAACGCGCCGAGCAGGGAGACGATCAGGCCGATCGAGATGAAACCGGCACCCCAGCTGCCCACCTGCTGTTCCATCAGCCCGGCCATCGACGGGTCCGCCAGGCCGGCGATCCTGGCCTGCTCCATCAGGCCGTAGGACAGGAAATTCACCAGGAGCAGCAGGGCGAGCACCGCCAGGAAGCCCAGCACGGTCGCCTTTCCGACGTCCTTTCGGCTCTTGGCGCGCTGCGAGTACACCGCCGCGCCCTCGATGCCGATGAACACCCAGACGGTGACCAGCATCATGTTCCTGACCTGCGTCATGGTGTCGCCCAGCGGTTGTCCGTCGATCTGGGTGTGGTCACCCCAGAAGTCGGCGGTGAAGAGCCCCAGTTTGAAGCCGATCGCGGCGATGACGATGAACGCCAGGATCGGCACGATCTTGGCGACGGTGACGATGACGTTGACGAATGCCGCCGTCTGCACACCGCGCAACGTCATGAAATGGACGACCCACAGCAGCACGGAGGCGCCGATGACGGCCGCCAAAGTGGTCCCGCCCTGGAAAACCGGGAAGAAGTAGCCCAGTGTGGAGAACAGCAGAACGAGGTAGGCCACGTTGCCCATCCACGCCGACGCCCAGTAGCCGAAGGCCGACGTGAAGCCGATGTAGTTGCCGAAGCCTTCCCGCGCATAGCCGTAGACACCGCCGTCGACGCCGGGTTTGCGTTCGGCCAGGGTCTGGAATACGAACGCCAGCATCAGCATCCCGACACCGGTGATGAGCCAGCCGATCAGCAGCGGACCGGGTGCGGCACTGCCGGCCATCTGGGAGGGCAGCGCGAAAATGCCGCTGCCGATCATCGAACCGACGACGATCGCCGCCAGCGCGGCGAGCCCCAGCCCCGCCTGCGACGTCCCCCCGCGTTTTTCGACCGACGAAGAAATGTCAATATCAGACATGTCGCGGTCCTCGATTCTATTTGTTTGTGATTTGACTCACATTCACACTAATACACGAGCCGATGTCCGGACCCCGACGATCGCAGGGGCAGACATGGCCCTGGATCGACTGTTCATGCGCGCCTCACCCGACATTAACTTAGGCCAATTCGCAACGGCCGCAGCGGTTTCCGTCGCATCGCACGTGAAGGGGATCAAAAGGCAGGCCAGGGAATCGGGTGGCGGCCGAGTGGCCCGGGCATCACCGGATCGTCCAGCAACCCCACCGCACGGCGCCGCAACGCCGCGACCTCCCTGGGCGTGATATGGCGCGCCAACTCATCGGCGAGGTTCCCGTCGAGCGCATCGACCAGTACGGCGAGCGCGTGCAGCGCCTCGTCGTCGATGGGCTTACCGGCCCAACCCCACAGCACGGTGCGCAATTTGTCCTCGATGTGCAGGCACAAGCCGTGGTCGACGCCGTACACCTCGTCGCCGCTGCCCCGCAGAACGTGTCCGCCCTTGCGGTCGGCGTTGTTGACGACGATGTCGAAGACCGCCATCCGCCGCAGCGCGGCGTCGTCGGCGTGAATGAGCATCACCTCGTCGCCGGCGAAGTCGTAGGCGCGCAGCACCGACAGGTATCCGGCGGGACGCCGGCCTACCGGGCACAGATCCACCAGATCGGGCACCGGCGGTAGCGATCCCGGAGCCCGGGTCGGATGGTCGATCCACCACTGCAGTACGCCGCGCCCCGCCGGCCCGTCGCCAATGATGGTGTAAGGCACGATGTTCCAGCCCAGCGCCTGTGACACCTCATAAGCCGCCAGCTCACGCCCGGCCAGGGTTCCGTCGGGAAAATCCCAGAGCGGGCGTTCGCCGGCGACCGGCTTGTAGACGCACCGCTGCGTGCGCGTGCCCAGTTGCGCCTCGCAC
>CAZEHT010000077.1:0-19119 GCA_964511995.1 uncultured Mycobacterium sp.
ACTTTCAGTCCGTATCACACCAACCCACCGGCTTCAGCCGGTGGTCGTTGAGTCGGCGCCGCCCCGCAGAACCCACACCCACTGGAGACACCGATGACGAAGCGACCGGCCTTGAGCCGCCTACTGACCCTTGGCGCCCTGGCGCTGCCGCTGTGCGCGGCAGCCTATCCCGATAAGCCCATCGAGTGGGTGGTCCCCTATCCGGCCGGCGGGGGCTCCGATGTCGTGGCCCGCACGCTGGCCGAGCCGATGGGCAAGACGCTGGGTCAGACGATCATCGTCAACAACAAGCCCGGGGCCGCCACCAACATCGGCGCGGACTACGTCGCCAGGGCCAAGGCGGACGGGCACGTCATGCTGACGGCCGACACGGCCACCCTCGCGGCCAATCCGTCGCTGTACGCGAAGCTGCCCTACAACGCCGAAAAGGACTTCGCCGCGGTCGGCCTGATGGCACGCTTCCCGATGATCCTGGTGGTCAACGCCAGCGTGCCGGTGAAGACGCTGGCGGAGTTCACCGCCTGGGCCAAGAAGCAGCCCGACGGCGTCAACTACGCGACCCCCGGTGCGGGCAGCCCGCACCATCTGGCGACCGAACTGTTCAGGGAGCGCAGCGGCCTGAAGCTCGTGCACGTGCCTTACCGTGGCGCGGCGCCGGCGGTGCAGGATGTCGTCGGCGGCCAGGTGCCGTTCATGTTCGTCGACACCGCCAGTGGCTATCCGCACATCCAGTCGGGCAAGCTGCGGCCGATCGGCGTCGCCAGCCCCAAGCGTCTGAACAGCTTCAACACCATTCCGACGTTGGCAGAGCAAGGTCTGAAGGGCTTCGAGGCCTACGCCTGGCAGGGGCTCGTCGTGCCGGCCGCCACGCCGGTCGAAGCGGTGGCAGCGCTGAACAAGGCCATGGTCGCGGCACTGGAGAGCACGGCCGTCAAGGCGCGCTTCCAGACCCTAGGGCTCGAAGCAATCCCCAGCACGCCGGCACAGATGGCCGCCTATGCGAAGGCCGAGCGCGAGAAGTGGGGCCAGGTGATCCGCGCGGCCAACATTCGGCTGGACTGAAGGCAGTAGACCTCATCCCGGCGGTGGACACGAGATGATTCACCATCTGTCGATTCCTGCGCGCGAACCTTTGCGAGTCGCGCAGGTGCTTGCCGAGCTTCTCGGTGGCCATGTGACCCGGTTTGGCCCGTACCGAGACTCGTACATCGCCTGGGCTGCCGACGAGCATGGGACCGCGATCGAGGTGTACCCCGCGGGAACGGAGATGTTCCCGGATGCGGGGGCCGGGCAAGCCAACTTCCGACACAATCCCGCCGCCTCGGGCTTCGTCGCCACGCACGCCGCCATCTCCGTGGGGTGGGCCGCGAACGACGTCATCTCGCTGGCCCAGAGGCAAGGGTGGCGGGCCATCGAACTGTCGAGGGGCTCGTTCGACGTCATCGAGTTCTGGGTAGAGAACCGCGTCATGCTCGAGGTTCTGACCGAGAACATGGCCGCCGACTATCTGCGAGCGACGCGCACCGGCGGCTGAAAGTTATCGAGCGCAGCAGTCGCTTTGCCTGCGCTGCACAGGGTGGCCGCGCCCGCCGTGCGCGAGTCGAACGAGGCACACCTTGCTCAGGACAGAGAGCGCGTCAACTTCTGCTGCGGCGACACGCCGATGTCTACACGGGTGGAAGACGTGGCTCCGCTTCGGGCAAGCGCGCCGGAGAGTCAGCGTGCCGGGAAGTCCTTCGGCCCGTAGCCGAGAGTGACGAGCGCGTCGTCCGGTATCGCTCCCATCTCTGTGTGCCATTCGATCCAGGCCTGGCGCATGCGCGCCAGCCGTTCAGGTTCGCGCTTCGCGCGGTTGGCTCGCTCACGCGCGTCGGTACGGATGTCGAACAGGTATTCGTTGCCGTCGACCATCAGGTATTTCCAGTCGCCATCGCGCAAGGCCCGCTGTCCCCGGTGCTTCATCCGCCAGTACATCGGACGCGCGAACGTGTGCGCAGGGTTGCGCAGCACGGGTAGCAGCGACACGCCATCGAGCGGATAGTCCGGATGCGACGTCGCGCCGCCGAGTTCGAGCATGGTCGCCGACCAGTCCATCGTCAGGCAATGCTGCGCCGAGGTCGTGCCTGGGCGTATGACGGCCGGCCAATGTGCGATCCAGGGCACGCGAATGCCGCCTTCCTTGAGATCCATCTTGCCGCCGACCAGTGGCCAGTTGTCCGAGAAGCGCTCGCCACCGTTGTCGCTGGTGAAGACGATCAGCGTGTCTTCGAGCAGGCCCTGGGCGCGCAGGGCCTCCACCAGGCGACCGATGCCCTCGTCCATGTGATGGATCATCCGGCGATAGACATGGATGTTGCCGCCATCGAGGTGGAACAGGTTGTCGATGACCGTGGGCGCGATATCGGCGTCGTCGCGTGTCTCCCACGGCCAGTGCGGCGCCGTGTAGTGAAGGCTCAGCAAGAATGGTCGGCCGTTACGTGCCGCTTCGGCGCGACGCTCAACGAAATCGATGGCGCGCTCGCTCAGCAGGTCGGTAAGGTACCCGTCCTCGTGATGCTCCTGCTCGCCGACCCACAGGTCGTGCATGCCGCCCGACGTGCAGTGACGGAAGTAGTCGACTCCGCCAGCCATGGGACCGAAGAACTCGTCGTAGCCCGACTTGATCGGACTGAAGTGCGGCAGGTGGCCCAGGTGCCACTTGCCGACGAGACCGGTGTGATAGCCGCTTTCGCGCAGCAACGAGGGCAATGTCGGGACGTGCGACGGCAGGCCGAGCTCGCTGCTGCCGATGCTGCGCCTGCTCAGCGGCTCGTCGTTGGCACCGCGCAGCCGGTATTGCCAGCGCGCGGTCATCATCGCGAATCGCGTCGGCGAGCAGACCGGTGAATTGGCGTAACCCTCGGTGAACAGCATGCCGTCGGCCGCCAGCCGATCGAGCACCGGCGACACCGGGCCGAATTCGGCGTCCCGCCCGCCGTAACAGCCGAGATCGGCGTAACCCAGATCGTCGGCGACGATGAACACGATGTTCGGCCGCTTCGTCATCGCGCTCACTCGACCTTCATGCCCGCGGCGCGGGCAATCTTTTCATAGCGCCTCGAGAGGTTCGCTAGGCGTTGCGCAGCTGTCTCGGTGGCTGCCGCGTCCGTGCGCATGTCGAGCATGCGGAGTCTCTCGCGCACTTCGGGCTGACTCATCGCGTCCTTCATGGCGTTCTGCAGCGCTGTCACGATCGGCTCGGGCGTAGCGGCGGGAACCATCGCGACGTAGAGGATGTCGAGTTCGAGATCCTTGAATCCGAGCTCGCCGACAGTCGGCACTTGCGGCAGCAGCGGCGACCTCTGGGCGCCCGTCACCGCAAGCGCGCGCACCTTGCCCGCCTGCACGTGCGGCAGCAACCCCGGCGCGACAAGCACACCGCCCTGCACCTCGCCCGACAGCACGGCGGTGACGGCGGGCGCGTTGCCCTTGTACGGCACGTTCACGATGTTCATCCCCGCTTCGTGGGCGAGGACCGCGCCGCCAAGGTGGCCCGGGCTGCCCGGACCCGACGAGCTGAACATCAGCTCGCGCGATCGACCCGCGGCAACGAGCGTGTGCATCGAGTCGGCGCCCGCCGAAGGATGCACCCCGACGACCATTCCGGATGACGCCAGGATCACCACCGGTCGTAGGTCTGCCGCCTTGAACGGCAAGTTGCCGTAGATGTGCGGATTGACCGTGACCGTGGTGTCGACGCCGATCAGCACCGTGTACCCGTCCGGCGCGGCACGCGCGACCTGAACTGCACCGATGTTGCCGCCCGCTCCCGGCTTGTTCTCGACGATGACGGTGCCCCAGAGGCTGCCTTGCATCGAGCTTGCGAGCAGGCGAGCCAGCATGTCGGTCGGTCCGCCCGGCGGTGCCGGACTGATGAGCCGGATCGTCTGCGACGGGAAGCTGCTCTGTGCTGGCGCGGTGCCACACGCGAGGGCGATGGCGACGGCGGTTGCGGTGCGCAGCCATGCGCGCTTGTTCATATTGAATCCTCTTATAGCTGGGGCGAGGCCCCGTGTGGTGTCAGGTCTGCTGCGCGGCCCCGGCGAGCAGTTCGTCGATCTCCGACTGGCCGTAGCCGGCCTCTGCCAGCAGCGCGCGCGTGCCCGTACCGACCTCGCCGACCGGTCGGCATCTGGCCGCCGGCGTGGCGCTGAAGCGCGGCGCCGGCGTCGGTTGCGTGATGCCATCGACCTGCGCGTAGGTGCCACGGGCGACGTTGTGCGGATGGTGCGGTGCTTCGTCGAGGTTGAGCACCGGAGCGAAACATGCGTCGGTACCTTCAAGCAGCGCGCACCAATCATCGCGCGTGCGGGTACGGAACACGTTTGCGACGCGTGCCTTCAGGTCGGGCCAGCGTGTCGCGTCCCACTGCGCTTCGAACGCCGCGTCGGACAGGCCGCACTTCTCGCGCAGCAGCGCGTAGAACGGCGGTTCCATCGCGCCGATCGAGATGTACCTGCCGTCGGCACACGCGTAGGCGTCGTAGAAGTGCGCGCCGCCATCACCGTTGTTGGTGCCGGCCTCGGCGTTCCACAGGCCCGCCGATCGCCAGCCTTGGATCAATGCGGTGAGCAGCGCCGAGCCATCGCAGATCGACGCGTCGACGACCTGCCCGCGGCCGGTGTCGCGCGCGTGTGCCAGGCCGGCCAGCACACCGAAGGCCAACAACATGCCTCCGCCGCCAAAGTCGCCGATCAGGCCCGGGGTGGGTGTCGGCGGGCTGCCTCGCCGCGTCGACGAATGCAGCGCGCCGGTGAGCGCGATGTAATTGATGTCATGGCCAGCGGCCTGCGCCAGCGGCCCGGTCTGCCCCCAGCCGGTGACCCGACCGTAGACCAGCGACGGCCGGCGCTGCAGGCAGACGTCAGGCCCCAGACCGAGCGACTCCATGACACCGGGTCGGAAGCCTTCGATCAGGATGTCGGCGCGCTCGATCAGGCGCAGCGCGGCCTCACTTGCCGCAGGCTGCTTCAGGTCCAATGCAATCGACTCGCGGCCGCGCGACAGCACGTCGCTGCGGCGCGCCGTCAGCGCGTCCATGCCAGCGCCACCGCCCGGCTTCTGAGCTTTGACGGGGCGGTCGATGCGGATGACGCGGGCGCCCTGATCGGCCAGCATCATGCCCGCGAAAGGCGCCGGACCGAGGCCGGCGAATTCGACCACCGTGAGGTGCGACAGCGGACCGGCGCGCTGCATCACAGGCTCACGCTTTGCGGCTGCTTGCCGGCCGTGCGGTGGCTGACGAGGAAGGCCTCGTTCAGTTCGATGCCGAAGCCGAGGCCTTCGTTCGGGTAGGCCAGGCCGCCCTCGAAGCGCGGAATGTTCAGCGCGATGTCGGTGCCGGGCTCGATGTTCTTGCTCTCCATCGTGCCGTGGATCATCAGCGGGCCGATCGATTCGTTCAGGCCCTGTGTCGCCCATTCATTGCTGGTCCAGAGGTGGGCCGATGGGCTGTGCTCGAGGCCCGAGCCGATCATGCAGCCGCAGTGCACCGGCAGGCCGGCCAGGCGCGCCATCGTCAGCCAGCGCTGCGACTTGAGCAGGCCGCCGGCTTTCTGCAGCTTCAGGAACAGGCCGTCGGCGGCACGGCGGTCAACGATCTCCTTCAGGTGGTGCAGTTCCTGCGCCGACTCGTCGGCGTAGATCGGCGTGCGCACCTGGCCGCGCAGGCGGGCCATGCCTTCGATGTCCCAATGCGGCAGCGGCTGTTCGATCAGGTCCAACCCACAGGGGTCGAGCTTGCGGATGATGTGCAGCGCCTTCTCGTAGTTCCAGAAGCCGTTGGCGTCGATCGTCAGCATCGCATCCGCGCCCACGGTGTCGCGCACCGCATGCACCATGGCGATGTCATCGGCCATCGTGCCGTAGCCGATCTTCATCTTGAACAACGCGAAGCCGGTGTCCTTGGCGCGCTTGGCCTCGGCCGCGACATCGTCGGGCTTACCGGCCGACAGCACCCAGCCTTGCCGGGCTGCCTGCAGCGTTCGGCCGCCGAGCAACTCGTAGACCGGCACGCCCAGCAGCTTGCCCTTCAGGTCGTGCAGCGCAAAGTCGACGGTGGCCTTGGCCTGGTTGTTGTCGCGCACCAGCAGGTCCATCTGCGCGACGATCTTCTCGATGTGGCGCGGGTCCTCGCCGAGCAGGATGCGTGGCGCGATGACGTTGCAGATCATCGCGATGATCGATTCCTGCAGCTCACCGCGATACCACGACGAGGTGTCGCCCGAATCGGCAAAACCCACGGTGCCGTCGGCGGCGGTGAGCTTGAGCACCACGCTGTCGATGGACGTGATGCGCGTGTTGGGCATGATCACCGGCTTCTTCAGCGGTGTCGAAACGGGAAGGCATTCAACCTTGACGATCTTGGTCATGAGGGCTCTCCTGCCTGTACTCACTGGGTTTGGAAGTTCGACTTGCGCACCTGCTCGCCCCAGAACTGAGCGCCGCGGTCGACGATCTGCCGCAGTTCTTCCGGGTTGGCGTAGGCCGGCTCCATGCCGGTGGAAGCGAACTTCTCGACGGTCTTGGGATCGTCGAACATCCTGCGCGTTGCCTCGCTGATCTGGCGCCGCATTTCCGGCTTCATGCTCGCGGCGGCATAGACGCCGAGAAAGGCGTCGGCCGGCATCTTCACGCCCAGCTCGGCAAAGGTCGGCACGTCCTTCATGGCCGGATAGCGCTTGTCCGAAGCCATCGCCAGCACGCGCACGCGGCCCGCCTTGCGGTATTCGAGCAGCGCGTCGCAGGGCACGATGGCCGCAGGGACCTGGGCGCCGACGAGATCCTGGATGGCCGGCGCGGCGCCGCGATAGGGCACCGGGTTCATCGCCACCTTGAAGTGCTGTCCGACGACGAAGCCCACGAACTGTGCCTGCGAGCCCGGCGCGGGGACGCCGTAGTTGCCTTGTGCGGGGTCTTTCTTCACCGCGTCCAGGTAGCCCTGGAAATCCTGGGCCGGCGACTGGGCCGGCACCGCGAGGCAGGTGTAGAAGTTGACGATGCGCGCGATCGGCACCATGTCCTTGTTGACGTCGAAGCCAGGCGACTTGTTGACCAGCGGCACCATTACCACTTGGTGGTCGACGGCGAACATGATGCTGTTGCTTTCGGGCGTGGCTGCCTTCAAGGCCTGCGCGGCGAGTTGCCCACCGGCGCCTGTCTTGTTCTCCACCACGGTGGTCACGTTCAGGCTGTTGGCCAGGGCTTCGGCATACACCCGCGCCAGCGTGTCGGTGCCGGCGCCAGGCGGGAAGCCGACGAGGACCTTGACGACGGGCTTGTCCTGGGCCAAGGCCGGTGCCGCGGCCAGCAGGCCGGCCATGGTGGCGGCAGCGGCGCTGCGCAGCAGATTGAAAACGAAGTTGCGATGCGACATGAATCTCTCCGTGAGGGGCGTGAAGGTGGGGTTGATCGAAGGCGGGTTCACAAGGGGTAGGGTGGCGCGGTGTTGCGCACCGTGGTCCATTGCCATTGCGTGAACTCGTCCCAGTTGGCGGGGCCGCCGTGGCGCGACCCGTTGCCCGAGGCACCCCGCCCACCCATGGGCATGGTGCCGTCGTCGTTGACGGTCTGGTCGTTGACATGCACCAGCCCAACGTGGAGTCGTCCGCCGATTGCCATGCCGCGCCCGATATCGCGCGTGTAGACGCCCGCGGACAGGCCGTATTCGCTGTCGTTGGCCAGCGCGATGGCTTCGGCGTCGGTGCCGAAGCGGGTGATGGAGACCACCGGGCCGAAGATCTCCTCGCGGAACACCGGCATGTCTGGGGTCACGCCGTCCAGCACCGTAGCGGCGTAGAACGGGCCGTCGAAGCTGCCGCCGGCGAGCAGGCGGGCGCCCATCTTCACCGACTCCTGCACGATGCGGTGAATGCGTTGCACCTGCTTGGTGGTGATGATCGGACCGAGCGCGACCTGTTGCGTGTGTGGGTCGCCTACCGGCAGCGCCTTGGCCTTCTCCGCCATGCGCTCGGCGTAGGCCGCGGCCAGATGCTTGTGCACCAGGTGACGGCCCGCGCTCATGCAGATCTGCCCCTGGTGCAGCCACGAAGCCCAGGCGCCGCCGCTGATCGCCAGATCAAAGTCGGCGTCGTCGAGCACGATCAGCGCGTTCTTGCCGCCCAGTTCCAGTGCCACCTTCTTCAGGTGCCGGCCCGCCAGTTCGCCCACGCGCCGCCCCACGGCTGTCGAACCGGTGAAGGAGATCATCGTCACGTCGGGGTCGGTCACCAGCGCTTCACCGGCGTCGGCCTCGCCCGGCAGCATGTGGAACACACCCGGGGGCAGGCCGGCAGCCTGCAGCAGCAGGGCCAGCAGCACGCCGCCGCTGACGGGGGTGCGCGCATCGGGCTTGAGCACCACGGCATTGCCCGTGGCCAGCGCCGGCAGCACGGCGCGGCTGCTCAGCAGAAAGGGGAAGTTGAAGGGTGAGATGACGCCCACGACGCCATGCGGGACGCGGCGCGCGAGGCTGGTGACGCCCTCGGCGCTGGGCAGCACCAGGCCCTTCGGCTGGGTCAGCATCGCCGCGGCCTCGTGGCAATGGTGCAGCACCGAGTCGATCTCGAACATCGACTTGGGCTGGATGCCGCCGGTCTCGCGCACGATCCAGGTGGCGAACTCCAGGCGATTGGCCTCCAGCAGTTCGGCGGCCTTACGGAACACCTTGGCACGCTCGCCGTAAGGCAGCGCCGCCCAGCCCTTCTGTGCTTGCCTGGCTGCGGCACAGCTGGCACGCACGTCGTCAGGTGTTGCTCTAGAAACTCGACCAATCGGTTGATTGGTTGCAGGCTCAATGACGTCGAGCGGACCGCCGGTGAGGGGTTTCCATTCGTCCGCCAGCGCCTTGCCGGACCATTCGGTCGTGCTCAACAAACTTCCGCTCATGCGTTCTCCTATAGGTAAGTCTTGGGTTCTGATGCGAGGCAGGCAATCCGGACCAGCGCCTGTGTCGCCGCCGCTCGCCACAGCCAACAGTGTGAACTTTAGGCGGCCACGATCAATTTGTCAACCAACTGGTTGGTTGACTTTTGTTCGATGAGTCGCCAGAATTCAGTCCAAGCCAAAACGGCAGTCACTGGCCACCCGGCCAGCCCTACCTCGATCCCATAGACCCGGAGATGTTCGTGACCACCCCTTACCGTTCACCCTGGATGACCGACGAACTCGACATGCTGCGTGCCACCGCGCGCCGCTTCTTCGAGGAAGAGGTCGCTCCGCATGCCGAGCGCTTCCGCCGGCAACACCAGATCGACCGCGAAGTCTGGCTCAAGGCCGGCGAGCTGGGGCTGCTGTGCATGAGCGTTCCGGAGGAATACGGCGGACAAGGCGCCACCTTCGCCCACGAGGTGGTCGTGATGGAAGAACAGGCGCGCATCTGCGACACCACCTTCGGCTTCATCCCTGGCGCGGTCAACGGCCCCGCCTTCTTCCACGGAACCGCCAACCACGAGCAGTTGCTGCGCTGGATGCCGGACATCGCTTCCGGCCGCAAGATGCTGTCGGTGTGCATCACCGAGCCCGATGCCGGTACCGACGTCAAGGCCATGCGCAGCACGGCACGGCGCGAAGGCGACGAGTACGTGCTCAACGGCAACAAAATCTTCATCACGCACGGCAAACAGGCCGAGCTGTCGCTGGTGGCGGCGCGCACGGGCGGCTCGGGTTCCGGCGCCAAGGGCATCTCGCTGTTCATGGTGGAGACCGACAAGGCCCCTGGATTCAAGGTCAACAAGGTGCTCGAGAAGATCGGCCAGAACGGCTTGGACACCTGCGAGATCTTCCTGGACGAGGTGCGCGTCCCGGCCGCGAACCTGATCGGCGGGGTCGAAGGCAAGGGCTTCGGCCAGTTGATGGACGTGTTCGTGCGCGAGCGCCTGTCCATCGGCGTCGTCGGTATCACCTGCGCCGAGCGCGCCATCGAGCTGACGGTCGAGCACGCGAAGAACCGCAAGATGCTCGGCCAGACGCTGTGGGACTTCCAGAACACCAAGTTCACGCTGGCTGAGTGTCTGACCGAGGCGCGCATCGGCCGCGTCTTCATCGACAGCATCGTCAAGGACCTGGTCGATGGCAAACCGCTGCAGCCCAACGACGGCATGATGGCCAAGTGGTGGGGCTCTGAGAAGCAGTGCCAGATCATCGACCGCTGCCTGCAGCTGTTCGGCGGCTACGGCTACATGTCGGAGTACCCGATCGCGCAGCTCTACATGGACGCCCGCGTCGCGCGCATCTACGGCGGATCGAACGAGACGCTGAAGGATCTGATCGCCCGCTCGATGTAGGGCAGACCACCGCACGCGACCCTGCACCCTACCGGAGAGACATCATGCAAAAACCCATCGGCTCGTTGCTAGGACTGCGTGTCCTCGACCTGACCCACGCCCTGGCGGGACCGTTCTGTTCGCAGCTGCTCGCCGACCACGGCGCCGACGTGATCAAGATCGAACCGCCGGAAGGCGACTTCTTCCGCCGCATGGGCCCGTTCCGCGACGATGATGCAGCGCGTCACTACGGTGGCCTGTTCCAGTCGTGCAACCGCAACAAGCGCTCGATCACGATCAATCTGAAGCACCCGGAAGGCCAGGCGCTGCTGAAGGAGTTGGTCAAGAACGCCGACGTGTTGGTCGAGAACTACCGCGCGGGCGTGCTCGAAAAGATGGGCCTGGGCTATGACGCGCTGAAGCTCATCAACCCGCGCTTGGTCTACACCTCGGTGCGCGGCTTCGGTGACAAGACCGGAGGCGCCAGCCCCTACATGCAGTGGCCGTCGTTCGACATCGTGGCACAGGCCATGGGTGGCTGGATGGGGATCACCGGCGAGGATGCCGATCACCCGGTCAAGGTGGGAGGCGGGGCCGGCGACACGGTGGCGGGCCTGTTCGCAGCTTTCGGCACGATGGCTGCGCTGCGGCATGCGCAGGCTACTGGCCAGGGGCAGTACGTCGACGTGGCGATGACCGACAGCATTCTTGCTATGTCCGAACTCGTCGTCAGCCACTACAGCTATCGCGGCGTGTCGCCCGTGCCGGTGGGCAACGGTATCCCGGGCATGGCGCCATTCGGCACCGTGAGGGTCAAGGACGGCGTGATCGTCATTGCAGCGCCGCACGACCCACAGTTCCATATCCTGTGCCGGCTGATCGACATGCCCGAGCTCATCACCGATGCGCGCTTCGCCAGCGAGGCGCTGCGCTGGGAGAACAATGCCGCGCTGCGTGCGGCAATCGAGACCTTCACCCTGACGCGGACCAAGCTCGAGCTGCGCGCGCTGTTCGGTGGCAAGGTGCCTTTCAGTCCGATCTACAACGCACAAGACATCTTCGAGGATCCGCACTTCGCCGTGCGGCAGATGCTGCCCGAGGTCGAACACCCGGGCAGCCAGCGCCCGGTGGCCGTGGCCGGCATCCCGGTGAAGCTGTCGCAGACGCCGGGGCAGGTGCGCCACCGCGCTCCGCTGCTGGGCGAACACACGCGCGAGGTCCTTGTCGAGCTGGGCGCGGCCGACGCTCGAATCCAGCACTTGATCGAGGCGGGTGCGGTCGCCGCCCGATAATTGCGCATGAGTGATTCGCTGGTCAGCCCCGACACCACTACTGCGCCGCCACGCAAGCGGGGTACAACCCGTCGCAACGGTGCGACCACGGCGCGGCATGAGGACAAGCGCACGGCGATCCTGCGCACGGCGGCGCAGCTGTTCGCGGCCAACGGCTACGAAGCCACCTCGCTCGACATGATCGCGGACCAGCTCGGTATGCACAAGGCGACTCTCTACCACTACGTGGACAACAAGGAGAGCATCCTCTACGAATGTCTGGTCAAGTCCTTCGGCGACCTCGACTCGGTCATGGGCCGATTGCAGGACCGCAGCATTCCGGTGCTGGAACGGCTGCGCATGTTCGTGCGCAGTCTGGCCGCCGCGCAGAACAACGACTTCGGGCGCTGCCTCGTTCTCGTCGGGTCGCGTCCGCTAGACCTGGCTCCCAACAACAGCATTCGTCAGTTTCAGCGGCGCTTGGACATGACGGTGCGTGACCTGATCACCGAGGGCATTGCTGACGGGTCGGTTCGTCCCTGCGACCCGTCCGTTTTCTCGGCCTTGCTGTTCGGTGCGCTGAACTGGGTGCCGCGCTGGCATCGCAGCTCGGGCAAGCTCAGCGTGCAGCAGGTGGTCGACAGCTTCATGGATATGCTGACCGACGGGATCGCAACTACACATCGGTGACGTTGCGCCATTGAGCTGCACAACTCCAACGCTCGGCAGCGACTTCCCGCTGATCACGCCCGACCGCTGGCTGGCCGATTTCGAAGAGGCCGGCTTCAAGGACGCGGTCAAGCCGCTGATTCTCAAGAACAACGCGATGCGCCTGCTGAAGCTGGATGTGCAGCAGCCGGCCTGAGACCCACCCGCACCGATTAACAGCGCTTAGCCAAGGACACCGACATGCAGTTCTACAAGGATGGTTTCCGGGGAGGCAGCCCCGACGTCAAGCAGGCTGCCCCCAACCGGCGCAACAGGGGCACCAACGAACCGCTGCCTGACATGGTTGACGTGCTGATTGCCGGCACAGGTCCGGCCGGCCTTTGCCTGGCCGCGCAGCTGGCGCAGTTCCCCGAGATCGAGACGATGATCGTCGAACGCATGCCCAGCAACATCATCAAGGGCAAGGCCGACGGCATCAACACGCGCACCATGGAGATGTTCCAGGCCTTCGGCTTCGCGGAGATGGTCAAGCGTGAGACCTACTGGGTGAACCAGACCGCGTTCTGGATGCCGGACCCGGCCAACCCCGCGCACATCAAGCGGGTCGGTCGCGTGCAGGACGTGGCCGACGACAGCTCGGAAATGCCGCACATCCTGATCAACCAGGCACGGCTGCACGAGCTCTTCCTCGAAGTGATGAAAAACTCGCCGTCGCGCCTCGAGCCCGACTACAGCTGGGAGGTCGTGGGCCTGACGATCGACCCCACGACCGACGATCACCCGGTGACGGTGACACTCAAGGACGCCAGCGGCGTGAACTGGTGGGCCACCCGAACGGTGCGGGCGAACTACGTGGTCGGCTGCGACGGCGCCCATTCAGCGGTGCGCAAGGCGATCGGCGGCGCGCTGCATGGCGACGCCGCGCACCAGGCCTGGGGCGTGATGGACATCCTCGCCAACACCGACTTTCCCGACGTGCGCCAGAAGTGCCTGATCTCTTCGGCGAACGAAGGCAATGTCTTGATCCTGCCGCGCGAGGGCGGCTACGTGTTCCGCATGTATGTGGAGCTCGACAAGCTCAGGCCGGACGAGAAAGCCGCGAGTCGTAAGCTTACCCAGGACGACATGATCGCGGCGGCGAACCGGATCCTCCGGCCCTACACGCTCGACGTGAAGGAGGTGGTCTGGTGGTCGATCTACGACATCGGCCACAGCATCACCGACAAGTTCGACGACGTGCCCGAGGGCTCGGACCGTCATCCCAGGGTGTTCACCGCCGGTGATGCCTGCCACACCCACTCGCCCAAGGCGGGACAGGGAATGAACGTCTCGATGCAGGACACGTTCAACCTGGGCTGGAAGCTGGTGCATGTGCTGCAAGGCAGGTCGGACGCCAGCCTGTTGCGCAGCTACTCCCGCGAGCGCCTGACCGAAGCCAGGCGGCTGGTCGAGACCGACCACGAATGGGCGAGGATCATGTCGGCACCGACCACCCAGGCTGAGCGCGACGGCACCGAAGAGCCGCGCATCATTCGTCAGTTCAAGCAGAACCTGGAGTTCACCGGCGGCACCGCCGTCAAGTACGACCCGTCGACGCTTTTCGCACCGGGGACGCATCAAGCGCTCGCGAAGGGGGAAGAAATCGGCCGCCGCTTCCACTCGGCGCCGGTGGTGCGACTGTCCGACGCCAAGCAGATGCAGCTCGGCCACGCCGCAGAGGCCGACGCGCGCTGGCGCATCTATGCCTTCGCCGGCAGGGCCGACAGCTCGAACGCCGGCTCGGCGATTCACAGATTAGCCGACTGGCTGGAGAAGGACCCGCGATCCCCGGTCGTCAAGCACACGCGCAGGGACGAGGACATCGACGCGGTGATCGACTTCCGCGCCGTGTTCCAGCAGACCTTCGATCAGCTCGCCTACGAGAACATGCCGTCGCTGCTGAAGCCGAAGACCGGCAGGCTCGGCTTGCAGGACCACGAGAAGGTCTTCTGCGTCGATCACAAGGGTGTCGGCAACATCTTCGACATGCGCGGCATCGACCGGGAAACCGGATGCATGGTGGTGGTCCGCCCGGACCAGTACACCGCGCATGTCTTGCCTCTGGACGGTTTCGACGAGCTGGCGGCATTTTTCGCCGGCGTCCTGCGATGCTCGATCTCGTAGGGCGTCGGTGGATCGTGTCGAAACAGCTCTTCGGCAAGGCCACGCGCGCCGACGGGCACCACCACCTCGGGTGTCGCGCCGTCCGAGAGCATCGTCCGATGGTCTTTCATGCGGATCTCGGTCGCGCCGGGAGGGTTCACGGTCCGTTCACCTCCTGCGCCTGGCTCATCCGTCGGACGATGGCCTCGACTACGCGCCCGTCGATGCCGTGGCCCAGGCCGGCAAAGCGATCGAGCGTCGAGGAGGCGCCCAGGGTCCGCAACTGATCGTCGGCTTCGACGGACAAGCCGACCGGCATCACGCCATCCTGGCCACCGTGCATCAGGTTCACCACGACGCCCGTCGGTGCGTGGCGCGGCGGCCGGGCGAATCGTCCGGCGATCGAGATCACGCGGCTTGCGGCATGCGGCTGGCTCGGATGCTGTGTCGATTCGAGCGACATGATCGCGCCTTGCGAGAAGCCGAGCAGCGTGGTGCGTTCGGAGGCCACGCCGGCGCGCTGCTGCCAAGCACCAACTCTGTCCAGGAAGGCAGGCATGGCCGCCACAATGCGTTCGCGTCGATCGGCCTCGGTCACGCGCGGTCTACCCGACGCGCAAGCACCTGACGCCGAAAGTGCGCGCCCTCATCGACTTTCTCGTGGAGGCGTTTCGCATGCGAGCGTGGCCGGCATGAGGCGGCAGCCGCCGCCACGACCGAGAAGCGGAGGCGTCCAACGCGCTGCGCCAGTGCGTGGACCGGACGGTGTGTTTCGGCAAGGTCACGGATCGTCGCCGCCGACGTGGCCGTTCACGCCCGGGACAGGGTGGTCCGCGGCGCCTGCGCTGCGCGCACCCGCCGCGCCTGCACGCGCAGCAGCTCCGCCATTTCCGCGGCGGCAGGCGAGGGTGCGTCGTCGCTGCGCACCGTCAGGCCGACCGCACGCCACGTCGCGCCGAGGTCGACGTCGAGCGCGACGAAGCGGCCGGACGCCAGGTCGTGCGCAACAACGCCGGGCGCGCAGAACCACACCGCGTCACTGCCCGCGACGAGCTGGCGCGCGAACGCATCGGACAAGGTCTCGATCGTGCGCGGCGGCTGCGCCACCCGGCCAGCGATCAGGAACGGGTCGAGCGCCGCGCGCACGATCGTGTCGCCGTCGGGCAGCACCACCGGGTACGCGCAGACCTGCGCCAGGCCCGGCGAGCGCGCTCCGTCGAGCGGGTGGCCCTTGGCCGCAACCAGCACCAGCGGCTCCTCATACAGCGGCTCGAACGACAGGTCGAACATCAGCGCCGCGTCGGCGAGTCGGCCGATGACCAGATCGAGGGCGCGGTCGCGCAGCCGGGCAAGCAACTCGATGTTCGTGCCTTCGACGACGCGCACGATCGCGTCCGGAAACAGCGTCTGGAAGCGCTGCACCGCTCCGGGCGCCAGCGTCGACGCCGCGGTGGGCAGCACGCCCATCGTGACTGCTGGCGGCCCCGCAGGGGCCGCGCGTCCGGCTGCCTGTTCGATCGCGTCGTCGAGCAGGTTCAGGGCGCGCTGTGTTTGGCCCAGCAGGCGCTCGCCCACGGCCGTGGGCACGAGGCCGCGGCGCGTGCGCGCGAACAAGCGGGTGCCGACGATCGCCTCGAGTTCGCCGAGCGACTTGGACACGGCCGACGGCGTGCGGGCGAGCTGCTCGGCGCCGGCCTGCACCGAGCGCGCGGCGTGGGTTGCGACCAGTGCCTGCAGGTGGCGCAGTTTCAGACGTGGGTCCGGCATGGATCAGGGTTCACCCGCATGTCGATTTCCAGATTCTCATTCGACTTGGCGCAGAAGTCACCACAGTAGCGGTTTTCGGAAACTAGGATCGCCACATCACTCAGCCGTACCAGGAGACCACCGATGCCGAACCCGTTGACCACCCGTCGCACCGCGGTTGCCGCGCTCATCGGCGCGGCGTTCGCCGCGCTGCCCGCCGCAGCGCAGGATGCGCTGCCGAACAAGCCGCTGCGCATCGTCGTCGGCTTCGCACCCGGAGGGCCGACCGACACGATCGCGCGCGCGGTGGCGCAGAAGATGTCGGCGACGCTGAAGCGCACCGTCGTCGTCGACAACAAGCCCGGGGCCGGCGGCAACATCGCCGCCGCCGAGGTCGCCAAGGCTGACGCGGATGGCAGCACGATCCTGGCCGGGATCGACACCACCTTCACGATCAATCCGTCGATCTACAAGCCGATGCCCTTCGCACCAGATGCGTTCAAGCCGCTGATGGTCATGGCCTCGTCGGGGCTGCTGGTCGGCGCCAACCCGGGGTTGGGGACGAAGACGCTGGCCGAGTTCGTCGCCAAGGCGAAGAAGGAGAATCTGGCCTTCAGCTCGGCGGGCAACGGCAGCCCGGGGCATTTCGCCGCCGAGATCTTCGCCGACGCGGCCGACGCGAAGATCACACATGTGCCCTACAAGGGCAACGCGCCGGCGGTAATGGCGATCCTGTCGGGCGAGGTGCAGGCCGGCATCCTGGCCTCGCCGGGCATGGTGCCGCAGGTCAAGGCCGGCAAGATCACGCCGCTGGCGGTGACGAGCCGGCAGCGCTCGCTGGTCATGCCGGACGTGCCCACCACCGCCGAAGCCGGGCTGAAGGAGCTCGAGTTCGAGGTGCTGCAGATCGCGATGGTACCGGCGGCAACGCCGGCGCCGGCAGTGGAGGCGCTGCGCCGCGCGATGGCCGACGCGCTCGACCAGCCCGACGTCAAGGCCAGCCTGGCGCAGCTCGACCTGGCGATCGACAAACAGTCAGGCACGGCCGCCGAAGAGCGCCTCGCCGCCGCGCGCAAACGCTACGCGCGCATCGTCCAACAGACCGGGATGAAGGCCGAATGACCAACCTCGTCTTCATCCTCGCCGACGACCTGGGCTTCGCCGACCTGGGCTGCTATGGCGGCCGCGCCGAAGGCATCAGCCCGGCGCTGGACCGCATGGCGGCGCAAGGCATGCGCTTCACGCGCTCGTACGCCAACTCGCCGGTGTGCTCGCCGACGCGCTTCGGCCTGATCACCGGGCGCTACCAGTACCGGCTGCGCGGCGCCGCCGAGGAGCCGATGACGCACCGCTACATGGGCAGCAGCACGGTCGGGTTGCCGCCGGAGCAGCCGACGCTGCCGTCGCTGCTGAAGGCGGCCGGCTACCGCACCGCGCTCGTCGGCAAATGGCACCTGGGTTATCCGCCGCACTTCGGGCCGCTGAAGAGCGGCTACGAACAGCACTTCGGGCCGCTGTCCGGCGGCGTCAGCTACTTCGGCCACCTGGCGCGCAGCGGCGAGGTCGACCTGTACGAGAACGGCGAGCCGGTCGACCACCGCGGCACCTACCTCACCGACCTGCTCAGCGACCGCGCCGTCGACTACGTGCGCGCCCGTGCCGTCGACCGCGCGCCGTTCCTGCTCAGCCTGCACTACACCGCGCCACACTGGCCGTGGGAGACGCGACGCGGCCGGGCCCAGCCCGAGATCACCGGCGCGACGCTGGCGCACAACGACGGCGGCTCGATCCACGTCTACCACCAGATGATCCGCGAGATGGACGAGGGCATCGGCCGCGTGCTCGATGCCCTCGTCGCCGGAGGCCTGGGCGACGACACGCTGGTCGTGTTCACCAGCGACAACGGCGGCGAGCGCTTCAGCGACAACTGGCCGCTGGTCGGCGGCAAGATGGACTTGACCGAAGGCGGCATCCGCGTGCCGTGCATCGCGCGCTGGCCGCGAGCGATCGCGACCGGCGGCGTGAGCGCGCAGCACCACCTGACGATGGACTGGACGGCGACGATGCTGGCCGCCGCGGGCGTCGCACCCGACCCGGCGACCCCGCTCGACGGCGTCGACCTCGCGCCGGCGCTGGCCGATGCTTCGCACACCTTCGCGCGGCCGATGCACTGGCGCATGAAGCACCGCGCGCAGCGCGCGCTGCGCGACGGGCGCTGGAAGTACCTTAAGGTCGATGCGCACGAGTACCTGTTCGATGTCGAGACCGACGAACGCGAGCGCGCCAACCTCGCGCGCCGCGAGCCGGAGCGGCTCGACGCGATGCGCGCGGCCTGGGAGGCCTGGGACCGGACGATGCGCCCCGTTCCCGAAGACGCAGTCGTCTCGCTGGTCTACAGCGCGGCCGACATGCCGCAGCGCTGAAGCGCGCCGGCAACGGAGCCGCCGCGGGGCGGCGTTCAACCGTCCGGGCAGCGGTGGATCGCGATCGTCGAGTGCACGATCTGCTCGTGCGCCGCGAGCCACTCGCGTTCCGTCGCCGGCGTCGGCCGGTCGTCGTGCGTCACCAGCGTCAGCGCGCAGGCATAGGTGGCGCGATCTACGCGCCAGACGAGCAGTTCGGTGACCTGCGTTTCGCTGGCCGCACCGCGCTCGGGGACCACCTCTGGATGAGTGCTTCGGGGCGCACCCCGCTGCGCGGGGCCGGGCTGTCGTGCTGCGCATCGAGCCCCGGCCCTGCGGTCCGTGTCTCGACCCTGCCGGGCTTCCATCCCTTGCGCGAACACCCCGCCGCTGCGCGTCGTGACGAACAGGCCGGCTGCGCCGGCGGCGATCACGAAGGCGGCCCGTCCCGTGGCCGGGGATCGCGTGCTCGCTGAGGGCCGTCAGGAGTACCTGACCGCCCTCTGATCCGCTCGCGCGCTTGGCGAACTGCGCCGGTGCTCACGCACTGCGCTGCACTGCGTTGCGCTCCCGTGCGCTGCGCCCGGC
>CAZEHT010000078.1:0-10656 GCA_964511995.1 uncultured Mycobacterium sp.
AACGTTAAGCCGCGGAAGTCACCCGGTAAACGTCGTAGACACCCTCCACGTTGCGGACCACGTTGAGCACGTGACCGAGGTGCTTGGGGTCGCCCATCTCGAAGGTGAAGCGGCTCACCGCAACTCGATCGTCGGAGGTGGTTACCTGCGCCGAGAGGATGTTGACCTTCTCGTCGGCCAGCACCCGGGTGACATCAGAGAGCAGGCGGTGCCGGTCGAGTGCCTCGACCTGGATCGCGACGAGGAACACCGACGAGGGCGACGGCGCCCAGCTAACGTCGATGATCCGCTCGGACTGCTGCTGCAGCGCCGCGGCGTTGGTGCAGTCGGTGCGATGCACGCTGACCCCTCCCCCGCGGGTGACGAAGCCCAGGATGGCATCGCCCGGCACAGGTGTGCAGCACTTGGCCAGTTTGGTCAGCGTGCCGGGCGCACCGGGCACGGCGACGCCGACGTCGGCGTTGTTGCGTTGCCGGACAGGGATATTCGACGGTGTCGCCCGCTCGGCGATCTCGTCCTCGGCGTCGTCGGCACCGCCGAGTTGGGCGATCAGCCGCTGGACGACATGCCGCGCTGATATGCGCCCCTCGCCCACCGCGGTGTAGAGCGCCGAGACGTCGGCATAGCGCAGCTCACGGGCCAGCGCCGACATCGAGTCAGCTCCCATCACCCGCTGTAGCGGTATCCCCCCGCGGCGAACCTCACGGGCGATGGCGTCCTTGCCCGCCTCAAGGGCCTCCTCACGGCGCTCCTTGGCGAACCACTGGCGGATCTTGGCCTTGGCCCGAGGCGACACCACGAACCCCTGCCAGTCGCGCGATGGGCCGGCATTGGGCGCCTTCGAGGTGAAAACCTCGACCACTTCCCCGTTTTCGAGCTTTCGCTCCAATGCCACCAGGCGACCGTTCACCCGTGCGCCGATGCAGCGGTGACCCACTTCGGTGTGCACCGCATACGCGAAATCGACCGGGGTGGATCCGGCGGGCAGGGTGATCACGTCGCCTTTGGGCGTGAACACGAAGATTTCGGCCACCGCGAGGTCGTAGCGCAGCGACTCCAGGAATTCGCCCGGGTCGGCGGCCTCCCGCTGCCAGTCGAGGAGCTGGCGCATCCAAGCCATCTCGTCGATCTCGGCGGCAGCATGGCTGGCTGGGGCGCCGGTGCGGCCCTTGCCCTCTTTGTAGCGCCAGTGCGCGGCGATGCCGTACTCGGCGGTCTTGTGCATGTCGCGGGTGCGGATCTGCACCTCCAGGGGCTTGCCCTCGGGCCCGACCACGGTGGTGTGCAACGACTGATACACACCGAACCGGGGCTGGGCGATGTAGTCCTTGAACCGCCCCGCAATCGGCTGCCACAACGAGTGGACCACGCCCACGGCGGCGTAACAGTCGCGGATTTCGTCGCACAGGATCCGCACGCCGACCAGGTCGTGAATGTCGTCGAAGTCGCGGCCCTTGACGATCATCTTCTGGTAGATCGACCAGTAGTGCTTGGGCCGTCCCTCGACGAGCGCGTCGATCCGTGACGCGTTGAGCGTGGCGGTGATCTCCGCACGCACCTTGGCCAGATAGGTGTCGCGCGACGGTGCCCGGTCGGCGACCAGTCGGACGATCTCGTCGTACTTCTTGGGGTGCAGGATCGCGAAGGACAGGTCCTCGAGTTCCCACTTGACGGTGGCCATACCCAGCCGGTGCGCCAGCGGCGCGATGACCTCAAGCGTCTCGCGGGCCTTGCGGGCCTGCTTCTCCGGAGGCAGGAACCGCATGGTCCGCATGTTGTGCAACCGGTCCGCGACCTTGATCACCAGTACCCGCGGGTCGCGGGCCATCGCGATGACCATCTTGCGTATGGTCTCGCCCTCGGCGGCCGAACCCAGCACCACACGGTCCAGCTTGGTGACGCCGTCGACGAGGTGTCCGACTTCCTCACCGAATTCGGCCGTCAGCGCCTCCAGCGTGTAGCCGGTGTCCTCGACGGTGTCGTGCAGCAACGCCGCCACCAGCGTGGTGGTGTCCATCCCGAGTTCGGCGAGGATGTTGGCGACCGCCAGCGGGTGGGTGATGTAAGGGTCGCCGGATCGGCGCAGCTGGTCGGCATGCCGTTCTTCGGCCACCGTGTACGCGCGCTGCAGCATCGAGAGATCGGCTTTCGGGTACACCTCCCGGTGCACCGCGACCAGCGGTTCCAGGACCGAATTGATCGCACCGCGCTGAGCCGTCATGCGGCGCGCCAGTCGCGCCCTCACTCGGCGCGACGCGCTGGTGGTCTTGGCGACTCCGGACTTGGGCGGCTCCGGCTCGGCCGCCGGCACCTCGGCCGGGTCGGCCTCAACGGCTACACCACGCTCCTGCTCGCCTGCCACCGCCGTCACCTCCGATGGTGTAACGCTCCCGAGTTTCCATTCCGGCTGTCCAGTCTTGCCCCGGTCTTGTCTCAAAGTCTTTGGCAAAGATGTCGGTGCCGCCAAGGATATCGCTTCAGATCGACTGCAGGCTGGTCACGGCCAACGGCGCGATCCGTTCGCGACCGCCCAAGGCGGTCAATTCCACCACCACCGCGGCGGTGGCAACTCGGGCGCCGGCATCGGTGAGCAACGAGCCTGCCGCGGCGAGGGTGCCGCCCGTGGCCAGCACGTCGTCGACGACGACGACCGTGCGGCCGGCGAGTTCGATGCCCTCACCGGGGATCTCCAGCACTGCGCTACCGTACTCCAGGGTGTAGCGCGCGCTGCGGACCGGCGGCGGTAGCTTCCCGCCTTTGCGGATGGCCAGCACACCGGTGCCCAGCTTGGTGGCGACCGACGCGCCGATGAGAAATCCCCGCGCGTCGATGGCCGCGATCAGGTCGGCACCGGCCGCCACCTCCGCGAGCGCTTCGGTGACCGCCGCCAACCCGTGCCGGTCCGCCAATAACGGCGTCAGATCCTTGAATTGCACGCCCGGTGCGGGGAAGTCGGCAACCTCACGCGTCAACGACGCGATGAGGTCACTGATCTGCGTGCTCATCGACGCGATCCGATCGCCCGCAGAATCGCTTTCATCTGTCCATCTTCCAGCGATCCATGTTCCACCCCGCACCCCAGCGGGTCGGGTTGCTGCTCACCGCGGAGACCTTCTTCGACGTCAGCAACGTGCGCTGCTGCCGGTAGAGCGGCAGCGTCGGCACATCGGCCCACAGCACCGGCCCCGCTTCGCCGAGGAGCCGAGCCTGCTCCCTGGGGTCGACGATCACCGCCAGCGCGGAGATCACGCCGTCCACCTGGGCGTTGCTGTATCGCGGCAGGTTGTCGCCGTTGCCGGTGAACAGGATGTAGGCGTCCATGGCCGACGAGCCCGTCGATCCGCTGCCGGTGGCGCCGCCGGTGCTGGCGATCAGGACGTCGAGACCGCCGTCGCGCAGTGTCTGCGGGCTGACGGTGTCGGATGCCGCATCTTGCACCGTGATGCCGGCGGGCGCGCACGCTTTGGCGATCGCCCCGACGGCGGCCGCGAGCCGGGCGTTAGGGCTTTGGTAACCGATGCGCACCGACAGCGGGTTGTTGCCCAGCGCCGCCCGCGCGGCGTCGGGGTTGGAGACCGCGAATTGGCCGCCTTGGGCGCCGACCTCGACCTGGGTCAGCGCATTCTCGCCAGCCGCGTTGAGCCTTGCGTCCGAAATGGGCAGCTGGGCGTTGGCGGCGATCAGGTCGCGAGGGGTGCACAGCGCCAGCGCCCGCCGCGCCGGCGGTGCCGACAACGGCCCCTGCGGAGCGAAGATCAGCTGTTCGATTCCCGCCGACGGGGAGTCGGCGCGTTCGTAGTCGTCGGGGGTGGTCAATGTCCCGGCGGAGCCGGTGGCCACGTCGACGACGTCGATGGTGCCGTCGTTCACCCGGTCCTGTAGTTCGACGCTACGGGGCCAGACCGTAATCCGGTCGGTGATGGGCTTGGTACCCCACCACTTGTCGTTGGCTACGAGCACCACCGAGCCCTTGGCGTCCATCGAGTCGATCTTGTACGGACCCGACGACGGGAAGCGTTTGGCGTCGATGCCGGGTTTGAGATCCCAGACCGTGTTCCAAGCTTTGCCGACATCGGCCATCTTCGCCAGATCGTTGCCCTGTATCGCCGCCGTCACGCCGTGTTCCTCCAGCCCGAGCACCTCGTCGAGGACATGCGAGGGCATCATCGACGTCGCGGTGAACAGCTGTCCGTAATCGGTGAAACTGCGGCCGGCCGCGAACGACACCCGTGCCTTCTTCGAGCCCGGCTGGCAGTCCACCGACGCGATGTCGATATAGCCCGCCTTACTCGCCGCGTCGAACTCCGGGTAGCGGCCGGACTGCGCGGCCCACGCCAACACCATGTCGTCGCAGGTGATCGGCCTTCCGTCGGAGTAGACCGCTTTATCGGCGATCTGGTAGTCGAGAACGAGCGGCTCCCGGCCCACGATCGAGACGTAGCCGAAGTCGTGGTCACCGACGATCTGGCCGTCGGGTCCGTGATAACCGAAACCGGTCAGCGCCCTGCCGAACGCCTGCGGGCCGCCCGACGCCGCGCCGTTGACGGTGTTGGTGTTGTAGGTGGTCAACACCGCGTCGACCGCGTAGTCGATGTGGTCCTGCGTTCCCCGGGCACAACCGGTCAGTGCGATTCCGACCGTCAGCGCACCGGCCGCGGTCAAGCATACCGCGCGGTGCGTGAGCCTCGTGCGCATCGGGCCTATCCCCGCTTTGCGCTTCGTTTGCCGGCCGGCCGCCCGGTTCGGCCGGAGGTGGGCCGGGTCGGGCGGACCCCCGGGGCGGGCTTGCTCGGCGCCGGGGCCGAGACCGCCGCCGCGTCGAGCGCCGCGGCCTGGGCGGCGGCCTCCGCCGTGGCGCCGCCGCCCGCCCGGGCGCGCCGATTCATCACCCGGCGGGTGTGCGCACGAACCAGTTCCGTGCGTTCGCGCAGTGTCACCAGCAGCGGCGTGGCGAAGAATATCGATGAGTATGTGCCGATGATGATGCCGACCAGCTGAACCAGTGCCAGGTCTTTGAGCGTGCCGACACCCAGTAGCCACACCGCCACCACCATCAGCGCGATGACCGGCAGAACCGAAATCAGGCTGGTGTTGATCGAGCGCATGAACGTCTGGTTCACCGCGAGGTTGGCCTGTTCGGCGAAGGTGCGCCGGGTGGTGTGTTCGAAGCCGCTGGTGTTCTCCTCGACCTTGTCGAAGACGATTACGGTGTCGTACAGCGAGAACCCGAGAATGGTGAGCAGCCCGATCACGGTGGCCGGGGTGACTTCGAAGCCGACCAGAGAGTACACGCCGGCGGTGGCGATGAGGTCGAAGAACATGGTGGCCATTGCGGCGATGGCCATGTAGCGCTCGTAGCGCAGACCGATGTAGACGCTGACGATGACGACGAACACCACCAACGCGATGACCGCCTTCTTGGTGATCTGCCCGCCCCAGGTCTCCGACACCGCCGAGTCGCTGATGGCGTCGATGCTGGCCTGACCGTCGGAGCCTTTGGGCGCGAATTTGTCGAACAGTGCCTGACGCAGCGTGGTGGCCTGGTCGTTGGTGAGCGTCTCGGAGCGGATCTGCACGGTCGCCGTGGCGCCGCTTCCGACGATGACCACCGTTTCGGGATCAGTGCCGAGCGCATCGTGGAAAACCTGCTGCACCTGCTCGGTGGTGACATCGCCGGCGGGCATCGACACCTTGGTGCCGCCCTGGAAGTCGATACCGAAGGTGAATCCGCGGATCGCCATGCTGCCGATACCCACGAGCAGGATCAGAGCACTCACCGCGAACCACATCTTGCGCCGGCCGATCACCTCGAAGGCACCGGTGCCGGTGTAGAGGCGGGTGAAGAAACTGTGTTGCGGCAGCGTGACCCCGTCCGTCGGGGCGGGGTCGCCGAGGCCGGTCAGCTCATCGGCGCTCGATTCGGTCAACTCGGCCTGCTCGCCGTTGCCATCGCCATTGCTGCTGGTGTTCGCCACCGGCTATCCCCGTCCCGTCGAATGTAGGGCGGCCCTGCGTTCGCGCGCGATCTGCTGCACGGCGCCGAGCCCGTTGTACGCCGGCTTGGCCAACACGCCGGTCTGGCTGGCCAAGAAGACCAGGGGCCAGGTCACCAGGAAGACCACCACCACGTCGAGGATCGTCGTCAGTCCCAGGGTGAACGCGAAGCCTTTGACCTGGCCGATCGCCAGCACGTAGAGCACCAGCGCTGCCAGGAAGGTCACGGCGTTGCCGGACAAGATCGTCTTGCGGGCCCGGGCCCAGCCGCGTGGCACCGCTGACCGGAACGATCGGCCCTCGCGCATCTCGTCCTTGATGCGCTCGAAGAACACCACGAACGAGTCGGCCGTCGTACCGATGCCGATGATCAGGCCGGCGATCCCCGCGAGGTCCAGGGTGTAGCCGATGTAGCGGCCCAACAGGACCAGCAGGGCGTAGACCATCGCGCCCGCCGCCACCAGCGACAGCGCGACGAGCAGGCCGAGCACCCGGTAGTACAGCAGCGAATAGAGCAGCACCAGCGCCAGGCCGACCGCCCCGGCGATCAACCCGGCCCGCAGCGAGCTCAATCCCAGCGTCGCCGACACGGTTTCGGCCTCCGACGATTCGAACGACAGCGGAAGCGATCCGTACTTGAGGACGTTGGCAAGCTCACGCGCGGAGTCGGCGGTGAACTGCCCGGTGATCTGGGTACGGCCGCCGGGGATGGCCTCCTGGATCGTCGGCGCGCTGACCACCTGCGAATCGAGGGTGAACGCCGTCTGGGTGCCGACATTGGCGGCGGTGAAGTTTGCCCACGTTTCGGCAGCCGGTCCTTTGAACTGCAAGTCCACCACGTAGCGGGCACCCTGCTGATCGAATCCCGATGCGGCGTTCTCGATCTCCTCACCGCTGATGATGGACTTGTCGAGCAAATACACCACTTGGTGGTCGGTCGAGCAGGTCACCAGCGGCAGGTTGGGATCGTCGTTACCGGCCAGCGCGTCCTCGCCGCTGCACCGGCCGGCCTGGTACTGCAGGGCAAGAATCTGGATGTTGGGGTTGGTGTTCTGGCGCAGTTCCTTCTCGAACTTGATCCGCTGCGCGAGGTCTTTGCGCGGGTCCGGTGGCGCCGGGGTGTTCGGCGCGGGTGTAGCAGGCGGCGGGGCGCCCGGTGCGGCGGGCGGGGCCGGCGACGGCGAGGGCGACGGCGAGGGGCTGGGCGCCAGTGGGTAGGGCCGCGGCTGCGCCCGCGGCGCACCGGCCGGCGGCGACGGCGCGGGCCTGGGCGATGCACCCGGCGCCGGGGATTGCGCAGGCGGTGCGGGCTGGCCCGGCGCTGGAGCCTCGCCCGGCTGTCCAGGCGCGGCGGGCTGGTCCTGCACGGGAGCATCGCCCGGCGGGGCGGCGTCTTGGGCGGGAATCGCGTGGATCACCGGACGGACATAGAGCCGCGCCGTCTGTCCGAGGTTTCGCGCCTCGTTGCCGTCGTTTCCGGGAACGGTGATCACCAGGTTGTCCCCGTCGATCACCACCTCCGATCCCGACACCCCGAGCCCGTCGACACGTGAGCTGATGATCTGCTGTGCCTGCTGCAGCGCTTCGCGGGTCGGTGCCGACCCGTCAGGGGTGCGCGCCGTCAGCGTCACGCGGGTACCGCCCTGAAGGTCGATGCCGAGCTTTGCCTTCGTCTGTTTATCCCCGGTCAGGAATATCAGCAGGTAGACGCCGATAAGCAGAACCAGAAACAACGTCAGGTAGCGGTAGGGATGCACCCGCGCCGAGGACGGTGCCACGTGTCGTGTCTCCTCCGAGGTCAAATGCCGGGCCGGCGGCGGTCCGCCAGCACGCAGAAAGTGCAGAAAGGGTCAAAGGGCAGTGCGGTCCAGCGATCAGTTGTCGGTCACCGCTGCGGCTGCGACGACGTGCCGCCATCGTCCGCACCGCCGCTTCGGGTGCCGTCAGCGATCTCCTGGCTGTCGTCGGTTTCGTAGTCGTCGGCGTCGTAATCGTCGTCGGTGTCGTACTCGGCGTCGTCCTGAATGTCGTGCTCGGGAACGATCTTGTCGGCGATGGCCATCTTCCTCCAGGTCGTCACCACCCCGACGGCGATCTCGAGGTCGACGGTGTCCTCGGTGATGGCGCGGATCGTGCCCTCGAGGCCGGAAGCGGTGTGCACCCGGTCATCCACCGCCAGCGACTCATGCAGGTCGATGGTGGCCTGCATGGCTTTGCGCTGCCGGCGGATGGAGAAGAACATCTGCAGGCCGATGAAGATCATCACGAGCAGCAGAAGTAGGGATATGTCCATCAGGGTCGTGTCCTTCGGTGTTCGTCGTCGGCGAATCGGCCAGGGCGCCGGCACCCGTCCGGCGGGTGACGCTCCGCACAGGCCACCAGTGTGCCATTGCGCGGATGCTCCGACCGGGACCGCCCCACTGGGGACCCCCGCCACCTTGCCGGGAAGCCCGTCACCCCGGCGGAATCCTGTTCGGCGCCGCGGCCGTCGGAGCTAGGCTCGACGGGTGACCGATCTCGAACAAAGCCGCCTGCTCGTCACGGAGATCCCCGGTCCGCGTTCGGTCGAACTCGCCAAGCGCAAGACCGCGGCCGTCTCGCACGGCATCGGCACCACCATGCCCGTCTACTGCGCCCGCGCGGGTGGGGGCATCGTCGAAGACGTCGACGGCAACCGGTTGATCGACCTCGGTTCGGGTATCGCGGTGACCACGATCGGCAACGCCTCACCGCTGGTAGTGGCCGCGGTGCGCGCTCAGGTCGCCGATTTCACCCATACCTGCTTCATGGTCACGCCCTATGAGCAATACGTCGCCGTTTGTGAGCACCTCAACCGGCTCACCCCAGGAACCGGCGAAAAACGTTCGGTGCTCTTCAATTCGGGCGCCGAGGCCGTCGAGAACGCCGTCAAGATCGCCCGCTCCTACACCCGCAGGCAAGCCGTCGTCGCGTTCGACCACGCCTACCACGGCCGAACCAACCTGACCATGGCGCTGACGGCCAAGTCGATGCCCTACAAGAGCGGTTTCGGCCCGTTCGCACCCGAGATCTATCGTGCGCCGCTGTCCTACCCGTACCGCGACGGCCTGATCGACAAGGAGCTGGGCAACAACGGCGAGCTGGCCGCCCAGCGTGCGCTGTCGGTGATCGACAAACAGATCGGCGCGACCAATCTCGCCGCGGTCATCGTCGAACCCATCCAGGGTGAGGGCGGGTTCATCGTGCCTGCCGCCGGCTTCCTGCCGACGCTGCTGAAATGGTGCCGGGATAACAAGGTGGTGTTCATCGCCGACGAGGTGCAAACCGGGTTCGCTCGCACCGGCGCCATGTTCGCCAGCGAACACGAAGGCATCGAACCGGATCTGATCTGCACGGCCAAGGGCATAGCCGACGGTCTGCCGCTATCAGCGGTCACCGGGCGCGCCGAGATCATGGACGCCCCACACGTGTCAGGACTGGGGGGAACCTACGGCGGCAACCCCGTCGCGTGCGCGGCGGCACTGGCCACCATTGAGACGATCCAGACCACCGACGTTCTACAGCGGGCGCGGCTCATCGAAACGTCGATGAAAGACCGGCTCGGCAGGTTGCAGGTCGACGACCACCGCATCGGCGACGTGCGGGGCCGCGGCGCGATGATCGCGATCGAATTGGTCAAGCCCGGAACAGCCGATCCCGATCCCGAACTCGCCAGGAAATTGGCCGCCGGGTGCCACGCCGCCGGCGTCATCGTGCTGACATGCGGCACCTACGGCAACATCGTCCGGTTCCTGCCACCGCTGACGATCAGCGACGAATTACTCAGCGAGGGGCTCGACGTCCTGGCCTCGGTCCTGGCCGGCAGCTGAGTTCCCAAGCGGTCACTGCGGGTGCGTCGCCAGATACTCCGCGACGGGGATCGGCGCCGGCGCAAAGTAACCGATCGGCAGCAACACGTCGCCGGCGGTCGTCTTGTAGTACACGTCCCAGCGGTAGAAGCCGGCGAACGCGGCGGGTTCGGCGGCCAGCACCGCTGCATAATCGTTGACCGCGCGCACATATGCGCCCGAATGGTTGTACCGGTAGATGGCGTGATCGCGATCGCCGGCGAAACCGTTCGCGGCGAGGTAGCGACCCGCCGCCATGATGGCATCACGGGGGGCGTGGACGTCACCACCCTGGCCGTAGGCCGCGAACGTGGCGGGCATGAACTGCATGGGCCCCTGCGCACCGGCGGTGCTGACGCCGTCGATGCTGCCGAAGTGCGTCTCGATCAGGTTGATCGCGGCCAGGTAGTTCCAGCCGACTCCCGACGCCGCCTCTGCCTCACGGTAGTACCCCAAGAGCTCCTCCGCCGGGGCCGGGGCCTGAATGCGCCACGCCGGCAACATGTCTCGCGGGGCGGCAAGCACGGCGAGCTGTCGGCGGGCGTCGACGTTGCGGTCGTACACCTCGGCCAACTCCGACGGGATCCGTGGCCGGATGATCGCGTCCCATTCGGGGTGGCGTCCGATGGCTCGGTAGGCCACTTGCTGTCGGCGTGCCGCCTCCCGCAGCGCCCGCTCCGGGGTCGCGGGATCGCGCAAGGCACGCTCGTCGGCGACGAGATCGTCGCCCAGCCGCTCGGGGTTGGATGCCAGCCGCGGCTGGACACCCGCGGGCGCCGCCTCGGGCGGTGCCGGC
>CAZEHT010000078.1:10756-18868 GCA_964511995.1 uncultured Mycobacterium sp.
GCCGGCACCGGCGGTTCGGCGATAACCGGCGCTGGTGGATCGGCGACCGCTGCCGTCACGGGATCTGCCGTCGGCTCCGCGGGATCGGCCGTCGACGCGCTGCACCCCACCACTGCGAGGGCGATCACGGCAAGGGCAAGCGGTGCTCCGCGTGACACGCGGAGCGTTCCGACATCAAGCATCGACAGGTCCTCCTACAGCAGTAGTCCGATGAGCAGCAACGCGATGCCAAGCAAGGGGAAGGTGGCCTGCACCGCGGCCGCGCGCGCCTTGTCGGGTGAAGATGCCATCAGCACCAGCGCCGCCGCGGCCATCGAACCGATGCCGGCAAACACGAGTGCGACACCAACGGCGTTGTGCCCCAAGGCCATCGCGACGATACCGATGCCGGTCACGATCGCGAGGAAAAGATTGTAGAACCCTTGGTTGAAGGCTAGGAGCTTGGTGACCTCGGCTTCCTCGACGGTGGTCCCGAAGGTCGCGCGGGTGCGCGGCGAAGTCCAGGTCACCGATTCCATCACGAAGATGTAGACGTGCAGCAGTGCGGCGAGCGCGGCGAACACAATTCCGGCAATGACCATCCCACACCCCACACTTTCCGACTTTCCGGTCGAGTCACCCGCGAAAGGACACTGCCCTGCCACGATAGGCGATTGCGGTGAATCCCCAGGTCTTGGTGGGCCAATCGGAGGTAGAATTTGTCGGTGGGACCCAGCGACACGCCACTCGAGGGCGAGCGCGACGCCGATGAGTTCGGGAAGGTTTCCGGGCAGCTCGGGCCACGCTTGCGCGCCGAGATCGAGCAACTCCAGAAATCGGAACGCAGAATCCTCGCGGCCCTGGCGAGGCCGGATACCGCCAAGAATTTCGCGGCCGACCCGCTGGCGGTTTTGACCGCACTCAAGGTCGACGTGCCGCCGATCGTCCGGCAGCGCCTCAAGTCGGCGGCATCGAGCACTGCCTTCTCGGAACTGGCCACGCCGCGCTCCTTCCGGCTGCCCAACGGGCAGGTAGTCACGACCAGCATCAATCTCCGCTTCACCGGTCCGCCACCGGTGACCGACGAGCAGGGCTGACACATGTCCGGAACGCAGACTGCCGGCTACGACCTTGTCATGGAGTGGGCCGAAGACGCCTACCAACGGCTGCTGAGTGCCATCTTCGACGCCGACGACTTCCTGCTGGGCACCATCCTCGGCGCTCTTGGCATTCCCGTCGACCTCGGCACACCTTTCTCTGTGACAGTCGCCTTCGACAAGCCGGCCGGGCTCCCGGCGAGCGCGACCGACGTCATCGACGTCCACGTACTTCTGGGTGACAACGGGGCGCTCGGATCGATGCGCATCGTCGCCAGCGTCGACGTCAACACCGCCGTGACCGGATTCGACGTCGCCCAGATCAATCTCGCGAACAAGCTGTGGCTGACCGAGATCAGCGTCGTCGGTTTTCCGCTGCCCGGCCTCAACACGTTGTTCGCCAACATGCTGCGTCAGATGAAGTCGATTCCGCTGGTGCCGTTCCCGGTCAACCATGCCGAGACCTCGAGTGTCCTGATGAAGAACGCCGACGTGGGCATCATCGACGACACGTCGCCGGCCGACAAGGACGCCTCCGCTTTCCTGATCACGTTCGGCGGCGGAACTCCCGGCAACAAAAAGGCACTGACCCAGAGCTTCGTCTCGCCCGGCGGGAACGCCGGCGTCGCGGTGTCCATGGCCTGGATCTGCCGCGTCATCAGCCCGATGATCGACACATCGCTGAAACTGGACGGGGCGTTCGCAAATTGCCGGCTCACCCGCACGGTCCGCATCGACGACGAGAACGACGTTGACCTGACCGCCCTGACGGTGACCCAGCAGGACGGCTTCCTGGCGGTCAAGGCCACCGTCAAGAAGTCAGGCTTCTGCTATTCGGCCAGCGGCACCGTCGGCGCCAAGATCAAGATCGCGGTCGAGAACAGCCGCCTCGTGGTGAAGTCCGAAGTCGACAACCCCGACGTCGACGTCGACATCCCGTGGTACTGCTATGTCGCGGGAGCGGTCATCGGCGCGGTCCTTGGGGGGCTGCTGCCGGGGGTGATCTACGCAGTGGTCGGAGCGGTCCTGGTGCCGCTGATCATGTATCTGGCGACCGAGGTGATCGAAGGCACCATCAACAGCGTCGCCGAGCACATCGCCGATGCGCTCAACGAGATCGCCCCGTCAGTGGACATCCCCGCCGTCGGCTTCGACCTGATCTTCAGCGACGCGTTCATCGACGACGTCCAGATCGTCGGGCAGGTGCGGCCCCGCGACACCGCCGTCGTGCGCTGCTCGGGAACGGCCTCGGTGCCCAGCGGCGCGGCATTCGACCTCGACAGCGGCATGGTCGGGCCGCGCGATATGCCCAGCGGCGACCTGCTGGTGACCGGAGGCCCGCTGGACCGCACCGTCCGGTCGATGTGCGGCGCGCGGTGGGCGCGCACCGGGCTACGCGACTTCGCGGCGCTGTACCGGGCGGCCGTGTACCCCTACCCGTACACCGCGCCCAATCCGGTGCCGCTCGTCGAACTGGCGACTCTGAACCCCTTCGGCCTGGTGTTCGGCGATCCGTTCAAAGAGACCAGGCGAATCTTCGGCGTGCGGACCAATGAGGGTCGCTGGGCGGCCGTGCAGGCCGTCGAGGTGAAGCTCGATCGCATCGTCTTCCGCTACATCACCTGGGAAAAGGCGCTCACGACGGTGCAGATCGTGGGTGGTTTCGATTGTCCGACAAGAACTTTCGTCACCTTCGGCGAAGTGGCCAAACCTGGTCTGCCGGTGTTCGTCCGGTCACCGGCGCTGGGCACCGTCCGCGCAACCCCTGCGACAGCGGATGTTTCCGTGCAAGCCGACCCATGTACGTCGTTCCGCGACGCGGTGCGGGCGGTGGCGCCGGCGACGCCGGTGACGCTGGCGTCACGGGTCGATCCGGTCGCCGAGGCGATCCGCGCGCTGCCCCTCATCGATCAACGCATCGGCACGTTCGTCGGCGAATACGCGTTGGGGCGGCGTCCCCAGGCCCGATTCGATGCCAGGACAGTGGGATTCGGGAGCGGCCGGAAGGCGGCATGGCAGCTCAACGGCACCGCGTTGTCCGCCCCGGGCGGCACTGTGGATCTCGGCGCCGGCACGAAGGCCCAATACGAGGTCACCGGAACCAGCGTGACCATCACGCTGTCCGCCAACACCGCGATCGAAATACGGCTCTCGGTGACCGTAATCGACGACGCCGCGCACGCGGCCTCGGCCCAACGGTGTGTGCGCTACGACCCGCGCTGCACTGGCCGCGGCCGCCTCACTCCGGTGTGGGCCGACTATCAGAAGACGTTTGCGAAGAACTTCGGCATCGTCGAGGTTGCCCCGCCAGCCCCGGTGCTTCTGTGAGGTCGGTCGCGACCACGGCTCGGCAAGCTAGAAAGTGTTGACCAGCTTGCGCTTTCCGACCATCTCGCGAGTCATCGTGTAGTGGTGGCAGTGCATCGCGCATTTGAGCACGTAGATGAACAACACGTTGGGTCCGGCCGTCCGTGCAGCGTCGTCGTCATCCGGCGGCGATAGGTTCGGCGCGGCTCGGCGTCGGGAATCGTCGTCATCAGCCGTAGAAACAGGCCGGCCGAAGGCCATCGAACGACTGCGACTTCCATTTCGGCCACCGGTGCCGGCTCCAGTACGCATTGCGTGTGCGGGCGAAATCGAGCCGACGTCTCAGGTAGAGGTTCTCGAGTCGCTCGAAGTGGAAGTCGGCATCGCGATGGTAGTTGCGGACGTCCAATTCCCGGCGGCACCCGCGTCGATCGGTCCGGCTCTGCCCGTCCCACTAACTTAACCAATGGTTAGTCGAACAGGCCCTGCTGACCGAGCCCAGCCGCTCGCGGCGGTGGCGCCAGCCCCAGATGGGTCCACGCCTGCGCGGTCGCGACGCGCCCGCGCGGCGTTCGCGCGATCATGCCGGCGCGCACCAGAAACGGCTCACAGACCTCCTCGACCGTGGCGGCCTCCTCCCCCACCGCAACCGCCAGCGTGGACACCCCGACCGGCCCACCTCCGAAGCTTCGCGTCAGCGCCGACAGCACCGCCCGGTCGAGTCGGTCCAGCCCGAGTTCGTCCACGTCGTACACCTCAAGCGCGGCCTTGGCGATGTCACAGGTGATAACGCCGTCGGCACGGACCTCGGCGTAGTCGCGGACCCGGCGCAGCAGCCGATTTGCGATCCGCGGTGTGCCGCGCGACCGGCGGGCGATTTCCGCACCCGCTTCGGCGCCGAGGTCGATGCCGAGGATGCCCGCAGAACGGGCGAGCACCAGCTCCAGCTCGGCGGACTCGTAGAAATCCATGTGCGCGGTGAACCCGAACCGGTCACGCAGGGGGCCGGTCAGCGAACCCGACCGGGTGGTGGCGCCGACCAGGGTGAAGGGTGCCACCTCGAGCGGAATGGACGTGGCGCCGGGTCCCTTGCCGACCACGACGTCGACGCGGAAGTCCTCCATGGCCAGGTACAGCATTTCCTCGGCGGGCCGCGCGATGCGGTGGATCTCGTCGATGAACAGAACGTCGTGTTCGACGAGGTTCGACAGCATCGCGGCCAGATCGCCGGCACGTTCCAGGGCCGGCCCCGACGTAACCCTCAGAGACGAGCCGAGCTCGGCCGCGATGATCATCGCCAATGAGGTCTTGCCCAGGCCGGGCGGACCGGACAGCAGGATGTGATCCGGTGTGCCGCCACGATTCTTGGCACCCTCGATGACGAGCTGCAACTGCTCACGCACCCGCGGCTGGCCGATGAACTCGTGCAGCGACCGCGGTCGCAGGCTGGCGTCGACGTCCCCCTCGCCGACCGTCAGCGCGGGCGAGACGTCCCGCTCGTCGGAGGTTACGGCGTCGTTTACGTCGACGTGGTCGTCCCCGTCGTCCTCGTCGAAGCGGCTCATTTGTTCCTGCCCAGTAGATTCAAGGCGGCGCGGAGCACAGTCGACGTGGTGGCATCCTTGTCCAGCGCGAGCGCCTTGTCGCAGGCCTCTTCCGCTTGTCTGGCCGCAAAGCCAAGTCCCACAAGTGCTTCCACAACCGGGCCGCGAACCGCGTGCGGTGCACCGGCCACTGATCCGCCCGCCGCGGTGGCCGTCGCACCCACCTTGTCGCGCAGCTCCAGTACCAACCGCTCAGCACCGCGTTTGCCGATGCCTGGCACCCGGGTCAGCGCCGTGACGTCGCCGTCGGCCAGGACTTGCCGCAGCGCCGGGGCGTCGTAGACGGCCAGGGTCGCCAGAGCGATCTTGGGCCCCACCCCGGAGACACCCAGCAGTGTGGTGAAGATGTCGCGCGCGCCGGCGTCGGCGAATCCGTACAGCGTCTGCGAATCCTCCCGGACGATCATCGCGGTGATCAGGCGCGCCTCAGTGCCACGGCGCAGAGTGGCCAGTGTCGACGGGGTGCACATCACCTTGTAACCCACCCCGGCGGCTTCGACGACGGCGTGGTCAAGGGCGATGTCGACGATCTCGCCGCGCACCGAGGCAATCACCGGATGGCTCTTGCTTTAGCCGTGAGAGTGGCCTGATACCTGCGCTGCTGTTCGGCGGCCATCGCCTCGGCTTGCGCCATTCGGGCGATCATCGGGGCGCGCCAGCAGTGACAGATGGCCAGGGCGAGCGCGTCGGCGGCGTCGGCCGGGGTGGGTTTCCGTTGCAGCTCAAGGATTCTGGTGACCATGGTGGTGACCTGCGCCTTGTCGGCGCGACCGTTGCCGGTGACGGCGGCTTTTACCTCCGATGGCGTATGGAAGTACACATCGATGTCGCGGCGGGCAGCGGCCAGTGCGATGACACCGGCGGCCTGAGCGGTGCCCATCGCCGTGTTGGCGTTCTGGTTGGAGAACACCCGCTCAACGGCGAGGACGTCCGGGCGGTGGGTGTCCATCCAGTGCTCGACGGTGTCACTGATCGTCAACAGGCGCTTCGCCAAGGGCTCGTCGGCCGGGGTGCGCACCACGTCGACGTCGAGTGCGATGACGTGGCGCCCGCGGCCGCTCTCGATGACCGACAGCCCGCAGCGCGTCAACCCGGGGTCGACACCCATCACACGCACGTTCAGACCTTCCGTCTACGAACAGTTGTTCGATACCTTAGCCGCGCCCTCCGACAAGCCCCGGCAGGGACACACCCCGGCAGATTGTCGGATTGGCCTGCGCAGCGAGTTCGGCCGACCACAGTCGGCAGTGCCGGAGGCGGTCCGCCATACGTTTGTATGACTTCTCCGATTCTCCGTGCCCCGCGAGCAACCGACTGTCACCTTCGCGGCGGCGGCACCGGCCTGTGCGGCGCGTCGGCGGAGGGGAGTGTCCGCCGAGCGCGCCTACGCGGTACGTACCAGCTAACCGCCGGCAAGCAGCGCGTCGATCTGGTTGATCGCACCGGTCGAACCTTCGACGACGCCAATATCGAGAACCTTCTGCAGGCCCTCGGCTGTCTCGAAGGTGAATACGAACGTGGCCGTAGTGCGCCCACCGGATTCGGTAAAGGTGTACGTGATTGTCGAAACCGGCAGCGAGTCAACGGGATTGAAGTCCTCGTCGGCAAAGCCATCTTTGAACGCGAAGCTGTTCCGGCTCGTCGACCTCGAGGACCTCCCAGTATCCCGGTACTTCTCCCCTCCCGGACCGGTCATGTAGTAGGTGACGCGACCCCCCGGCTTCAATCCGTGTTCGACGACGGTTGCGGGATATTCCGGTGGGCCCCAGACCTTTTCTAGCTGACGCGGATCGCCGTAGGTCTGCCGGTCCCGTGCCTTGGGGGCGGCGAACTCGGCGGTGATGGTCAGGGTGCGGGTGTCGACGTCATGAGTGACGTTGGTGACGGGCATGTATCAGTCCTCCAATGGTGATTCCTCCGTGGCAAGGAGTTCGTCGATCCGGGCGATACGGCCGCGCCAGACGAGTTCGAACTCGCCGGCACCGACGACACCGCACGTACCGATTCGACGTCGCCGTTCGCGAGTTGCTCACGGCCACTGCGCCTTTTAGTGATCAGCCCAGCCCGTTCAAGCACGGCGACGTGTTTTGCACGGCGGCGAAGCTCATGTCGTAATTCGCCGCCAGTGCCGAGACCGAATGCTCACCCGCCAACACCCGGCGCATGATGTCGCGTCGTGTGCGATCGGAGAGCGCATGGAACAGAGCGTCGGCCCGGTCCTCATGCACGTCGGCCACACCTCCAACCTGCAACCATATGGTTGTAGGTCAAGCACCGGCAGAGGAGTGCCCGAGATGCCGGTGCACCATCCCGCCAGCATGCGCAGATCCGGCCCGTCCTCGGCGTGTCGCACCGGGGACACGCACGCTCGCGCCACGGAAAAAGAGGCCGAGCAGCTATTCCTCGTCGAGCTGCGCCGCGACGTCCTCGGGAATGTCGATGTTGGTGTAGACATCCTGCACGTCGTCGCTGTCCTCGAGCGCGTCGACGAGCTTGAGGACCTTGCGGGCACCTTCGAGGTCGACGGACACCGTGACCGACGGCTGGAAGCTGGCCTCGGCGAAGTCATAATCGATGCCGGCATCCTGCAAAGCGGTGCGCACCGCCACCAGATCGCCGGGCTCGGAGACGACCTCGAACGCGTCGCCCAAGTCGTTGACCTCCTCGGCACCGGCCTCCAACACGGCCAGCAGCACGTCGTCTTCGCTCAAGCCGTTCTTCTCCAGCGTCACAACGCCTTTGCGGGAGAACAGGTATGCCACCGAACCGGGGTCTGCCATGTTGCCGCCGTTGCGGGTCATGGCCACCCGCACCTCACCCGCGGCGCGGTTGCGGTTGTCGGTCAGACATTCGACGAGCACGGCGACACCGTTGGGGCCGTAGCCCTCGTAGGTGATGTTCTGCCAGTCCGCGCCGCCGGCCTCTTCGCCGGCACCGCGTTTACGGGCCCGTTCGATGTTGTCGTTGGGCACCGAGGACTTCTTGGCCTTTTGGATGGCGTCGTACAGCGTCGGGTTGCCGGCCGGGTCACCGCCGCCCACTCGCGCCGCCACCTCGACATTCTTGATCAGCTTGGCGAACATCTTGCCGCGCTTGGCATCGATGACGGCCTTCTTGTGCTTGGT
>CAZEHT010000079.1:0-18404 GCA_964511995.1 uncultured Mycobacterium sp.
CAGACTACACGGTCAATAGCCGATATAGCCCGACGAGTCCGACGACGACGATCACCGCCCGCAGGGCAGCGGGTGAGAGCCGCCGGCCGTAACGTGCCCCGACGAACCCTCCGGCCAGTGATCCCAGCGCGATCAACCCGGCCGCCGGCCAACTGATCCGATCGAACGCAACCAGCGTGTACGCCGATGCGGCAACGATGTTTACCAGCAGCGACAGCAGGTTCTTCGCCGCGTTCATCCTCTGCATGTCTTCGGGCAGCAACGCGGCCAGCACCGCGATGAGAAGGATGCCCTGGGCGGCGGTGAAGTAGCCGCCGTATACACCGACCCCAAACGTGCCTGCGAGCAGAGCGGCCATCCGACCGGGGGCTATGTGCTCGGCGGAGCGGCCCGACCGTTCGGCACGGGCTTTCGCCCAGATTTGTATCCGTGGTCCGACAACCACCAATACGAGCGCGGCAACCAGCAGCACCGGTACGACTTGGGTGAACACCTTCTCCGGCAGGTGCAGCAACAGCCATGCGCCGATCACGGCGCCGGTCAGCGACGCCGGGATTTGCCAGCGCAGGCGGTGCCACTGACCGCGCAGTTCACTGCGGTACCCCCAGGTTCCCGACACGCCGCCGGCGACAAGCCCGACCGCGTTGGACATCGTCGATGTCACGGGCGGATATCCCAGCGTGACGAGGGTCGGAAAGGTGATCAGTGTGCCGGAGCCGACGATCGCGTTGATGGCGCCGGCGCCGACACCGGCGAGCGCGATCAGGATCATGTGGGAGATCGGCACCTGCCGACAGTAACCCCATCTCGGCCCGGGGATTTGTGGAGTCATAGCCGCGACTGCCGCGGGTGAGACGCCGCAAAACGCTACTTGGGGCCGCGCTTTTCCCGGACCCGGACGTTGATCCGGATTGGGCTGCCCTCGAACCCGAACGTCTCGCGCAGCCGGCGTTCCAGAAACCGGCGATAACCGGCTTCCAGGAAGCCGGTAGTGAACAACACGAACGTCGGCGGGCGGGCCGTCGCCTGGGTCACGAACAGGATCCGCGGCTGCTTACCGCCACGCACAGGCGGCGGCGTGGCGGCGACGATCTCCTTGAAGAACGTGTTGAGCCTGCCGGTGGACACGCGGGTGTCCCAGGACGCCAACGCGGTTTCCAGCGCGGGAACCAGCTTCTGTACCGCGCGACCGGTCATCGCCGAGATGTTCACCCGCGGCGCCCACGCCACCTGCGCCAGTTCCCGGTCGACCTCCCGCTCCAACACGTAGCGCCGGTCCTCGTCGACGAGATCCCATTTGTTGAACGCCAGTACCAGAGCACGGCCGGCCTCGATGACCATCGTCAGCACCCGCTGATCCTGTTCGGTGAGCGGTTGGGACGCGTCGATGAGAACGATGACCACCTCGGCGGCGTCGATGGCTCCGTGCGTACGCACCGAGGCGTAGAACTCATGCCCGCTGGCCTGGCCCACCTTGCGGCGAAGCCCTGCGGTGTCGACGAAACGCCATGTCTTGTCGCCTAATTCGATCAGCGAGTCGACCGGGTCGACGGTGGTGCCGGCCACGTCGTGCACCACCGAGCGTTGATCACCGGCCAGCCGGTTCAGCAGCGAACTCTTGCCCACGTTCGGCTTGCCCACCAGCGCCACCCGCCGCGGACCACCGCCGCCGGCGGCCAGCTCGGAAACGGCCGGCAGCACGGCGACCACGGCATCGAGCAGATCGGCCACACCTCGGCCGTGCATGGCGCTGATCGGGTGCGGCTCCCCCACCCCCAGCGACCACAACGCCGCCGCGTCGGCTTCCTGCTTGTCGTTGTCAACCTTGTTGGCCGCCAGGAAGACCGGCTTGCCGGACCGGCGCAGGATGCGCGCGGCGGCCTCGTCCCCCGTGGTGGCCCCGACGATCGAGTCGACCACCAGGATGATCGCGTCCGCCGTCCGCATGGCCACCGCGGCTTGTTCGGCCACCAGCCGCTGCAGGCCCTTGGCGTCGGGCTCCCAGCCACCGGTGTCCTGCACGATGAACCGGCGCCCGGTCCACAGCGCCTCGTAGGACACCCGGTCGCGGGTCACACCGGGCACGTCCTGCACCACCGCCTCGCGACGGCCGAGGATCCTGTTGACCAAGGTTGACTTGCCCACGTTGGGCCGACCCACCACGGCCACCACCGGCGGCGGGCCCGCGAACTCCTCGGCCTCATCGGCGAACTCGGATTCGGCTATCTCCCAGTCGTTTTCATCTACCCACGCTTCGTCGCCAGAACCCCGACCACTCACCGGTTGACCCCGGCATGCTGGTGGACCAGATCAATCAGGTAGGCGACGACTTCGGGTTCGTTCATATCACTGGTGTCGACCAAGACCGCGTCGTCCGCCTCACGCAACGGCGAAACCGCGCGCGTGGAGTCCAGGTGGTCGCGGCGGACGACATCGGCGAGCACACCGTCGTAATCGTCGGCCAGCCCGGAGCCGACGTTCTGCTCGTTGCGGCGCCGGGCGCGGGTTTCCGCCGATGCGGTGAGAAAAATCTTCACGTCGGCATCCGGCAGGACGACGGTCCCGATGTCACGACCTTCGACGACGACACTGCCAGTCCCGGTTGCCAATTCGCGCTGGCGTTTCACCAGCCGATGGCGAACCTCGGGCACCGCCGATACCGCCGACACCGCGGCGGTCACCGCATCTCCGCGGATTTCCGACGAAACATCCTCTCCCCCAAGGTAAGCCCGGTCCTCGTCGGGGTCGTGGCTGACCGACAACGTGGCCTCCACCGCAGCGATCCCCGCCGGGTCGTCCAACGAAACGCCCGCGCGCAGCACGGCGAGTGTCACCAGCCGGTACATCGCCCCGGTGTCGAGGTAGCGGGCGCCCAGTGCACGCGCCAGTCCGCGCGACACCGACGACTTGCCGGTGCCTGCCGGGCCGTCGATGGTAACGATGACACCGTTCGCGTCGCAACCGTCAGCCGCTGCGCTCACAGGCCGACCGCCTTGTAGAGCGCACCGATCTCCTTACCGGTAAGCGCCCGCAGGCTCCCGGGCCGCTGCTCCCCCAGCGAAACCGACCCGATGTCGGTCCGCACCAGCGCCTCGACCGGAAAACCGACTTCGGCTAGCATTCTTCGGACGATGCGCTTGCGGCCCTCGTGCAGTGTGATCCGAACCAGAGAGCGCCCTGGCACGGTGTCCACCAGCGCAAAATCGTCAACCTTTGCCGGGCCGTCGTCCAGTTCCACACCCGCCCGCAACACCTTGCCCAGGCCGCGCGGCACATGGCCGCTCACCGTGGCCAGATAGGTCTTGGGCACCTCATAGGAGGGATGCATCAACCGGTGCGCCAACTCGCCGTCGTTGGTGAGCAGGATCAGACCCTCGGTGTCGGCGTCGAGCCGGCCGACGTGAAACAGATTCTTGTTGCCGCGCACCCGGTGTTCGACGAGATCGCCGATACACGGACGCCCCTGGTCGTCCGACATCGTCGAAACCATGCCCACGGGTTTGTTGAGGGCCAGGTGCATGAGGGAGTCGTCGACCATCACGCGTGCGCCGTCGACGCGGATCACTGCGGTGGCGGGATCGACCCGGGTGCCCTGCTCGGTGACGATGCTGCCGTCGACCTCCACCCGGCCGTCCGCGATCATCCGCTCGGCGACGCGCCGCGACGCAACGCCGGCCTGTGACAGCACCTTTTGCAGCCGCACACCATCGACGTCGGCCATGTCAGTCCCGATCCACATCGAAGGCCGGCGGTGTGGCGGGCACCGCAGCCGGGTTGAGCTTCATGAACCTGGGTTCGGAATCCAGCGATTGACTCAAGTCCTCGATCACATCCACGTCCGGCAGCAGCGGCGCGATGTCGGGCAGATCCGACAACGACGACAGGCCGAGCCGCTCCAGGAACAGCTCGGTGGTGGCGAAGGTCACCGCCGCGGTGTCGGTGTCGGTTCCGGCCTCGGTAATCAGCCCGCGTGCCAGGAGGGTCCGCATCACCGCGTCGACGTTGACGCCTCGTACGGCGCTGACCCGAGCACGTGTCACCGGCTGCCGGTAGGCCACCACCGCCAGCGTTTCCAATGCCGCTCTGGTCAGCTTGGTGCGGGCGCCGTCGAGCAGCAGCCGTTCCACATACGGGGCGAACCGGGCTCGGGTGTACATCCGCCAGCCGCCGCCGGCCGCGCGCAGATCGATGCCGCTGTCCCGGACGGTGAGGTCATCGGCAAGCCGGTGCAGCGTGGCCGAAATCCGATACACCGGCTGCTCTGTGGCTACCGCCAGTGCCTCGGCGCTCACAGGTGCGTCGACGACGAGGAGTAATGCCTCAAGTACACGACCCAGTTCGCCGTCGTCGAGTTCGCTTGCGGCGGACAGGTCGAGGCCGGTGTCGAGAGCGATATCGAGGCCAGGATCGAGGCCGGGAGGTTCGTCGTTCATGAGTCGTCTTCCGGTTCGTGCAGCTGCTGATCCGTGGGACGCTCGCCGGTCCACGAAACCCGGAGCACACCAAGTGGTTTTGGCTGTTCGAATGCTACCGCGCGGGTGCGGTAGAGCTCCAGCAGCGCCAGAAACCGTCCGACGATCTCGATCGGCGCCCGGCAGTCGGTGATCAGATCCGAGAACGCCGCCCACTGCCCCACCCCTCGTCGCTCCAGTAGCCGCAAAATATTGCGGGCCTGCTCGGGCACCGACACCTTCGGGTGATGCAGATGGTCGGTGCCCACGATCGGCACCGGCCGCGGAGTGAACGCCGCCGCGGCGATCTCGGCGAACGCCTGGGCGTCGACGCCCAGCATCACCTCCGGTAGCAATTCGGCGAACCGGTCTTCGAGCCCGACGGCACGCGGGTAGCTGCGCAGGGCGGCGGCCTCGAGCTCGGCGAAGATCATCGCCACGTGCTTGAACGCGCGGTACTGCAGCAGTCGCGCGAACAGCAGGTCGCGCACCTCGAGCAACGCCAGGTCCTCGGCGTCGTCGACCTGGCCCGACGGCAACAACCGGGCCGCCTTCAGATCCAGCAGAGTCGCCGCCACCACCAGAAACGCGGTGGTCTCGTCGAGTTCCAGCTGCGGCCCGATCTCCTTGGTGTAGGAGATGAACTCATCGGTGACTTGATGAAGGGCGATTTCGGTCACGTCGAGGCGGTGCGCGAAGATCAGCTGCAGCAGGAGATCGAACGGGCCCTCGAAATTGCTCAGCCGGACCTGAAAACCTGACTGGGTGGCTTCCTCCACCGCGGTGCTCACTTGGCGAACCGGTCGATGACCTCTCGGGCCAGCGAGCGGTAGGCTTGTGCCCCAATCGATTTCGGCGCCCAGGTGATGATCGGCTCGCCGGCCACGCTCGTCTCCGGAAACCGCACGGTGCGGCTGATCACCGTGTCGAACACCAGATCGCCGAACCGGTCGACCACGCGTGCCATGACCTCGCGCGCGTTGACGGTTCGACTGTCGTAGCGAGTGATCAGGATGCCGCTGATAGCCAGCCGGGGGTTGAGCCGGTCGTGCACCTTCTCGACGGTGTCGGTCAGCAGCGCCAGCCCGCGCAGCGAGAAGAACTCGCACTCCGTGGGGATGATGACGCCGTCCGAACAGGCCAATCCGTTGACGGTGAGCAAGCCCAGCGAGGGCTGGCAGTCGATCAAGACGTAGTCGTACCGGTCCAGCACGGGGTGCAGGGCACGGCCCAGCGTCTGCTCCCGGCCGACCTCGTTAACCAGCTGGATCTCGGCCGCCGACAGGTCGATGTTGCTCGGCGCCAGGTCCAACCCGCTGACGCGGGTTTTGATGACGACGTCGTCTATCGACACCCGGGGCTCCACCAGCAGGTTGTGCACGGTGTGGTCCAGTTCGTAATGCGGCACGCCGAGTCCGGCCGAGAGCGCACCCTGCGGGTCGAGATCGACCAAGAGCACCCGGCGGCCGCATTCGGCCAGGGAGGCGCCGAGGTTGATGGTCGACGTGGTTTTTCCGACGCCGCCCTTCTGATTGCACATCGCGATAACCTTGGCCGGGCCGTGGGAGGTCAGCGGCTCGGGATCGGGGATCCTCCGGCGGGGACGGCCCGTCGGGCCGATATCAACGGATTCGGCATCAGCGTCGGAATTGTCGGTCACGCCCGGGTCCCCCGGAGTCGTCTGGTGGCGGACATCGGGGGAAGTCTAGCGGGATCACCACTTCCCACATGGGAGACCCGCAGGCGACAGCCCGCCTTACGCTGTCGTGATGGATCTCAAGCGCCACATCCCCATGCTTCGATGGTCGTTCCTTCGGATGGCCGCGGGCGCCCGCAACATCACCACGACGGGGCAGATCGGCGACGGACGGGAGCGGGAAGCGGTACGTTATGTGCTCGCCAACGCTCGGGCCGGCGATGTCGACGACGCGATCGCCGCGCTGGACCGCTTCGCCTACCAGAAGTCTTTCCTGATCAACGTGGGAGATGAGAAAGGCCGGATCCTCGACGCCGCGGTGCGCCGCGCCGATCCCGCCACCGCGGTTGAACTGGGCACGTACTGCGGCTACAGCGCATTGCGGATCGCTCGCGCGGCACCCCGGAGTGCTGTCGTGTCGGTCGAACTGTCGGCGGCCAACGCCGACAACGCACGCCGGATCTGGGAGCACGCCGGAGTCGGTGACCGCGTGCGCTGCGTGGTCGGAACGATCGGAGACGGCGGTCGCACCCTCGACGCGCTGGCCGCCGAGCACGGCCTCGACGCGGGTTCCGTGGACTTCTTGTTCCTCGACCACGACAAGGATGCCTACCTCGCCGACCTCCTGAGCCTGTTGGCGCGCGGTTGGCTGCGGCCAGGGGCGATCGTGGTCGCCGACAACGTCAGGCTGCCGGGCGCCCCGAAGTATCGCAGCTACATGCGCGAACACCAGGGCGCCGACTGGACCACCGAAGAGCACAAGACCCACGCGGAATACCAGAAGTTACTGCCGGACCTGGTGCTGGAGTCGGAGTATCTGGGCGCCTAACGGGCGCGCGGGTGGGCCCCGGCCCAAACCTCCCTCAGCGCATGCACGGTGACCAGTGTGTAGATCTGAGTCGTCGTCACCGATGCGTGGCCCAGAAGTTCCTGCACCACCCGCACGTCGGCGCCGCCGTCGAGCAGGTGGGTGGCAAACGAATGGCGCAACGTATGCGGAGAGACGGTACTGGTCACGCCCGCCCGGTCGGCGGCGTCCTGAAGCACCTGCCACGCGCTCTGACGGGACAGGCGGCCGCCGCGGGCGTTGAGGAAGATCGCCGGGGTGCCGCGACCGCGGGTCGCCAAATCCGGCCGTCCACGTACCAGGTAGTTGTCAAGAGCCTGGACCGCCGGGCGTCCGATCGGCACAAGTCGCTGTTTTCCGCCCTTTCCGCGCAAGAGCACCGAGCGATCGTGGGTGTCGACGTCGTCGAGGTCGAGGCCCACCGCTTCGGAAATGCGGGCACCCGTCGAATACAACATTTCCAGCAGCGCGCGATTGCGCAGTGTCAGCGGCCCGTCGGACGAGCAGTCGCCGCCCGCGCCGCCCAGCAGGGCCACGACCTCGTCGACGGTGAGGCTCTTGGGCAGGCGCCGGCCAGGGGTCGGCGGCTTCACCCCACGGGCCACGTCGGCGTCGGTCATGCCTTCGGCTGCCGCGAACCGGTGCAGGCCACGCACCGCGATCAGCGTCCGTGCCGCCGACACCGCCGACAGGGGCGCGGTGCCCACACCCGGATCGCCGCGCCGAAGGGCCACCAGGAACTCGCTGACGTCGTTTTCGGTGACGTCGCCGAGATCCTCGATACCGCGCATCGTCAGATGCTCCTGATAGCGGCGCAGGTCGCGCCGATAGGAACTCAACGTGTTGGCGGCGACTCCGCGCTCGATGGTCAGGTGGTCGAGGTACCCCTGCAGCTGGGACTCCAGTGCGGGCCGAAACGTGGTCACGAACTGACCTGCGCTGCCCGCAATCGCGCCAGTAACCGCGCCGATTTGTCCGGCCACGGCGCACCCACCGGCCGGGCCTGGGCCGCGCCCTCGTGCACGGCGTGAGCGGCCAAGATGCCGGCCGCGGCGATGGAATTGACGATCTCGCCGCGCAGAACCATCTGCACCGCCTCCGCCAGCGGCCACCACTTCAGGGTCAGGTCCGCCTCCTCGTCGTGGGCGGCCGGACGAAGGGTGTGATGCAGTCCGGTCGCCAGGTAGACGCGCACGCTCTCGTCGCTGAACCCCGGCGTGGAGATGACGTCGACAAGCACCTTCCACTCGTCGGCGGTCAGCCCCGCCTCTTCTTCGAGTTCACGCGCCGCGGTCCGGTGCGGATCCTCACCGTCGACATCGGTGAGCCCGGCGGGAAGTTCCCACAGCCGGCGGCCGATCGCATGGCGGTATTGATACACGAGGACGAGGTTGACGTCGGCATCCATCGCGACAACGGCCACCGCCCCGTAGTGTTCGACCACCTCCCGCCGCGCCACACCGCCGCCGGGCATCACGACATCGTCTATGCGCAGCGCACAGATCTTGCCGACGTAAACGGTGTCGCTGGATACGGTGTCGAACGCATGCTCAGCCACGGGCGGCAGGCTCTTGGATCAAACGCTTGGCACCCGAGTGCCCGGCACCGTTCGACCGCTGCTCGTGAATCTCCAAATCCTCCAGGGGAAGTCGTTCCGCCGCCTTGTAGTCGATGGCCGCGGCGACGAATGCCACGAACAACGGATGCGGCCTCGTCGGCCGGCTCTTGAGCTCGGGATGCGCCTGCGTGCCCACCAGGAAGGGATGCACCTCGGCCGGGTATTCGACGAATTCCACCAGGTGCCCTTCCGGCGAGGTGCCCGAGAAGCGCAGGCCGCTTTCGGCGATCTTCTCCCGATAGGAGTTGTTGACCTCGTAGCGGTGCCGGTGACGCTCCGAAACAGCGGTGGTGCCGTAAGCCCGCGCGACGATCGAATCCTCTTGTAGCACAGCTGGATAAGCGCCCAACCGCATCGTGCCGCCCAAGTCGGCCCGACCCGCGACGATCTGCTGCTGGTCGGCCATCGTCGCGATCACGGGATCGGGGGTGTCCGGGTCGAACTCGGCGGAGCTGGCCCGCTCCAGGCCGACCGAGCGTGCTGCCTCGATGACGATGCACTGCAACCCGAGGCACAAACCGAGCACGGGGATACCCCGGGTGCGGGCATAGCGGATGGCACCGATCTTTCCCTCGATACCGCGGATGCCGAATCCTCCCGGGATCAGCACGCCGTGCACGTCGCCGAGCGCGGCCGCCACCCTGCTTTCGGTTGCGCAGTCGTCGGAGGCGACCCAGCGCATCTCCACCCGGGTGCGGTGCCGGAATCCACCCGCGCGCAGCGCCTCGGCGACCGACAGATACGCGTCCGAAAGGTCGATGTACTTGCCCACCAACGCGATTCGAACCGTCTCCTGCGGGTCGTGCACCCGCCTGAGCAGATCGTCCCATTCCGTCCAGTCCACGTCGCGGAACGGAAGGTTCAACCGTCGCACGACGTAGGCGTCGAGTTCTTCGCGGTGCAACACCTTGGGGATGTCGTAGATGGAGGGCGCATCCGGGGTCGAGATGACGCCGTCGATGTCGACGTCGCACATCAAGGCGATCTTGTTCTTCAATGCCTCAGGGACGTCGCGGTCGCACCGCAGGATCAACGCATCCGGAGTGATACCGATGCTGCGCAATGCGGCAACCGAGTGCTGGGTCGGCTTTGTCTTCAGTTCACCGGACGGTTTGAGATACGGCACGAGCGACACGTGCAGGAAGAAGCAGTTCTCCCGTCCCACTTCGTGGCGGACCTGACGGGCCGCTTCCAGGAACGGCAGCGATTCGATGTCGCCGACGGTGCCACCGATCTCGGTGATCACCACATCGGGCCGGTTTCCGCCGGCATCGGGTGCGGCCATCATCAGGATCCGCCGCTTGATCTCATCGGTGATATGGGGGATCACTTGCACGGTGTCGCCCAGATACTCGCCGCGGCGTTCCTTGGCGATCACGGTCGAATAGACTTGCCCCGTCGTGACATTCGCCGACCCGGACAGGTCGCGGTCGAGGAATCGCTCGTAATGGCCCACGTCGAGGTCGGTTTCGGCACCGTCGTCGGTGACGAACACCTCACCGTGCTGAAACGGGTTCATGGTGCCGGGGTCGACGTTGAGGTAAGGGTCGAGCTTCTGCATCGTGACGTGCAGACCGCGCGCGGTCAGTAACTGGCCCAGGCTGCTGGCGGTCAAGCCCTTGCCGAGCGAGGAAACCACGCCACCGCTGACAAACAGGTGCTTTGTCGCGGTCTGCTGGTGCCTGCGTAGCGATGGCAAGAGCAACCTCCGTGGCGATGGTGCAGGGCTAAGCACGCTGGGCGAAGACCCGGCCTGGGTCCTGCTGACCCACGGAAGCCCACCTTAACACCCACCCCGACAACCCGCCCTCGACGCGCCGGGCTGGCGACTACTGGGCCACCGTGACCGCCGTCGCGCCTTTGCCGATGCCGTACTGGCCGCTGGCCGCACCCCCGATCGCCTCCTGCAGTGCCAGCGCCGCGGTGATCCGGCCCGATTCGGCACCGATGTCATCCACCGTGGTGACCGCCGAAGACAGGCCGGCGTCGGAACGGACCACCGACAGCGCCGCACTGCCCGATGCGGAGCCGTCTCGGCCGGCCAGCACCGTGCCGGAGCCGCGCGGTGCCATCGCGGCTGCAAAGCGGGCGACCGTTGCACCCTGGTTGCCGGCATCCTCCCCGAGTGCCCCGCCGGTGATGATCAGCGCCGCGTTGGCGGCTTCGAAGCGATCGGAGCCGTAGGTGATGAAGCCGGTATCGCGCAATGCCGCCAGCACGGTCTGGCGCTGCACCTCGTCGACCGACGCGGCGTTGGGGTCGCGGTCGGCCAGCAGCGCGATACCCAGCAGGTCACCCGCCTGCGATCCCTGGTCGACCAGTGCGGTACTCAGCTGGGCGCCGGCCGGCAGGATCGAGGAGTTGACCACCGAGCGCAACTTCTCCGCGGAGTTGGCCTCGACGAACTCCTGGGTCAGCGCGACAATACCCGTGACCGACGCACCCGCTTGCCCGAGGATTCTTACCGCGGCGTCAACGTCATCGTCAGCGGAGTCGGGTGTGCGGATCACCACCACGGACTTTCCCCCCAGCGCGTCCCGCACCATCCGCGCAGACATCTGCGCATCGAAGTTATTTGCTGCGCTGAGTTTTTCGTTGAGAGCGTTGTTCTTTTCGGTCAGCTCGCTGATTGTCCCCTGCAAGTCCTTCTTCTCGTCCCGAAGCCCTGACAGGACGGTATCGGAAAGCAACCCGGAGCCCAGGACCACACCGATGGCCAGTGCAAGGAACACCGCGGCAAGCGAGATCGCATGCTGGCGAAGGGAAATCATCGTCTCAGGTCCTTTGCCTACGCCAGTAGGTTCTGGATCCAGAGCCAGAGCCTGTTCCAGTACTGCTCGATCCAGTGCACGACCACCGTGTCGGCGCTCGACACCCATAGCGCGACGACGACCGCGACCAGCATGGCCAGCACCAGCATCGCGACCGCACCCGTCGATACCCGGTTGCGGTAAAGGGTGGCAACGGCTTTCGCGTCGACGAGCTTCTCGCCGACTTTGAGCCGCGTCAGAAATGTCGACGGATTGCTGCGCTGCCTCGAACGATCGAAGAACTCTTCGATGCTGGCGGTGTGGCCCGCCGTCACGATCAGTGACGCACCGTGGTGGTCGGCGAGCAGCAGGGCGAGGTCTGCGGCCGACCCGGCGGCCGGGAACGTCATGGCACCGACGCCGAGGTCCTGAATGCGCTCCAGGCCTGGCGCGTGGCCGTCGGCGTCGGCAGGCAGCACCACCTGAGCGCCGCATTTGAGGGTCTCGGTGCCGATCTGACCGGGATCACCCACGATGAGTTCCGGGCGGTATCCTGCCTTGCGCAAAAGGTCGGCACCGGTTCCCACGCCGATCAGCACGGGCTGGTACTCCTTGATGAACGGCTTGAGCGCCTTGAGTTCGTCGGCCGCGCCCGGCTCTTCGGCCACCACGACGACATGGCGGTGTTGCAGGTCGACGTCGATATTGGGGATACCGATGCCGTCGATCAGCAACGGGCTCTCACTGCGGATGAATTCGATGGTGTTGCCGGCGAACGCCTCCAAGTGGGCCACCAGACCGCTCTTGGCCTCGTGCATCAACTCCGCGATTTCGTGGTCGCTGCGCTCGGTGCCGTGTATGAGCCGGCGGTCGCCGGAGTAGACACCGCCGTCGTGTAGCCGAACCTTGGCGCCGTTCTTGATCTTTTTGAAGACCTCGGGGCCGGCTTCGTCGATCAGCGTCACACCATTGCCGACGAGAACCTCGGGTCCGAGATTTGGATAGCGGCCCGAGATCGACGCCGCCGCGTTGACAACTCCGGCGACATTGGCAGCAACCAGCGCATCGGCCGTCACGCGGTCCAGGTCGAGCACGTCGAGCACGACGATGTCGCCGGGTTCCAGGCGCTGCAGGAGTTTGTCGACATCCCGGTCCACGCGCGCGGTACCGCTGACACCAGGACGGGGTCCACTGTTGCGTGAGAGAAGCGATGCCATCTTCATGGCGCCGATTCTGTCCGCGTGAGCCGCGCTGGTCAGGGAGGCGCGCCGTAACACCAGCCTCAGAAGTTATATCCAGTCACACTTGCAACAGTTATGACACCTTGGCCCGATCGCGCTCCGCGGCGGCGAGCAGCTCGCGCGCGTGCGCTCTGCCGGTGTCGGATTCCCCCAATCCGGCCAGCATCCGGGCCAGTTCGGCGACCCGCTCGTCGTGGTCCAGCCGCTGCACCACGCTGGCTCCGTCGCCACCGAGCGCGTCGACCATAAGGTGTGTGTCGGCATAAGCCGCGACCTGAGGCAGGTGTGTGACGACGATAACCTGGTGAGTGCGGGCCAGGCGGGCCAGTCGCAGGCCGATCTGCACTGCCGCCCTGCCCCCGACACCCGCGTCGACCTCGTCGAACACCATCGTCGTACCCTCGGCCGAGGCCGCCAGGACGACCTCGAGCGCCAGCATCACCCTGGATAGCTCACCGCCGGAGGCGCTCTTGCTCAGCGGCAACAGCGTCGCACCGCGGTGCGCGGCGAATCCGAATTCCACTTGGTCGATGCCATCCGGGCCAGCGGCCACGCGGCGCCCGTCCGGCAGGGTCAATGCCGCGGAGTCGCCTGCCGGCGCGAGCAGTTCACCGACTCCGATGACGAACTCGGCATCCCCCATCGCCAGGCCACCCAGTTCTTTGGTCACCGTCTTAGCCAGCACCCGGGCCGCATCCACGCGGACTCTCGTCAGATCCGTCGCCGCCGCCGCCACCTGGGCCCCGAGTTCCTCGACTCTGCGGCGCGCGCTGATTAGAGCGTCCTCGGACACGTCCAGTTCGGCCAGTCGCGCCCGTGACTTCGCGGCCAAGGCGAGCACGCCGTCGACGTCGGCGGCATATTTGCGGGTCAGTGAGCGCAACTCAGCCTGCCGGGCAAGCTTGGCCTCCAACTCGCTGGCGTCGGTGGGCAAGTCCGACAGGAATGCCCCGATCTCACGTGACACCTCCGCAACAACGGTCAACGCGTCACTCAGTTGCGCCCCCAGGCTTCGCAGGACGTCATCGTCGGTGCTCTGCAACGCCGCCACCGCCAGGCCGATGGCGGTACCGGCAGAAGCCCCGTCCTCTGCCGGGTCGTCGGGGTTCCCAGACAGCGCGTTGCGGGCACACCATGCGGCTTCTCGCAGCGCCCCCAATTCCGATAGCCGCCGAATCTCCGCCACCAGCGCTTGGTCCTCGCCGGGCCTCGGATCCACCGCATCGATCTCCGCGAGGGCGAACTTGAGCCGGTCCGCCTCCTGGACAAGCTCACGTCCCCGCTCGGTACGGTCGATGAGATCACGACGAACTCGCCGCCATTCGTCGCGCAACGCCCGGTACCGCTCCACCCGGTCGCCGACACCGGCGAATCGATCGACGGCGGCGCGCTGCTCCTCGGGTCGCATCAGCCGAAGCTGGTCGTTTTGTCCGTGCAGCGTCAGCAGATGTGTGGTGAACGTGCTCAAGGACTTGGCGGGCACGCTGCGCCCGCCCAGGTAGGCGCGCGACGGCCCGGCACGACTGACCGAGCGTAACGCGATCACGCTGCCGTCGTCGTCACGGTCGCTGCCCGACGATTCCAGGATTTCCTCGATCGCGCCGACGCGGGCCGGCGAAAGGTCGGCCGTGGTGAACCTGCCCTCCACGACGGCACGCTCGGCGCCCGAGCGCACCCGGTTCGCATCCGCCCGGGCGCCGCCCAACAGGTGGAGCCCTGTGATCACCATCGTCTTTCCGGTGCCCGTCTCTCCGGTGAGGACGGTGAGCCCGCGGTCGAACTCGGCGCTGGCCGCCTTGATGGCGCCAAGGGAGTCGATCCGAATCTCAGCCAGCACGCGACTACTGCCCACGCCAGCCGGTAACCGGCAACCGGAACTTGCGCACCAGCCTGTCGGTGAACGGCGCACTGTCCAGGCGCACCCATTTGACCGGAGTGTGGCAGCGAGTGACCTCCAGCCGGCTGCCGGCGGGCACCATCATCTCGCGTCGGCCGTCGCAGAACACCAGGGCATCGTGCCCATTGCCCTCGATTTCGATCGCGACGGTGGCCTCCGGAGAAACGACCATGGGCCGGGCAAACAGGGCATGCGCATTGTTGGGGACGACCAGTATCGCCTCCAGCTCCGGCCACAGCACCGGTCCCCCGGCCGAGAACGCGTACGCGGTGGATCCAGTCGGTGTCGACACCAGCACGCCGTCGCAACCGAACGAGGACACCGGACGGCCGTCGATCTCGATCACGACTCCGAGTACGCCCAGTCGCGGACCTTTCTCCAGGCTCGCGTCGTTGAGCGCCCAGCCGCGCTCCACGATCCGGCCGTCGACACGGACCGCGACGTCGAGGGTCATCCGGGTCTCGACGAGGTAGCGGCGGTTGATGACGTGCTGCAGAACCGTGTCGATCGCTTCGGCTTCGGCTTCGGCCAGGAACCCGATCCGGCCGAGATTGACTCCCAGCACCGGGATGTCGACGTTGCGCGCCAGTTCGGCGGCCCGCAGGAACGTGCCATCACCGCCGAGCACCAACACCAGCTCGCAGCCCTCGGCGGCGTTCTCATCGGCGTCGACCACTTCGATCTCCACACCGAGTGCACGCATGTCGTCGGGGGCCAGATGCAGCGAGCCCCGGTCGACCGCCTCCGCGGAAAGCACACGCAGGCCGATATCGTTGTCCCCCAGCACTTTTTCGACGCGACGCCCCACTACGGTGGCCTCGTCGCGGCCAGTGTGGACGACCAACAGTACGACGCGCTCGTGGTTCATTGCGGTCCCTCGGCGACGGCCCGGCGCACGCCGTCCGCGAGCGCGTCGCCCCACAGCTCCCGGGTGGTTTCGGTGCGCAGCCACAGGAAGTACTCGACGTTTCCCGACGGTCCCGGCAGGGGGCTGGCGGTCACGTCGACGGTGCGCCAATCCAGCGCCCGCGCACATTGCGCCACCAAGAGCACGGTGGCGGCGCGTATTGCGGGATCGCCGACCACGCCTCCTGCGCCCACTTGACCCCTGCCGACCTCGAACTGCGGCTTGACCAGGACCACCATGTCGGCATCCGCCGCGGCGCACGCGGTCAGCGCGGGCAACACCGTCGTTAGCGAAATGAACGACAGATCCGCGACCAGCAGCTCCACCAGTCCGCCGATGGTCTCCGGATCCAGCTGGCGCACATTGGTCCGCTCGATCGGATGAACCCGCGCGTCCGCGCGCAGCGACCATGCAAGCTGGCCGTATCCGACATCGACCGCCATCACCTCGGCGGCGCCCCGGTCGAGCAGCACCTCGGTGAATCCCCCGGTCGACGCGCCGGCGTCCAGGCACCGGCGGCCGGACACATCGATGCCGAACGCGTCGAGCGCACCGATGAGCTTGTGCGCCCCACGCGAAACCCACCTGCGCTCCCCGGCCTCGTCGACGGTCAGGGACGCCGTCACCGCGACCGCGGTCGCGGGTTTGGTCGCAGGCATCCCATCGATGCAGACCCGGCCGGCGCCGATCAATTCAGCGGCTTGCTGACGAGAGCGCGCCAGGCCGCGCCGAACCAGTTCGGCGTCCACGCGCGCGCGCCGTGCCACCGTGCCCTCAATCCTTCTCAACCGATTCCAGCGCTTGAACCAACACCTCGTGCGCGCGCTCCAGTCGGCGGGCGATCTCATCGATATCCGTCGCGGCGAGGTCCGCCGCGCCATGTCCGAGATCGGGCAGCTCGGCAAGCAGCGCCGCGACCTGATCGCGAATCTGTTCGGGGACCTGGCTGAGAATCTGATCGGGTTGGGTACTCATGGCGATTCTCACGCTAGCGGATCTGCGCCGTGAGCAGCGACCAGCGTTGCAGCGCGGCACGGGCCGTGTCGTCAGCGGCGACTATCTCGACGTTCGGCGTCTCGGATCCCCATACGGCGCTGGCGGTGGCCCGCACGACGGACAGCCCGTCGAAACCGGGATCAGCGCCGGTAGATCCGACGATCACCTGGGAGCCGTCGAGGTCGGTGCGCCAGGCCGGCTGCGCGGTGATCGCCGCCGCGTCGGGATCGGTGTGCAGGGACCGCAGATCGTGGGCCAGGTACGTGGGGCGCTCGTCTGGGATGGCGAAAACGACGTCCCGGGCCGAGTTCACGCCGCTGAGAACCATCAGGCTCGGCAGTTGGGCCGCCCGGGCACCGGCGATGTCGGTATCCAGCCGGTCGCCCACCACCAACGGCGCACCGAAATCGCCGCGCGACAGCGCGTCATCGATCAGTGTCCGGGTGGGCTTGCCCGCCACCAGAGGTTCGGCGTCGGTAGCGGTCCGCAGAGCGGCGACCATCGAACCGTTGCCGGGCAGCAGACCACGCTCGGAGGGCAGGGTCTTGTCGACGTTGGTGGCAACCCACAGTGCGCCTGCTCGGATCGCGAGCGCCGCCTCCGCGAGATCGGCCCACCCGGTGGCCGAAGAATAGCCCTGGACGACGGCGGCCGGCCGGTCCTGGAACAAGCGCACCGCGCGCAGCCCCACCAGCTCGATCTCACGGGCAAGTGATTCGGTACCCACCACGAGGACCTGCTGGCCCGCCGGCAGTCGCCGGGCCAGCAGGTGCGCGGCGCTTTGCGCGCTGGTGACGACGTCCGCCGCGGCGGCGGTGAACCCCATCGCGCACAGGTGGGTCGACACTTCCTCGGCGCTGCGAGAAGCGTTGTTGGTGACGTAGAGCTTGCGGATCCCGGCACCGGCCAGTGCCACAACCGCGCCTTCGGTCGGTTTATGCCCACGGAACACCGTGCCGTCGAGATCGAGCAGCACGCAGTCGTATCGCTGGACGAAGGTTGTCACGTCAGGTCAGCTCGCCGACCCGATCCTCGGCGTCTGTCACGCCATCGGTATCGGCCGCGGCGGCGTTGAAGAACCACTGCAGCGCCTCCTCGGTACGTCCCAGCGCGAGCAGCGCCTCGGCGAGCGCGTAGCACAAGCGTGCCGCTGTCTGGCCGGTACGCGTGGCATCCGGTTTGGGCGAGGACAGTACCGCCAGGGCCTGTTCGAGCTGGCCCAGGTCGGCGCGTGCTCCAGCCACCACGATGCGTAGCTCATCGGCATCGTCCCCGGTCAGCTGAGCCGCCTCGGGTGTCCGCGACAGCTCGATGGCCCGTTCCGGTCTTCCGACGCCGCGCTCACAGTCGGCAATCAGCGCCAGCAGCGCCGACCGGCTCCCCAGTCGGCGTGCGGCGCGCAGTTCGGCAAGTGCCTGTGCCCAGTCACCGCAGTGGTATGCCGCGATGCCGGCGGCTTCCCGAACCGCCGCGATGCGTCCGGCGCGAGTGCGTGCCGCTTGAGCGTGGGCCAGGGCGGCCTCGGGATCGTCGTCAAGCAACGTGCCGGCGGCGACGAGATGTTTGGCGACGAAGTCAGCGGTGTTGCGGTCCAGCGTGCTCAACTCGCGGCGGATCCCGGAGTCCAACTGCTTTGCATCGGTGCCGGGCGGGATCGGGGGCCCTGAGGGGCCGGGTTGCGCGTTGGTCGAGTTGTCGTGCTGAGGTTGAGCACGGCGTGCACGGTTGGGCCCCGAACGTGCGGGCGCTTGCGCGCGGCGCTTGTGGGATTCAGCGCTCTGACGGTTTTCGCGGGGCTGCCGCTGCGGACGCTCATCTCCGCTGTGTCTGTCGACCACGGCCACCCTTCGTTCGACTGCCGGTCAAGGATACTGCCGTCGGAGATTGTTCGACAATTCGCGATTCGCAATTAATCTGCAGGGTCATCTTTGTCGACGCAAATAGGGCCATAAATAGAAACGCCCCCCACGTGTGGGTGGGGGGTGTTTCTTTTGTGTGTTC
>CAZEHT010000080.1:0-18299 GCA_964511995.1 uncultured Mycobacterium sp.
CTCGACAAGGACCCGCAGGACGGGATCCAGCGCGTCGACCAGTCGCTGCGCACCGACCACGGACGCCGCCAAGCGCAACGGCTCCAACAGGGGCAGACGCTGAGGAATCGTCACGTAGGTGGTGGCGCCCACCTTGGCCAACACCGCATTGGGGCTGTCGGAAGACTCCAGAAAGTAGCCAGGCAGGAGGTGTTCGAACAAGATGCCGACAACGGCGTTTGCGACGGCCAAGAGGTTGAAGTAGGCGGGGAAGTCAGCCACACCGTCGTATTGATTCCGGTAATACGTGGTTTGGAAGGGGCTGTCGGACGGTCCGGGGCGACCGAACGGGAACAAGTCGCCGAGCACAGGCAGGTCGCTCCACGACGTGAAGCGGGCCAGGATCCCACCGTTGGGTTGATACGGGTCGCCGATGAGGACGAAGGTGTAATAGTCCGCGTTCGCAACGTAGTCGAGGTCTTTGGCCAGGTCGGCGCGTACAACTTCGGCCACTTGGGCGCCCTGTGACATGCCGATGACGGTCACCTTGTCGGCATCGCTGGCCGGCGTGCTTGCGATGTGCTGCTCCAGGAAGCCCGCTCCGACCCCTTCGGACCGCTTGAGGGATTGCGGCCAGTACGGAATGGCGGACAGTACCGGCAGATCAGAGACGACTGGGTAGTTGAGGTTGAGTTGCGCGGGATAGGGCACGGTATGGAAGGACTCGCCTTGGGCAACGGCGGTGCCGTAGAAAAACAGCGGAATGCTCAGTCCAAATCCGTCGAAGGACCCGCCTACGCCGATCGTCGTTCCGAGCAGTCGAACTGCCGCGCTGCAGGTGGACGTCGGATGGCTGACCGTCACGCCTGCAGATTCGGTGACCACCACCGCGCCGGCGAGCAAAACCGCACCCCAGCGACGCGTGCCGCGCGACTCGTTCGCCGTGCGTACCGATCTGTCGTCGCGCTTCCCACCGCTCACGGTCGGCCCTTCTTCCTCATGGTGGGTTGGGCCCTGTGGGCCGCGAACGAAGATCTGCGAGAGTCCGCCCGTTGCCAATCACCGGCCGATATCACGCGGTTTACGGAATGATTCACCGCTGCCTCATCGAAAGCCGCGATCGATTCCTCCGGCGACGACAAGCGGCCGCGTGGCGTTCGGTCCACTGCTTTGCTCGCTCGCCGCCGCAACATATCAGCAAATCGACAAGCGTGACAAAGATCACTGATCGGAACTGCGGCGTCTTTCTTCGGCCCCCCTGCGTTGGGGCGTTTAGTGAGGCATGGGCCGACCGCAAATCTGGGCGAGTTGTCCAAGCGTTGAGATCGCCACGCCGAGTGGACATTCGGGCCACGGGCACAGGAGTCGACGTACTCGTCATCTCTTACGCAGCGCATCTGAGTATATACGGGATGGAGTTCAATATATACTCGGCTTCATGGCGAAACACTTGGTCGATATCGATGAGGAGGCACTCGACGCAGCCCGCGCCGAGCTCCGTACGACCACGATCAAAGACACTGTCAACGAGGCGCTCCGCCGCGCCACGTCCCAACGACAACGGCGAGTGGCCGAAGCATTGGACATCCTGGCCGCTGCCCACCTCGACGATCGCGCAGACGCGTGGCGCTGACGTTTCTCCTCGACACCAGCGTGATCAAGCGCCTCGCCCACTCCGAGGTGCGTCAAATCGTTGAACCGTTTGCCGTGGCTGGCGAGTTGGCACGGGCCAGCATCTCTGACCTCGAAGTCGGATACTCAGCCCGCAACACCAAGGAACGGGATCGGCTCGTGGGAGCGCTTGACGCGTTTGAACTTGTCGATTCCACCGCGGCGCACCAGCGCCGGGCACTTCAGGTCCAGCGCCTGCTTGCTGAACGCAGCCAGCGAGGCCGCAAGATCCCCGACCTCCTAATCGCCGCAGCCGCCGAGGAGTTGGGCGTCACGGTCCTCCACTATGACGCCGACTTTGACGTGATCGCATCGGTGACCGGCCAACGCTGCCAGTGGGTCGTGCCTGCAGGCACCGTGGAATGACGGATCGCCTGATCGTCGGCGATGGCCTGCTGGCCGCAGCCCAGCGCGAGCACACCCATCCACAACACAGCGAACCCCTGATATTAGGTGGCGCCACGTCATTGTTCGGTTAGGCTCCCGAGCCGGGACAAGCACACTTTGGTCGGTGCGGCCGTGTGGATACCGCTGTTCCTGGGTATAAGGGGCACCCCTCCCAGCCGGATCTCATGCGTGCGGAACACGGAAACCCCGTCAGGGTCCGCTATGCCGTTTGTGGTTGACGGTAAGCCGGAGGTGACGAAGGCCCAAGTCCCCGGCGGGTACAGGATGCCCACGAAGCCAACGTCGGCGGCCGAAAGGCGACAGGAAAGCGAACGAGGTTGATCGGCCCCGCCGATCATTTCGTATAACTGGCCGGATACCGAGCTGTGTGCCCGGGCGCGAAAGCGCGCCCGCTTGGGCAGGTGAGCCTGTGAAGACGAGCGGCCACGACAGCCGGAACCGAAGGACAAGTTAGACACGATGACGGGATAGAGCTGTTCCACCCCTGTGGTGATGGCGATGCCAACCCTCGAAGTGAACGGACCGGAGGACGACGCCTTGGATTGGGATTTCGTCAACTCGCTGGGCCACGATGACAACGTACGGCGACTGCGGCAGCGGATCTTTACGGCCACACAGGAAGGTGACTGGCCAAGGTCAGAAACCTACAGAACCTGATGCTGCGTTCCCGGCCGAACACGCTGGTGAGCGTGCGGCAGGTGACGCAGCGCAATGCTGCGCCAAGACCGCGGGATCGACGGGGAGGTCGCATTGACCTCCGAAGCCCGGCGGATGTGGCGGTACAGGTGTACTCGAGCATCCGCTGTCAGACGCAGCCCCGGGTCGCAACCGCACCCAATCCGGGTGACTCTGCCGAAACTCCCGTCTACCGCTAGCCTCAGCTAGGCTGCCTGATTGTGCCCGACTCGTCGGATCTCGAAGCGCGCGTGGCCGCGCTGGAGGCCCGGCTAGGAAAGGTCGAGCAGCAGGTCAGTACGGCCCAAACAGACGCCAGCGCGGCCCGGGAGCTGGCCGGGGGCGCCGACCGGGACGTCTCCGAGGTCCGAGCCGAACTCCGAGCGCACACCCGCGCACTCAACGCCCTGCGGGAAACCCAGGTCGAGCAAGGCCAGGCGATGGACCGAGGCTTCGCCGAGATGCGGGCGCGGCTGGACCAGACCACCGGGGGCCTCGATCAGATCCTGGGCCTGTTGAACACCCTGATCGCCCGCGACGACGAGTCGTAGCTCCGCCGCCCCGGCTCACGCGTGGGTGGGGGCGGTCGAGGCATCCACGCGAAAAGTGGCGCGGCGGTGAGCACGCCACGGTGAGTCTCGAATCGGGTTGAGGTACCACGCGCCCAGCAGGTGCTCGTGGTCGGCAGGCCGAGCACCACTTCGGGGATAGTGCTCTGCGGGAGGCAGCCGGTCTTCGCCGCCAAGCGCTCGGGGATCTGGTTGGCCAGCCGCAGGAATGATTGGATCAGCGACTGCGGGTCGACCTCGATCGTGTCGCGGACGACACGGCGGCGAACACACACCGGACAGGCAGGTCCTGTCGTGTTCGGTGAAGGATCAGCGCCGAACTCCGCAATGCGGGAACTCACACCCTGCCTGCATGTGGGCGGAAAATACGATAGCTATCTGCTCGTGCCCGTGAGGAGGCTCATGACAACGTCGGCAGACGTTACCGGCATCATCGACGGCAAGCCGGTCACCCGCGCCGAGGTGCAGCGGTGGGAAGCCCAGCGAGCGGCAGCGGTGCTCAAGACGATGCACGCGCGGTTAGGTGCGCGGGCGTTCGCCGAACTGCTGCGAGGCCGCACCCTGATGTCGCTGCTGTCGGCAAGCCTCGACGAGCAGCGCGCTGCGCTGCTCTCCCTCAAGACCGGGGTGGGGCATGCCGGAATCTATGCGATGCTGCGGCCCGAGTTGGCCGGTGCCGACCGCACGGCACGCCTGGCCGTCGCGGCCAGGCGGGGCCGAAGCGCGTTCAGCATCACCAGGCTTGCCGCCCCGGGTGTGCGGCCGGGCAATTCGCGACGTGGTTCGACAACCTGACATCCGGTGGCGTCTACGGGTTGACCCGTTTGGAGCGACCGGTAGCCGGTCCTCAAATGATGAATAAACAGCGAGGTCCCCCGCCCTTCCCACGGGTAGGAGGCCGGGTCGCTGTGGGTGCTAAGCGTGTTGGGATTGGTCCGCCCTGAGCACCCGTTGCTGGCCGGTGAGCATCCGATCGAAGTCGGCGAGCGGGCCGGCAACGTCCCCGACCCGCCCCGCCAGAAGGCGAGGTTGCCGCAGGTGGTCAGGGTGTCGGGGTAATCGGCGTGCCCAGTTGTTCCTCGAAGGCGGGCAGCCCGCTGGCCCATCGGTCCCGGTTGTGCGCCTTGGTGTGTGTTCAGATCGTACAGGGCCACTCGATTGCCTTGCGAAGTGTGAATCAAGTGTCGAGTACGTGCGCTGATCACGACGCCTCCCCCTGGGGCAACGTCGGCTGGCTCGTGTCGTGGGGTGGAAGCCACTGATGTCGACTAGCTCTCCCGCGCGATGATCAACGGGACACTCACGGAATGGGCCAGCGTTCGGCTGACCGAACCCAGCATCATGCCGGTGAAGCCGCCGCGACCGCGGCTGCCAACCACTAACAGCTGGGCGTTCACGGCGTTTTCGGCCAGGTTGTGCGCCGGCTGGTCACGCACGACGACGCGGCGCACGGCCACGTCCGGGTACTGCGTGCACCAGCCCGCCAACCGTTCGGCCAACACCTCTTCGATCTCGGATGTCTGCGGCCACCTCCCGGAGACGTTGGAGTCACTCAGGGCGTGCACCGCGACCAGTTCGACACCGCGCAGCGCGGCCTCATGGAAAGCGACACTGGTTGCGAGCTCGGAGGCCGGCGTGCAGTCGATCCCGACGACCACCGGTCTGTCGGCCGCCGGGGTGACGGTGTCGTGAATAACGGCGACCGGGCAGTGTGCGTGCTGGACCAGAGCGGTGCTTACTGAGCCGAGCAGACCGTGGCGCAAGACGCTATGTCCACGGCTGCCCACCACGACCAATGCGGCATCCTTGGACAGGTCGATCAGCGTGGGAATGGCGGCGGAGTAGTAGATCTCGGCGCTGGCGAAGTCCGCTGAGGCGCCCGCGTCGCCGGCGATGCTGCGCGCGAGGTCGACTGCGTTGCCAACGATGCGACGAGCTTTCTCATCGTGCGACTCGTCCAGGGCAACCGGGGCGGGGGCCAAAACCTGTGTGATGACCGGAGTCGCGACGATGTGCACCAGCTTCAGCGGCGCCGTCCTCAGCAGCGCCTCTCGCGCGGCCCATTGCACGGCGGCGTCCGAGGACGCCGAACCGTCCACGGCGGCGACGATCGGGCGATTCTGGGCTTTCGGTTGTTCGGGCATCGTTTCCTGCTCTTCCTTCTCAAAACGGGTGCTTCACGATAGTGCTGTGGAGGCAGACTCAGGCTCGTGGCGGGCGCACGGTATCGAGATCGAGCGGGCGGTGGCTTCACCTGCCCTGCCGCCAGTGCCACGGTTGCGACGGGGTGACGGGACGGCGCACAACAGCGATGCCAGGCACCAGGCCACGCCCTCACATGTAATGGCACCAAATGGCGCGTCGGGAAATTCTTCGTTATCCGACCATGAACCTCTTTCCAACTGCCCACGACGGCGCCGCCCAAGGCCCGGACAAGCTGGGCCGCGGCAACCGGTGGGTGATCGTCGGGATCGTCGTGCGGCTGGGGTTCTGCAGCCATCCGGTGTGCCTGCCGATCCTGTGTCGGCTGTGGGCCGGCAAGGGCGCCTCCCCCGTTCGAGCTGACCGGCCATATGCTCGCAGCGCTCACAACGGCGTTCCCGCACAAGCGAATCCACCCTGTCGGCGACGCCGCCTACCACGGCCGCCCACTGCTGGTAGCGGACGCCACGATCACCCCCCGGCTGTCCGCCAACACCGCCCTGTGCGCCCCGGCGCCGCCGGCACCGGCCGACGAGGTCGAGTCGGCACTGGAGGTGATGGCCACGAAAGGCCAGCGGCTACCTCGGCTGGCCGAGCTGGCCGCCACCGCGACCTGGCGCACCGTCACCGCGCATCGCTACGGCCGCCTCGACACCGTCGTGGTCGCCGTCATCGACCGCCTGTGGTACGCCGCGTTCGGCCAGAACCCCGGCCGGGCGGTGCTGGTCCGCGAACCCGACACCGCCGCTGGCTACGACCTTGCCCTGTTCACCACCGACCGGCACAGCGACACCGAGCGTATTGTCGAGCGCTACGCCGATCCGTGGTCAATCGAAACCCGCCAACGCGGTCGGCAAACAGCTGCTCGGCGTCGGCCAGCCCCCAACCGCCTTCAATATGCTGTCGAGCGCACCGTGCCGTTCGGGTTCCTGACCCAGACCATGGTGATCGTCTGGTACTCGCTCTTCGGCTACCACCCCGACGACCTCGCCAGCCGTCACGCCGCCGAGCCCTGGTACCCCGACAAGGCCGAACCCGCCCTTCGAGGACATGCTCGCCAAGCTCCGCCGCGCCTTCATCGCCGCTCGATATACCGCGACTAACCCAAATCGGCCCGACCCCAACATAATCCGCAACTACGAGCTGGCCTGCGCCGCAGCCGCCGCATAACTGCGAACGTCCAGATGAGGCACCGAGCTGCAATGCACCAACCGCCGCACGCCCACCGTGCGCGCCGCCTCGGCGACGGTGCGCACACCCCCGGTGTTGATCCTCCATGCCTTGTCGCTTTCCTGCGCGGGGGTGATCACCGCCGGGGGTGGTAGACGACCTCGGCGCCATCGAGCGGGCGCGTCATCGACGCCTGGTTCTGGTTGCGACCGTCGGCACCTGGCTGGTGTACCGCGCCGTGCGCAACGTCCCAGAGGAACGAGCCAACACCGGTTTCCGCTTCGGCCAGATCGGCTCGGCGTCGCTGGTTTCGTTGGCGCACGGCACCAATGACGCGCATAAGACCAGGGGGTCATCTTCCTGGCGCTGATCTCCTACGGCGCGGCGAACAAGTCCGATCCGATGCCCCCGGTTCTGGGTGATCGTCTCCTGCGCCGTGGCCATCGCACTGGACACCCATATGGGCGGCTGGCGAGTGATCCGCACGCTGGGCAAGGGCTCGGTCGATATCAAGTCTCCGCAGGCCGTGGCCGCCGAGCGCCGTGTCACCAGCGTCAGATTGCCGCTGGATCGGATGAGGCACGTCAAACGGGCCTTCGATGTGGAACTCAACGACGTCGTGTTCGCGATCATGTCGGGAGCGCTACGCGACTACCTGCAAGACCGCGAAGGCATACCCGACCGGCCGCTGGTGGCTCAGGTTCCGCTCTCCACCCGCGTCAAGAGGAAGGGCGGCGGCAGCGAATTCGGCAACCAGGTTACGACGGTGGCGGTCAGCCTCGCGACCGATATCTCCGACCCGGTCGAGCGGATGAACGCCAGTTTCCGTAACTCGCAGGGCTCCAAGGAAATGACCAAGGCGCTCAGCGCCCACCAGACCATGGGACTGACGGAGACGACGCCGCCCGGCCTGATGGCACTGGGCGTTTCGAGCTTATGCCGCCAGCCATTTGAGCAACCGAATCGCCCCACTCAATGTTCTGATCTCCAACGTGCCGGGCCCGGACCACCTCTATTATCTCGCCGGCGTGCCCGTCGAGCGGGTGATTCCCCTCTCGATGGTGCTCGGTGGCGTGGGATTGAACATCACCTGCTTTAGCTACAACGGTTGGATCGACTTCGGCGTCTTGACCACCGCAGATCGCAGACGACATCGACGACCTCGCCAACCGCTTCGAACCCGCGCTCAGAATTGGAAGAAGCGGCTGATGTGGTGGCACGCTGACGAATCGGGCGACCGCGTCCGGCTCAGACCATCCCGTTAGCGCGTCGGAGCCCAACGCCGGTTCGAGCAGTCGTGTGATCCGCCTTAGGCCAACGTTTCAGCGCGATTACCGCTCACCACCGCGCGAGCAACGCGTTACGCGCCCCTGGCGCGTGCACTGCGGAACGTCGGCGTTATTCGTCTCTTGCGGATCCAGTATTTACCTAACGTTGGCTTGCTGCCTGATTCTTATGGCTGCCAACATCGATGTATGGCGAAGCCGCTGCCGTTGATCGGCGTGTCCGGCTGCGAGGTGGCGCCGGTGGTGCGCGAACTGCTGTCGGCGCAGGCTGCTGTCGAGTTGGCCGTCGCGCTTGAGGCGCTGGCCGATCCGGTGCGGTTGCGGCTTTTGAGCGTGGTGGCCAGCAACACCGGTGGTGAGGCGTGTGTCTGTGACATCTCGGTGGGTATCGAGGTCTCTCAGCCGACGGTGTCTCATCACCTCAAAGTGCTGCGCACCGCGGGTCTGCTGCGCAGTGAGCGGCGCGGGTCGTGGGTGTATTGCCGCGTGGTTCCCGAAGCGCTGCAACAACTGTCCGATTTGTTCGGGGCGGACAGCGTGATCGGGAGGCTCTAGATGGACGGGCCGGGGCTGGCGCGTCGGCTGCTGGCCGAATTTCTCGGCACCGCGGCGCTGGTCACCGTGGTGCTGGTCACCGTGGTGGTGGGCTCGGGGATCGCCGCGGCGGCGCTCTCCCCGAATGATGTGGGGTTGCAGCTGCTCGAGAACTCCACGGCCACCGTGTTCGGGGTGGTGCTGATCTTGGTGTTCGGCCCGGTCTCCGGCGCGCATTTCAACCCGGTGGTCACCGGCGCCGACTGGCTACTCGGAAGACCCTCGGGCGCCGGCGTCAGCGGCCGCGACGCGGTCGCCTACACCGCAGTCCGGGTGAGCGGCGCCGTCGCGGGCGCGTGGCTGGTCTACGTGATGTTCGACCGCCGCGTGGTTTCCGGCGAATTCCCCAAACCCTGGACCGACGAAATCGTGCAAGCCGCCGACGTCGTCATCGCCATGGGCTGCGCGGACGCCTGCCCCATCTACCCCGGAAAACGTTACGAGAACTGGGAACTCCCGACCCCACCGGCATATCCGTCGACGCCGTCCGACCGATCCGCGACGGCATCGAAGTACGAGTCCGCCGCCTGCTGGCCGACCTCAACGTGCCCATCGATGACTAGCCAAACCGCACCCCCGATCAGGTCTATTACGTGCTCAGCGCGTGAATCGCTCCCCCGACGGCCCCGGCATGGGTCAAACCGACAGCTACCGCGTACACCCAACGATCTCAGGAGGTCCCTATGGTCATGTCACTGAACCGATCCCTCACCGCGCTGAGTCTCCTGACAACCAGTGTGGTGTTGCTGTCCGGGTGCCGTAGTGAGACAGTCCCCTCTTATGTCGGCTCGGCGACGGTGGACTGCGGCGGCACGCAGACACTGAAAGCTAGTGGCTCCACCGCGCAAGCCAACGCAATGACCCGGTTCATCACGGCATACGAGCAGGCCTGCCCGGGGCACACGCTGACCTACACCCCCAATGGGTCCCACGCCGGGATAACCGAGTTCCTCGGCAATCAAACAGATCTCGGCGGCTCGGACTCACCGCTGAGCGGCGAGGAATACGACAAGGCCAAACAGCGGTGCGGCTCGGAGGCCTGGAACCTGCCCGTCGTGTTCGGGCCCTTGGCGATCACCTTCAACCTCCACGCTGTCGACACGTTGGTGCTCGACGCACCCACGCTCGCCAAGATCTTCAACGGCACCATCACCAGATGGAACGACTCGGCGATCAGAGCGCTCAACGCGTCGATGCCCGCCGCGGACATCCACGTCGTCTACCGCAGCGACGAATCCGGAACCACCGACAACTTCCAGCGCTACCTGGATGCGGCATCGGACGGCGCCTGGGGCAAAGGGGCCGGGAGGACTTTCAACGGCGGTGTCGGCCGTGGCGCCGCTGGAAACGAGGGGACTTCGGCCGCCGTCAGAAGCACTGAGGGGGCGATCAGCTACAACGAATGGTCATTCGCCCAAGCTCATAGGCTTTTCAGCGCGAAGATCCGGACCCCGGCGGGCCCGGATCCGGTCGGCATCGGCGCCGACACGGTCGGCAAAACGGTCGCCGGCGCCACGATCACGGGCCAAGGAAACGACTTGGTGCTCGACATCTCGTCGTTCTACACGCCCACCCAGCCCGGCGCGTACCCCATCGTGCTGGCCACCTACCAGCTGGTCTGCTCGAAATACCCCGATGGCGAAGTCGGCCGCGCAGTGCGGGCGTTCCTGCAATCCACCGTAAGCAAAGGGCAAGTCGCCCTCGACAAGTACGGATACTTTCCCCTACCCGACCAGTTCCAGGCGAAAGTCTCCAGCGCCGTCAACGCCATCACCTAGTCGGTGGACCATCCGGGCAGCCAGCCACCGATCGGATGGCGAGCCACCCGGACGGATCGAGACCGTCGGCGGGGTGCCGATGCCACGGTGCGGGTGTTGGATATGGGCACGGGCGGGAGTCGGCGTGTGATCCGGCTCGGCGCGCCAGGTCCTGTCGGTCACGAAGCCAACGGGCGATTTGGTGGCTGCAGGGCCTAGCGCAGGACTCACCGCTACCCGCTTGTGAAACGTCCGGGATTGCAAGCCACCGTCCGTTTGCCGATGACCAAAGGGCACTCATGCACCCGTTCTGAACTCGGTGACGGTGTCCTCGATGTGCGGCGCATGGTCCGCGCCGAGCAGTGCCCCGTCGTGCGTGACAGCCGCGGCCGGGTGCGGATACGGCCGCATAGGTGAGCGACCCGGCCGGATGGTCGTCGATGAGATCAGAGTGGGCCGCTGCCGGGCCAGCTCGTCGACGAAGGACGACATGGGCCATTTCGGTCGACGCGCCATCACCGTCGGATGGTTTGATCCCACCCACCCTGCAGGCGCCGATCGCGACGAACCACGCGAGCATCACCGGCCCGAAAACCGTCCCACCATCGCAGTTCCATGCCGCTGCACCCTGAACAGCACAAGGAAGATGACGGCGGTGATCGGCACGATCCACGCCACGAGCCCCGGCTCGACCGTCTTGCGACCCTCCACCGCCGAGAGCACCGAGATGGCCGGAATGATCGTCGAGTCCCCGAAGAACAGCGCCGCCCCGAACAGACCGAGCGCAGCCAGAAGCATCGCGGTGCGCCGGCCCCGCGTGCTCGCCCCCGTCGCAGCAAGGTGAGGCGGTGTAAGGCTGGGCGAGCGTCGGATCGCCCGCAACCACGTCTGGAACCGCCGCCGACCAAGTCAAACCAGCCATCACCTCGACGGTCCGAGGCTGGCCTCACTACGACTTCAGATCTACCTCGGAGGCGTACACGCCGAGCAGATCCCGCGCCGATACGATGCCCACCAGCACGCCGTCACTCTCCACCAGAATGTGCCGGATATGGCGATCAGTCATCCGAACCGCCACCTGGTCGACGGTATCGGCGGCCTCGCACCAAATCAGGTGAGTACTCGCCACCTCGGCAGCCGGAACCAAAGCCGGATCCCGCTGGGCGGCAACCACTCCTGCGATGTCACGTTCGCTGAGCAGTGCCGCCGGGCGATCCTCATCGCCGACCACCACCACCCCGACACCGGCGTTGACAATCGCCTCCGCGGCCATGCTGACTGTGGCATCGGCGGGCACCCGCACCACCGCATCGCCGATCAGGTCGGCGACGGCGATTGACCCTCCTGTCGGAATCTCAGGCATACCCGTCATGTTGCCATAGCCGTTGCCGACCGCTAAGGGACCTAGGTCGTCGACCGGCAGGACCAACGGTGCCGGGCCACTTCATTGGCCCGAAATCTGCGCGCTGGTCCCCGATCAAATGGAAAATGTCCTTAATGCGGTAACTCGGCGGCAGGCGACGGGGCCGAGGGAGCAGCTCCCGGAGAAGGACACCATCCGGACGGGAGTCTCCGGGGGAGTCACCCGGAGTGGGTGCGGTAGCGACCCGACCCGGGCCGCGTTCGACTGGGATCGATAACCGGACACCGACAAACTGCTCGTGTGGCAGAACAACACGATCAGTGACTTGATCCACCTCCAGGGTCCGCTGTGTTGCGGTTGTGCGTGTTGGACCGCGTGCAGCTCGTCGACAATCCGCGTGCAGGTCATCGACCAAGGGCTGTGGTCCCGGAACGAAAGCTTCGGAACGTCGGTCTTGCGCCGCCCTTCAGGTGAGTAATTAAGGTATGATTTCTATACATGCGTGAGTTTGAGTTCGATCCCGCTAAGAGCGCGGCAAACCTGGTCAAGCAACGGCATCGACTTCACTGCGGCGCAGTCCGTTTGGCGGGGATTCGCACCGCGTTGAGGTTCCGGCACGCACGACGGATGAGCCGAGGTGGATGGTGATCGGTCAGATTGACGGCGAATGTTGGTCGGCAGTAGTGACCTACCGATACGAACACATCCGGATCATCTCGGTCCGTCGTTCACGGGAAAGCGAGGTGGCGATCTGTGAAGGCTAGCGAATTCGACGAGCGGTTCGATGCCGGCGAGGACATGGCCGCCGCCCTAGATACGGCACGGGCGCGGCGGCCCGGCGAGGAGCACCGGCGCGTAAACGTCGACTTCCCGGCATGGATGGTGGTCGAACTCGACCGCGAAGCCAGCCGGCTTGGAATCACCCGCCAGTCACTCATCAAGGTCTGGATTGCCGAAAAACTCGACCACGGCGACCACACCGCAGCCTGACCGAATCCCCAAACCCAATCAGATGACAGCCTCGGCGGAGTCACCCGAAGTGGGTGCGGTAGCGAGCTGGGGCCGCGTCTGACGGGTGCCCGTCACGGTTTCGGCGGGCTGACCGGCACCAGGGGGTCGGGTGGCTCGTAGTGCCGCGAGGCCAGTTAGTAAGGGCACCAACTCATCATCGACAATCCCGCAGCTCCGCGTGATCTCAGGCTCCTCGCTGAGCCTGTTGGGGTCAGGGGGCGAGCAGGACGTCGACGTGCAACGGTGCGCAAAGATCGATCAGCCAGAGTTGGTCCGCGCCGGTGGCGAAGAGCCGTCCGAATGTGGCGTCCTGGGTGAACGCACCGTCGCATCGATCACCGAAAAACACATAGGCCTTGGCGTCGTTGCAGAGCCTCGACATCCAGACCAGACCGTCGAGTTCGGCGTCGTGGGCGGCTTGTGCCCATTTGACCGTTTCAGGATAGGTGTCGGCCCCGCTGGTGGTGATGTCGGCGGCGGTGACCTTGAGCCGTCGCAGCCCGAGCCCATGCAGAATGGCGACCCTGAGGGGGCCGGCCAGTTCCAGACGTGCCATCACCGTCCGCGCGTACTTGTCGTATGGAACGACGCCTCCGCTGGCCGGGATGTCGTGCAAGAGCGTTTCGGCGACGGCGGCCTGCTCGGTGGCTGCTGCGTACAGGACGGGAATTACGGGGGCGCCGAAAAAGCCGAATCTGGTGGGCGCCCCGAACCCGGGATTGAACGTGGTGGCCGTACGGTCTTCGGCCACGGTGAAGACCCGGTACAACTGCGTTCCGATGTTGAGCGTTGCGGTCTGGGGGTTGAACGGCTTCGGCGGAACGGGTGTCACCACTGGGCCGTCCACGCCTGCCGGGCCGTGTCCACGACCCGGTCGGGCTCGCTGGCCAGCAGGTCGACCGGACGCAGTCCGCCGAGATAGGTGGTCGGCGCGCACAGCCATTGCACGACGCCGGTCTCCGACCAGTGCACTTCGTCGGCGAGGTCACGCAGGATGCGGATCACCGGAAGCGGCCGTCCGTCGGAGCCGAACTGGAATCCTGGGAACAGCATCTGATGCCCGCGGGTGATCGCCAGCAGCGCGCCGTCGCGACGAGTCGCGGCGGCGAGATTACGTGGAGCGGTGGATCTCGAGCCCAACCGCCTGCCCGTCTCGGCGCTGGTGAGCAACCCGAACTCGGCATCGATGCGGTCGTAGAGATTCCGCTCGGCCTGCACGGCCCGCGCCACCGCCGGTTCGGTGTACACCTGCACCGCGTCGAGTGCATCGCCAAGCGCCGCTGCGCTTTCCCTGATGCGGCGCGCCACGTCAACGAAGTGGTCGAATGCAGCGGTCATCGTCACCCACCCAATTGGAACGTGCGGAACATGCGTCTATACCATAGCGAATGATCTGAATGTATGGCATCGCCAACTCAAGAGGCGTGTCACAGGGCCGAATCATTCGCTGTTGCGGTCGAATGCTTCGCCGCTCGATCCTCCCGTCTTCAGCAGTGGTGCTGGTCCTCCAATCCGCGCTCATCATCTGACAAGCATGACGGTGGCCGGCACCCTGCGACCGACCGCAAGGGGAATCCGCTGTCAGACGCGGCCCCGGGTCGCTACCGAACCCACTGCGGGTGACTCCGCCGAAACTCCCCTCCGCGAGAGGTTCCCCCTTGTGATGCCTACTTCCGGCGTCTCGGACTTGGGTGAAGCGCGGTGAATGCGTCGTTGACCTCGTCGGTGTCGAAGTGTGCCGGGTCGTGTTGGTCGGCTCGGTCGATACCGAGCCAGTCCAGTCGGTCGTGGTGTTCTTCGTGGGCGGGGTCCTCGAGGATCGCCAGCAGCTCTTGATACCCCCAGATTCCGCCGCAATCTTCCGGTGGAGCTTTGCGGCGCCCGCCGATACACCTCGGGTAGATCGACGCATCCGCGGGCGGCACGGTGCGCTCGACGGTGATCATGTGTTCCCAGTCGTCGCCGAAGTCGTAGGTGTAGGTGAGTTTCGTCCCGGGTCCTGCGGCGACCTGTTCGAGGGTGACCTTGGTGTCGGATCGCAACCCCAGTCCTGGACCGGGAACACCGAATTGGCCGTAGGCGGTGTCAAAGGCGTACAGATGCATCGAATGCCAGCCGAACGCCACCTGCAACACCGTATGCAGCTCGCGCAGCGTGATGTCGCCGGGAACCTGCAAGCGCCGCCAGATCGGAGGTTTACTTCCCCGCAGGTCGACACGCACCTGCACAACAGGAGCCTGCCCGTCCGTCGTCTTACGCCTGGCGGGCAGTTTCGGGCTCGACTTCACCGGGACGGCCGCAGGCGCCCCGTCGAACACCCCTGGCAACGGGGCGAACCGATCCAGCACTGCCAGCAGGCCCGCGGCCCCGAATTCATCACACCCGCCGTGCGGCGGCTTCGGTTTCATCGAGGGCGGCAGCGCCCGCAGCCGAGCCCCCAGCAACGACGCCAGACCGTGATATCCCGGACCCTCATCCTCATCGTCTAGATCGTCCTCCAGATCGTCGGCGTCGAAAAAGTCTGCAACGTCAAACAGATCGAGATCGGTGATGTTGTCGGGATCGTCCTGCTCGTCGCGGTCGTGATGATCGCGCGCATCCATCGCGGCTTCGACCCGCCACCGGAAATCCGCCGGGTCCAGGGCCGTCGTGGTGAGCCGAACCTTGTCACGTTTAGCGGCCCGGCGCAGCTCGCCGAGCGCTCCGGTCAACTCCGAGGAGTCCAGCACCAGGAGCTCGACGGCCTGCCCACACTCCTGGGGGTCGAGCAGAATCATCACCGCGTGCCCCGCGCCCGCGCGGTCAAAGCGGGCGGCCAGCACCAGCGTCTGGCCGTCCTCACCCAGTTCGACGCAATCCCGCGCGCTCACCGGAACCGACAGCGCCGCCACCCACTCCGGAGCGGCGACGCCGCATACCCGCAGCCGATCCAGCCCCGCAGCGGCCAGCGTACCGATTCGCCCGTCATCCAGCGCGGCCAGCACAGCCAGCATCCCAGCCGCTCGTGGGTCGCCCACTTCCTCGATGACCGTGACAAGCTCCGAGGCGGCCAGCGCTGCCACATCGGCACCCAGCAAACCGAGGCCACCCAGGAACACCGAGCCCAGGATTTCGGCCTCCACCGCATCGGTGATCTCGGCGAAACCCATCAGGACCGCCTCCACCACGACCCGCGGATCGCCCCCCTCGCCGACGTGGTCAGCGTCGTCGGCGTCGTCGGGTGGTTGGGCCCGCACCTCGAACAGCGATACGGGCCCGTTGTTCCCCGGCCGTTTAGCCGGCTGTGTGCGCTTGCTCACGACCGATACTCTGGCACATCGGGCCACCCGGACATCGGGCAGGCGCGCCCGGCGCTGTCAACGTGGCCGGGGCGGCCGTGGGATCCCCGCGAGGCCGCGACACTGATTCCAGAAAGTGACTGCACGGATGGGGATGTCGGGCTTGGACAAGGGTCTTCGCCGCTGTGAACGCGGCCGCAGTGGCATCGATGTTGGGCTGGGTGCCGGCGCTCAATGCAGGTCCCGCGCTGGGGGATCCGGCTCCCGGCGATCCAGGGTTGTCGCGCCACCCCCCACGGCTCCCGCCTGCCCCTGACCGGCTGGCGATACCAGCAGTCACTGGCCCCGCCGCGGGGCAGAACCCGACACCATTCACCGGCACACCGCCATTGGCCGCCAAGCTCTTCACCTGTCGACGGGTCGACCGTGGGTGTGGCCAAGCCGATCATCACCAACTTCCCCGAGGCTGGTCGATGACGCTGGCGCCACCGAAAGTGCCGTCCACGTCTGTTCGGTCCCGCCGGTCCCGGCAAGTCCTCCAGGGGGTGTCCGGCGAAACCCGCGCTGCTCGACCGGTGACATGAGCTCGCCGCCATCTGCGCGACTCAGCGGATCCCGCGCCGAGGTGTCACACCAAGCGAGTTCCATGCACACTTCGCTGGGTGTGATCGGCGCGCTGCCCGACCTGCGGCAGAAACACACCGGCGCCTACTCCCCCGCCCGCAGCGGGCCGCCGCCGAACTGACGGCACCACGACCAAGACGACGTGGGCACAGGGCAGACAGGACGTCCGCGTCCGCCCCTGCGATCTGCGCAAGAGCCGTCGACACCAGTCCGCGCGATCGCCTGTCGGGACACAGGCCCGGGTCGCCACCCCACGCCCGGGTCACTCCGCTCAGACTCCGTCCGGTGGGGGTTATTAACGCGGATTTTCGCGCGGAGGGTTGGGTCGTTCATCGCTGACCGGTTCATTGCCAGGTCGGTTGACGGTCAACAGCAGGTCGCAAGACCGTGGCAAAGGTTCAGGCTCAAACGTCCCATCAGCGATCCCCAAGACACCGTCAGGTAAACTGCGCCTACGCGCTGTCCCTGGTCACCTGACCGACCACCCTGAGGCTGGCACCGGAGCGGTGCGGGTGGCGTACCGTCAAAACGTGAGCCGTTTCATTGTCGGCAGTGCTCCACTGCGACTCGGCGTGGGTGACGCCACCGGCAATGCGAGTCCTCCGCCCGACCCCCGGGTAGACGACACCGATCGTGAAGGGAACCGCCCGTGGATGATGCGGCCCCACCGATGGCGCGACAAGCAGGCATCCCAATCCCGGCGTTCGCGCACAACGGGCGTGCCATCGTGACCATCGGGTGCACGCGGCGCCGATACCGGCAGCGCCGATGAGTTATCCGCTCGGGGGCCGACGCCACGCCCATCCCGTCCGGCTATCGGTGGCTCGCGAACTCGGCCGCGACATCGACGGCGCGTGGTGGCCACACGCCGACCGGTTCACCAAGGAATTACCGAACCTCGTCGCGGTCCTGACTCACTTGCTCGGAAACATCACCTCCATCAACGTCAACTGGCCGGCGCAACAACGACCACCCGATCTCAACTTGCCGGGATGGGAACACAAACGCCAGCACATCATGACCATCACCGGCACGCATGCTCGCGCGAACCTGCTGATCATTTCGTATGCGACCCACAGCGCGCTCGCCGTGATGGTGCTGCGCTGTGCCGCCAACCTACCCATCGAAGCCACCGACCGCGACAAACCCGCGTTCCTGGCCGCAGGCTCGGTCCTGCGGATCGCCCAAGAGCAACGCGCCTCCGCCCGTCTCTAAGCCGGACCCAACAGACGCACACCGACCGACCGACGTCGCGACCCGCCCACGCTTTGGAGGTGTGTCCGGTTATCGATCCTCGAGTTATCGTCCGCCGCATGATTCCCAGGGGTCACCGTCACGAAATTGCCCAGGGGGCCAAGGCAACGGAGGGAGGCCACCTCTCCTGCCCGTGCACGCCCCCTTCGCGGGAGTCTCTTGCGTCAGGACCGCGCTACCGGCGCCGACGAAACTCGATGGCCGCTATGATCGCCGGGTGTCCCAGCCCGAGATCCAGCGTCAGGTGCGTCAGCAGCGTGCCGACATCGACGGGCTCTACGAGCTGGTCGAGCGTGTCGATCAGAAAGTCGACGCCCTCGATGTCAAACTCGACCGCCGATTCGATGAGATCAGGGGCTGGCTCTCCGAGGTTCTACGTCAGCTCGGCGGTCGATAGCCGTACTTCCGGCTTCGATGTGTCACTCAGCGATCCCCGCTGGACGCCATGCGACGGCGGG
>CAZEHT010000081.1:0-18256 GCA_964511995.1 uncultured Mycobacterium sp.
TCGGCCAGACCGGCAAGACCGTCTCGCCGCAGCTCTACATCGCGCTGGGTATCTCGGGTGCCATCCAGCACCGCGCCGGCATGCAGACCTCCAAGACGATCGTCGCGGTGAACAAGGACGAAGAGGCGCCGATCTTCGAGATCGCCGACTTCGGCGTCGTCGGCGACTTGTTCAAGGTCGCTCCGCAGCTAACCGAGGCGGTCAAGGCTCGCAAGGGCTGACCGGACGGTCCGCCCAGGACCTCGAGGCGACCCCCGGCGCATGCGCTGCGCCGGGGGTCGCGCATCCGCACCTGTCGATTGGTGCTGCACAGCTCATGAGCCGGCCGGGATCGGCCCGGCATGGCGGGGGCTGGGCTGCGGGTACCCTGGACAGGCCATGAGCGCCACCCGCCCGGTGTATCTCGACCACGCCGCCACCACCCCGATGCATTCCGCCGCCATCGAGGCGATGACGGACGCGCTGGCCACGGTCGGGAACGCATCGTCTCTGCACACGGCCGGGCGTGCAGCCAGGCGGCGGATGGAGGAGTCACGCGAGAGCATCGCCGCCGACCTCGGGGCCCGGCCCTCGGAGGTGATCTTCACCGCCGGCGGGACGGAAAGCGACAATCTCGCGGTCAAGGGCATCTTCTGGGCGCGCAGCGATGCCGACCCGCTGCGGCGCCGCATCGTGACCACCGCCGTGGAGCACCACGCGGTTCTCGACGCGGCCAGCTGGCTGGTCGGCCACGAGGGTGCGACGTTGACCTGCCTGCCCACCGAGCGGGACGGCTCAGTGACGCCCGAGGCGTTGCGGTCGGTCTTGTCGGCTTACGGCGATGTGGCGCTGGCAAGCATCATGTGGGCGAACAACGAAGTCGGCACGATCATGCCGATCGGCGAGCTGGCCGAGGTCGCCGCCGAGTTCGGGGTGCCGCTGCACACCGACGCCGTTCAGGCGGTGGGCCAGCTCCCGGTCGACTTCGTCGGCAGCGGGTGTGCGGCGATGAGCGTGGCCGCGCACAAGTTCGGCGGGCCCACCGGGATGGGGGCGCTGGTGCTTCGTCGCGACACCGTGTGCGTGCCGCTGCTGCACGGCGGCGGCCAGGAACGAGATATCCGCTCGGGCACGCCCGACGTCGCCGGAGCGGTCGGGATGGCCGCGGCGCTGGGTCAGGCGTCGGCAAACCTCGACGCCAACGGCGTACGGTTGCGCGTGCTGCGAGACCGGCTGATCGACGGTGTGCTGAGCGGCATCGACGACGTGGTTCTCAACGGTTCGCGGCAGCGCCGTCTGCCCGGCAATGCGCACTTCACGTTCCAGGGCTGCGAAGGTGACTCGCTGCTGATGTTGCTCGACGCCAACGGGATCGAGTGTTCCACCGGGTCGGCGTGTACCGCCGGTGTCGCGCAGCCGTCCCATGTGCTGCTGGCGATGGGCGCCGACTCCGACGCGGCGCGCGGCTCGATCCGGCTGTCTCTGGGGCACACCAGCGCTGACGCGGACGTCGACGCGGCACTGCGCGTGCTGCCCGGTGCTGTCGAGCGCGCCCGCGGGGCCGCTCTGGCAAGCCTGGGGGCGGTGCGCTGATGCGGGTCCTGGCCGCGATGAGCGGCGGTGTGGACTCCTCGGTGGCGGCCGCCCGGATGGTCGACGCCGGCCACGACGTAGTGGGTGTGCATTTGGCGTTGTCGGCGGCTCCCGCGACGCTGCGGACCGGATCGCGCGGATGCTGCTCCCAGGAAGATGCCGGCGATGCTCGCCGGGTCGCCGATGTACTCGGAATCCCTTTCTATGTCTGGGATTTCGCGGATAAGTTCAAAGCCGAGGTGATCGACGACTTCATCGGCTCCTACGCGCGCGGCGAAACCCCGAATCCGTGTGTGCGGTGCAACGAGAAGATCAAGTTCTCGGCTCTGGCGGGCCGTGCGATGGCTCTCGGTTTCGACGCCGTTGCCACCGGCCACTACGCGAGGCTGGCAGGTGGCCGGCTGCGCCGGGCGGTGGACCGGGACAAGGACCAGTCCTACGTGCTCGCGGTGCTGACTGCAGAACAGTTGCGGCATAGCGCATTTCCGATCGGTGACTCCCCCAAGCCGGCCATCCGCGAAGAGGCGGCCCGCCGGGGACTGGCCACCGCCAAGAAACGCGACAGTCACGACATCTGCTTCATCCCGTCCGGTGACACCCAGGCCTTCCTGGGCACGCACATCGGGGTGCGCCGTGGTTCGGTCGTCGACACGCTGGGGACGGTGCTCGCCGAGCACGACGGCGTCCACCGCTTCACCATCGGTCAGCGCAAGGGCCTGGGCATTGCCGGGCCGGCGCCGGACGGACGGCCCCGGTACGTCACCGCCATCGATGCCGAGACGGGCACCGTGCACGTCGGATCGGTGGAAGATCTCGACGTGTGGGCGCTGACCGGGGAGCGGCCCGTCTTCGCCGGCGGTCGGGCTTTCGACGCTCCGGTGTACTGCGACGTCCAGGTTCGTGCACACGGCGAGATCGTGCCGGCGCTGGCGGAATACGTCGACGGTGCGCTCCGGGTCCGGTTGCGCTCCGCACTACGCGGGGTAGCCGCCGGGCAGACGTTGGTGCTGTACCGGCCCGATGACAGCGGGGTCGATGGCGACGAGGTGCTGGCAAGCGCGACCATCAGCACCCCTCGCTGAGGCTCGATTGCTCGCCCTCGTACCTCGGCGCTTCGTCGACTCGCTAAACCCCCGCGGGCACGTCGGACGGCTGCGGCTCCACCGTGACCTTGATGGCTTCGCCCTTCTTGACGATCTGGAACGCGTCGAGCACGTTGCCGAGCGGAATATGGCGTGTGATGAGGTCCTTCACCGGAACCTGGCCGGTGGAGATGTACTGCAGCGCGCGCTTGTTGTGTTCCGGAGCGGACCCGTTGGCGCCGTGGATGTGCAGCTGACGGTAGTGCACCAGATTCGAATCGCAGGTGATCGTCGGGTTCGTCTTGGGCAGGCCGCCGAAGAAGGAGATCCTGCCGTTGCGGGCGGCCATCGAGATCGCCTGTTCCTGCGCGACATTTGCCGCCGTGGCGGTGATCACGACGTCGGCGCCGCGGCCACCGGTCAACTCCATCACCCGTGCAACGGCGTCCACCTCGGCGCCGTTGATGGTCTCGTCCGGTGTCACCGCGTCCGCGGACATCTTCAGCCGTTCAGCGTTGACGTCGACAAGGTAGACCGGCCCGCACCGATGGACGCCGCGCGCGATCCGGATGTGCATGCAGCCGATCGGCCCGGCGCCGAACACCACCACGGTGTCGCCGTCTTCGATACCGAGTAGTTCCTGGGCGTTGATCGCGCACGCGAACGGCTCGGCGGCCGAAGCCTCGTCGTAACCCACGTTGTCCGGAATGCGGTTGAGGCCGTCGACTTTGAGAACCTGCCGGGGCACGATCATGTATTCGGCAAATCCGCCGTCGTACTGGTAGCCCATCGACGTCTGGTTCTGGCACACCGCCATCCACCCCTTGCGGCATTCGTGGCAGTCGCCGCACGGCACCGCGGCGATCACCTGGACGCGGTCGCCGACCTGCCAATCGGTGCCGTCGACCTCGTTTACGTCGGCTCCGACCTCGACGATCTCCCCGGCGATCTCGTGTCCGATGGTGCGCGGCGGTGTCAGATTCTGGTGGCCGTTGTAGAAGATCTTGACGTCGGTTCCGCACGTCGAACAGTTGCGGACCCGGAGTTTGACCTCGTCGGGGGCGCACACCGGCTCAGGCACGTCTTCCAGGCGGACATCCTCGGGCGCGTAGAAGCGCAGAGCCTTCATCGTGATCCTTCCGATCCTGTTGAGCGGTTCTGTGGCGGTGATTGCCGGTGGTGTGCTCCTGAAAACTCTAGTGAAACCTTAGCGACGATACGGTCACGAAACCACGTTATCGTCCGCCCATCTTCGCCCGATTAGCTGCGGTAATGCCCGTTTATCGGATGTACTTGATTGTCCTGTGACCGGCGTCACCCGTTGCCGGAGAGAGTCGAGGTCTGAGGTGTCAGAGGTTGCAACGACGCAGCCGGAGGCCCAGCAAGTATCACGGTGGGCGGGGGCTCGGGTAGGGGTGCAGAAACTGGGCACGTCCCTGTCGAACATGGTCATGCCCAACATCGGCGCGTTCATCGCGTGGGGCCTGATCACCGCACTGTTCATCGAGTCAGGGTGGTTGCCCGGGATCTTCGACGACCTGCGGGATCCCGACGGCTGGGTCGCCAAGATCGGCGGCTGGGGCAGCTACGAAGGCGGCGGCATCGTCGGTCCGATGATCACCTACATGCTGCCCATCCTGATCGGCTCGATGGGCGGGCGGATGATCCACGGCAACCGCGGCGCGGTGGTCGGGGCGATCGCCACCATGGGCGTGGTCGCGGGTGCGGATGTGCCCATGTTCATGGGCGCGATGCTGATGGGTCCGCTCGGCGGCTGGGCCATGAAGAAGGTCGACGGCCTGTGGGCCGGCAAGATCCGGCCCGGCTTCGAAATGCTGGTCGACAACTTCTCCGCCGGAATCCTCGGAATGATCCTGGCCATCATCGGCTTTTTCGGGGTAGGGCCGATCGTCTCGAGGTTCACCACGGCCGCCGGCAGCGTCGTGGATTTCCTCGTCGGCCACGATCTGCTCCCGCTCACCTCGATCTTCATCGAACCCGCCAAGGTGCTCTTCCTCAACAACGCCATCAACCACGGGGTGCTGACCCCGCTGGGAACCACGCAGGCACTGGAGACGGGTAAGTCGATCCTGTTCCTGCTGGAGACCAATCCCGGGCCGGGATTGGGAATCCTGTTGGCTTATACGGTATTCGGCCGCGGCGCAGCACGGGCGTCGGCGCCGGGCGCGGCGATCATCCAGTTCTTCGGCGGGATACACGAGATCTACTTCCCCTACGTCCTGATGAAGCCCAAGCTGATTGCCGCGACCATCCTCGGCGGCATGACCGGTGTGTTCGTCAACGTGCTCTTCGGGTCCGGGCTTCGCGCGCCCGCCGCGCCGGGATCGATCATCGCGATCTACGCCCAAACCGCCCAAGGCAGCTTCCTGGGCGTCACCCTGTCGGTGCTGGCCGCCGCCGGAGTGTCGTTCGCCGTGGCGTCGCTGCTGCTGAAGACCGATCGCGGGAAAGGCGAGCAGGATCTGGCCGCGGCTACGGCGGAGATGGAAGCCCTCAAGGGCAAGAAGTCCAGTGTGGCGGCGGCGCTCGTAGGTTCGGCCCAAGGCGGACCGATCACGAGCATCGTATTCGCCTGCGACGCCGGCATGGGCTCATCGGCGATGGGGGCGTCGGTCTTGCGCAGGAAGGTCCAGTCAGCGGGCTTCCGCGACGTCACCGTCGTCAACCAGGCGATATCCAACCTCACCGACGCCTACGGTCTGGTTGTCACCCACCGGGATCTGACCGACCGAGCCAAGCTCAAGACGCCGTCGGCGATCCACGTCTCGGTCGACGACTTCATGAACAGCCCACGCTACGACGAGATCGTCGAACTCCTCGGGCAGAGCAAGGGCGGCTCCAAGGCGGCTCCCGCTGCCCCTATTGACGCGCCGGTCGCGCCGGTCGCGACGGTCGCTCCGTCGCCGGCCGCCGCCGAGCCCGCCCCCGCGGCCGGGCCGGACGTTCTCGCACTCGATTCGATCGTGCTGCACGGAACCGCCACCACCCGGCAGGACGCGATCAGCGAGGCCGGTCAGCTGCTGGTCGCCGCCCGCGCGGTGGACCCGTCCTACGTCGAGGCCATGCACGAACGCGAGAAGTCGGTGTCCACCTACATGGGAAACGGCCTGGCGATCCCGCACGGCACCAACGAGGCAAAGGGCGCCATCCGCAGGACCGGAATCTCGTTCGTCCGGTATCCGCAGCCCATCGACTGGAACGGCAAACCGGCCGAATTCGTGGTCGGCATCGCGGGCGCGGGCAAGGACCACCTGGCGCTGCTGACACAGATCGCCCAGGTTTTCCTCAACGCCGACGAGGTCGGCCGGCTGCGCCAGGCACGGACCCCGGAAGAGGTGAAAGCCGTCCTGGTGGTGCGTGACAAGTGAGCGGGAGGCTATTCGCCCGGCGACGTGCAGCCCGCGCGCCGAGCTTTAATTTGATTTCAATTTAGTCGCTCGGCGTGCGACCGGTGAACGCGATGAGCCGGTCGAACACCGGAGCGTCCTCAGCAGCGTCCACCGGTTCGTCGAACCCGGCATTGATGCGCCCCTGCGGGGTGAGGATCTTGCGCGCCAGGCCGAACACGAACTCGGCGAGTTCTGGCGCCGGATCCACGGTCTGACCGGTGGCCTGCGCGTAATCCCAGGCGTGGATGAGGAATTCGATCGACAGGATTCCGGCCATCACCTTCGCCGGTACCTCGTTCGAACCCAGCTGAACGCTGCCGTCGACGCCGCGCTTACGCCACGCATCCAGGGCCGGGCGTGCCGCGAGAACGACCTGCCGCTCCACCGAATCGGTGCTGTCCCGGGGCGGAAACCTCGCGCCGGCAACTCCGCCGATGGTGGTGATGGAGTTCATCAGATGGTCGGTGAGAGCTGCGATATCGAACTCTCGGCATGGTGTCTGCTTGCCGAGGTCACTGGCGGCGATCGAGTGTACGACCCGCTGCAGTGCCGTCAATGTCGCTTCCGCACTGCTCAATTCGTCGGTCGGCGGAATGCCGGCGTCGGGGACCGTATTCGTGGGCATTGCTCAACCCTACGGCTTTGGCCTACCCGTGAGCGTCCGGTGTGCTGCCGCCCACTACCGCGATACGCGCACACGATGGCGACGTTGACGTGACGGCGGCGCCGCGCCCTGGGCGCGCGCAGCATCGAGCTGGCTTCCACGGCGTTGCCTCCAGCAGGCCCGCGACCGCGATCAGCCGGGCGCTTTCGTCAGGAGATTCGTGATCACGAGCTCCGGCACCGAGTCGGGGAAGGCGCAGAACGTGACTTCGGCTAGCACCACTGACTTCAGTCGGTAGTCGCGGCCGCAGCGGCCGCCGGGCCGGATGCGCAGCGAGTCCGCGTCGGTGACGACCTTTCCGACGTAGACCCGCCCGACAGGCGATCGCGCGCACCGGCCTGCGACTGCCGAGAGGGCGTCGAACGCGTGCCGGGCTGTCTCCGGGTCGTGGTATGCCGCGACCGCCTGGGAGATCAAGCCGCCGATCGGCGGCAACTGATAGGTGGTCTTGTGGAAGTCGGCGGTGTCGGTCCCGAACGTCTCGGTCTCGGCGAACATGAACCGGCACTCGGCAGGCATGCCGTCGGCGAGCAGATCGATGTCCAGCGGGTAGTCGCGGTCCATCGTGGGAATGGCGGTCAGGTCGGTGCCGCCGCCGGTGATGCCGCGCATGCGGGACACGTCGAGCATGAGTTCCTCGACGACGACGGCGCCGAAAGGAGCCGGCGGTGGTCCCAGGGCCGGCAGCGCGCGGCCGTCGACCTGATGGGCGCAGCCGACTGCCGCCAAAGCGATCGAGCAGCAGCCCAGAGCCCGCAGGCGGTGGCCCATATGTCCCACCCTAGCCGCCATCCAATACGGTTGACGGGTGAGTGTTTTCGCCCGGGCGACCGGTATCGGATCCTGGCCGGGCACCTCCGCGGCGGCCGGCGCCGAAGTCGTTGTCGGCGAGTTGCAGACACTGCCGCATCTGGTCGAACTGCCCGCGCGCGGTGTCGGCGCGGACATGATCGGACGGGCGGGCGCCCTGCTGCTCGACATCGCGCTCGACACCGTCCCACGCGGATACCGCATCGCCGCGCGGCCCGGCGCGGTCACCCGGCGCGCGTCGAGCCTGCTGCGGGAGGACGTGGACGCGCTTGAGGAGGCGTGGGAGAAGGCCGGCGCCGGCGCGAGCGGACGCATCGTGAAGGTCCAGGCACCGGGGCCGATCACACTGGCGGCAGAGCTGGAACTTTCGGGGGGTCACCGCGCCATCACCGACTTCGGTGCGGTGCGCGACCTCACGGCGTCCCTGGCCGAGGGAATGGCCCTGCACGCGGCGGAGGTGGCACGGCGGCTCGGCACCGAAGTGGCGGTGCAGTTCGACGAGCCGGCACTGCCGGCCGCGCTCGCCGGCAGGCTCACCGGAGTGACGGCAGTGACACCGGTTCATCCGGTCGACGACGCAACGGCGATCGACCTGCTCGACACGTGCGCGGCCCGCGCCGGGCAGATCGCGGTGCACTGCTGCGGGTGGGAGGTGCCGTGGAAAGTGTTGCAGCGCAGCGCCGTCGACGCGGTCTCGGTCGACGTCGCGGCGCTGCGCGCCCAGGACCTCGACGGGATCGGCGCGTTTCTGGAATCCGGGCGCACCGTGCTGCTCGGTGTGGTGCCGGCCGTCGCGCCGCTGAACCGCCCCGCGGTGGAGGAATCGGCCGCCGCGGCGGCACGGGTCACCGACCGGCTGGGTTTCCCGCGGCGCATGCTTGCCGAACGCATCGGCATCACCCCGGCGTGCGGTCTGGCCGGGGCTTCACCGGAGTGGGCGCGCCGGGCCGTCGAGCTGTGCCAGCGAGTCGCCGACGGGTTGGCACAGGATCCGGACGCGATCTGAACCCCGGTTTCGCGGCGCCGGCGGAAGCTCACCGTCCGCGCGGATCCGGTGCAGGATCACGGCTGGTCGAGCAGGCGGATCAACCGCTTCGCCGCGATCAGGCGAAAGGACGCGTCGAGCAGTTCGGCGACTTCGTCCCACTCGACTTCGGCGGCGGTGAAGTCCAGCCCCAGCCAGCCGAACGGACCCATGTAGGCCGGGAAGAAGAACCGCGAATCCTGCTGCAGCGCAACGCGTTCACTGTCGTCGACTTTGACGATTAGGGAGTGCGGGTAGGACACCTGGGATCCCGATTCCTTGCTGCTGCCGCCGTACATCGCGAACATCTTCGGCGCACAGAACACCGGCCTGCCCCAGGACACTTTTTCGAACGACTCGGGAAATCCCAGCGCGAGCCCGCGCAATTCCGGCAGTCCGGGATCGTCGTCACTGAACATGATCGGGTGGGGCATCGCCGCCAGCCTAGACCGCGGCGCCGCGGTGTCGGTGCCCTTCGATAGCCTCACCAGAGTGAGCCCAGCCGACCCGGACGCCGACCGCGTCGAAGCCGCTCCCGCCGACGCGGACCTGCGGCGGCGGTGGCAGGAGCTGGCCGACGAAGTCCGGGACCATCAGTTCCGCTATTACGTGCGGGATGCGCCGATCATCTCCGACGGGGAGTTCGACGGGCTCCTGGCGCAGCTGGCTGCCCTCGAAGAACGTCACCCCGAGTTGCGCACCCCCGATTCGCCGACCCAGCTGGTCGGCGGTGCGGGTTTTGCGACCGATTTCACGCCGGCCGAGCACCTGGAGCGAATGCTCAGCCTGGACAACGTGTTCAATGCCGATGAGCTGACGGCGTGGACGGCCCGGGTTCGGGCCGAGCTGCGGGAGCACAGCGCCGACGACGCTCACTTCCTGTGCGAGCTCAAGATCGATGGAGTCGCGCTGGCGTTGGTGTACCGCGAAGGGCGCCTGGAGCGCGCGGCCACCCGCGGCGACGGTCGCACCGGAGAGGACGTGACGCTCAACGCCCGCACCATCGACGACATCCCGCACCGGCTCGACGCCAGCGCGGAGTATCCGGTGCCGGCCGTGCTCGAAGTCCGCGGCGAGGTCTTCTTCCGGGTGGCCGATTTCGCAGCGCTCAATGCCGGCCTGGTGGAGGAAGGCAAACCGCCTTTCGCCAATCCACGCAACAGTGCGGCGGGCTCACTGCGCCAGAAGAACCCGGCGGTCACGGCACGGCGCCGGTTGCGGATGATCTGCCACGGTCTCGGCCACACCGAGGGATTCAGCCCGGCCACGCTGCACGACGCGTACCTGGCTTTGAAGGCCTGGGGGCTGCCGGTTTCCGAACACACCGCCCTCGTGCGCGGCCTGGCGGCGGTCGAGGACCGCATCGGCTACTGGGGTGAGCACCGCCACGATGTCGATCACGAGATCGACGGTGTGGTGGTCAAGGTCGATGAGACGGCGCTGCAGAGGCGGCTGGGCGCGACATCGCGCGCTCCGCGCTGGGCCGTCGCGTACAAGTACCCCCCTGAGGAGGCGCAGACCAAACTGCTCGACATCCGGGTAAACGTGGGTCGCACGGGGCGCGTGACCCCTTTCGCCTACATGGAACCGGTGAAGGTCGCGGGATCCACGGTCGGGCTCGCGACCCTGCACAACGGGTCGGAGGTCAAACGCAAGGGCGTCCTCATCGGCGACACCGTGGTCATCCGCAAGGCCGGCGATGTCATTCCCGAGGTACTGGGCCCGGTGGTGGATCTTCGCGACGGCAGCGAACGCGAATTCGTCATGCCCACGACATGTCCCGAATGCGGCACACCTTTGGCGCCGGAGAAGGAGGGCGACGCCGACATCCGCTGCCCCAACGCGAGGTCGTGCCCGGCGCAGTTGCGGGAACGCGTCTTTCACATGGCCGGACGCGGGGCGTTCGACATCGAAGGCCTGGGTTACGAAGCCGCGGTCGCGCTGCTGCAGGCCGGGGTCATCGCGGACGAGGGCGACATTTTCACGCTCACGGCTGCCGACTTGCTGCGCACCGACCTGTTCACCACCAAGGCCGCCGAGTTGTCGGCGAACGGAAAACGCTTGTTGGTCAATCTCGCCAAGGCCAAGGAGCAGCCGCTGTGGAGGGTCTTGGTGGCGCTGTCGATCCGCCATGTCGGACCGACCGCGGCGCGCGCCCTGGCGACGGAATTCGGCAGCCTGGAGGCGATCGCGTCGGCCGCCGAGGAGCAACTCGCCGCGGTGGAAGGAGTGGGATCCGCTATCGCCGCGGCGGTGTCGGACTGGTTCACCGTGGACTGGCATCGCGCGATCGTCGACAAGTGGCGCGCCGCCGGTGTCCGGATGGCCGACGAACGCGACGCGGGGATCCCGCGCACGCTCGACGGGCTGACCGTCGTGGTCACCGGGTCGTTGACCGGGTTCTCCCGAGACGGCGCCAAGGAGGCGATCACCGCGCGGGGAGGCAAGGCCGCCGGGTCGGTGTCGAAGAAAACCGACTACGTGGTGGCCGGCGACGCGCCCGGTTCGAAGTACGACAAAGCGATCGAACTCGGCGTTGCGGTGCTCGACGAGCAGGGGTTCACGGCATTGCTTGAGCGCGGGCCCGGCGCGGTCAGCGCAGAATAGTCGCCACGATCCCAGCCAGGTAGCCCAGCCGTGCCACCTCCGAAGGCCGGAAGCCAGGACCGCCGGGGCGTCCCAGCATCACCGCGGTATGCACGTCTCCCAGCGGCGCCGCCGCCAGTGTAGTGTCCATGTCGCGCCACACCCGAGGAATCCACTCCGCGTCGGGTTCGAGTGCCCGGGCGCGGTGAATCGGCATCCAGGGGGCATCCGACGCGGGCGTCTCCGGAGCGCTCGGACTGCTCGCCACGGGCTGTAATCCGGACTCGGTGAGCCGCACCACGGTGCACCACCCCACCCGCAACACGCGTGGCGCCTCGTCAGCCAGCACCCGGAGTTTGGCGTCCCGGCCCGCTGCGGCCGCGATGTGATCGATCAGCTCCAGTTCGCGGTGCGCCTCCAGCAGCCCGGTGTGCGGCCGGATGGACTCGACCCGTACGCCGGTGAGACCTTCGGCGGCGGTGATCAGCATGTCCGGCATGGCCCCGGGAGGCAGGTCGACGACCAGGTCGTCGACCGCATAACCGGAGGTGCGCTCGACGACGTCGAGGGACAAGATGTCGGCGCCTACCGAACCGAGGGCCACGGCCAGGGACCCGAGGCTGCCCGGTCGATCGTCCAGCTGAACCCGCAGCAGATACGAACGCACGCGTCACACTGTTTCATAGCACGCTGCGCTCGGCATTCCGGCGCGTCTCGGGCACCGGCCCGATAGACGGCTCCCCACGCCGCCAAATACCGCTTGCGGCTGGTCGTCAAGGCCGTCGCCGGCCCCACTAGGCTTGTAGCTCGTGTCGCAAATCTCCCCGGACGACGTCGCCCACCTGGCCCGCCTGGCCCGCCTCGCGCTGACCGACGACGAGCTGAACGGTTTCGCGGGTCAGCTCGACGCGATCCTCGAACACGTCAGCCGGGTTCAGGCGGTGGACGTCACCGACGTCGAGCCGACCGGCAACCCGCTCAAGGACGTCAACGTGGTCCGTCCGGACGTCACGGTGCCGAGCCTGACTCAGCGGCAGGTGCTTTCCGGCGCGCCCAGGGCCGAAGCGGGACGATTCGCGGTCCCGCAGATCCTGGGGGAGAGCCGATGAGTTCCTCCGTGCCGTCGGGGCCGTCCGGGGTGTCGGGTCCGCCCGAAGTCCTGCGGCTCAACGCCGCGCAGATGGCCGCTGCGATCGCCGGGGGAGAGCTGTCGTCGACCGAGATCACGCAGGCGTGCCTGGACCGCATCGCCGCCACCGATGACGACTACCACGCATTCCTGCACGTCGCGACCGAGGAGGCGCTGGCTGCCGCCGCCGAAGTCGATCGGCAGGTGGCCGCCCGCGATGAGCTGGCATCGCCGCTTGCCGGGGTGCCGCTGGCGCTCAAGGACGTGTTCACCACAACCGCCATGCCCACCACCTGCGCATCGAAGATCCTCGAAGGCTGGATGTCTCCCTACGACGCCACGGTGACCGAGCGCCTCCGGGCCGCGGGCATCCCGATTCTGGGGAAGACGAACATGGACGAATTCGCGATGGGTTCGTCGACGGAGAATTCCGCGTTCGGGCCGACCCGCAACCCGTGGGACACCGAGCGGGTGCCGGGTGGCTCCGGCGGCGGCAGCGCTGCGGCCCTCGCGGCTTTCCAGGCACCCCTGGCGATCGGCAGCGACACCGGCGGCTCGATCCGCCAGCCCGCGGCGCTGACCGCGACGGTCGGCGTCAAGCCCACCTATGGCACTGTGTCGCGCTACGGGCTGATCGCGTGTGCGTCGTCGCTGGACCAGGGCGGCCCCTGCGCGCGCACGGTGCTCGACACGGCCTTGCTGCATCAGGTGATCGCCGGTCACGATCCCCGCGACTCGACCTCCGTTGAGGCCGCCGTACCCGACGTGGTCGGAGCAGCGAGGGCCGGTGCGGCAGGCGACTTGACGGGCGTACGTGTCGGCGTGGTGTCGCAGCTGCATCGCGGCGAGGGCTATCAGGCCGGAGTGCTGGAGTCGTTCAACGGCGCCGTCGAGCAATTGCGTGCACTGGGTGCGGATGTCGCTGAGGTCGACTGCCCGCACATCGACTACTCGATGGCCGCTTATTACCTGATTCTGCCCTCGGAGGTGTCGAGCAATCTGGCCCGTTTCGACGCGATGCGCTACGGGTTGCGGGTCGGCGACGACGGGAGCCGCAGCGCCGAAGAGGTGATGGCACTGACCCGTGCCGCTGGCTTCGGCCCCGAAGTCAAGCGCCGCATCATGATCGGCACCTATGCACTGTCGGCGGGCTATTACGACGCGTACTACAACCAGGCGCAGAAGGTGCGAACCCTGATCGCCGGCGATCTCAACCGGGCCTACCGGTCCGTCGACGTGCTGGTCACGCCGACCACGCCGACCACGGCGTTCAGGCTGGGGGAGAAGGTCGACGATCCGTTGGCGATGTACCTCTTCGACCTGTGCACCCTTCCGCTGAATCTGGCCGGTCATTGCGGCATGTCGGTGCCTTCGGGTCTTTCAACCGACGACGGCCTTCCGGTGGGGTTGCAGATCATGGCGCCTGCGCTGGCCGACGATCGGCTCTACCGGGTCGGTGCCGCCTATGAGAGCGCCCGCGGTGCGCTGCCGAACGCGGTGTGAACGGGCAGCACCTGGGCGATGCGGATCGGCCCGCCAATAGGATTGGCCAATGACTGTTGCCGCCGGTGCCGAGTTGCTCGATTACGACGACGTCGTCGCCAGGTACGACCCAGTGCTGGGCCTGGAGGTGCACGTCGAGCTGTCCACCGTGACCAAGATGTTCTGTGGGTGCTCCACAGCCTTCGGCGCGGAACCGAACACCCAGGTGTGCCCGGTCTGCCTCGGCTTACCGGGCTCGCTGCCGGTGCTCAACGCCACCGCGGTCGCCTCGGCGATCCGGATCGGGCTGGCCCTGAACTGCGAAATCGCAACGTGGTGCCGGTTCGCCCGGAAGAACTACTTCTATCCGGACATGCCGAAGAACTACCAGATCAGCCAGTACGACGAACCCATCGCCACGAACGGCCATCTCGATGTCCCCCTTGGCGTCCCCCTTGACGTTCCTCTCGAAGCCCCGCCCGGTGACGTCACCACCTGGAGGGTCGAGATCGAACGGGCCCACATGGAGGAGGACACCGGCAAGTCACTGCACATCGGTTCCGACACGGGCCGCATCGAAGGCGCCACCGAGTCGCTGCTGGACTACAACCGCGCGGGGGTTCCGCTGATCGAGATCGTCACCAAACCGATCGTCGGCGCCGGCGAACACGCGCCGCAGATCGCTCGCGCCTATGTCACCGCATTGCGGGACCTGTTGCGCGCGCTGGGCGTTTCCGATGTCAGGATGGACCAGGGCTCGATGCGCTGCGATGCCAATGTGTCGCTGAAACCCAAGGGAGCCAAGGACTTCGGCACCCGGACGGAGACCAAGAACGTCAACTCGCTCAAGAGCGTCGAGGTGGCCGTGCGCTACGAGATGCGCCGCCAGGCGGCGGTCCTGGGGGCGGGCGGCAAGGTCACGCAGGAGACCCGGCACTTTCACGAGGACGGCTACACCAGCCCCGGCCGCACCAAGGAAACCGCCGAGGATTATCGGTATTTCCCCGAACCCGACCTGGAGCCGGTCGCGCCCAGCCGCGAATTCGTCGACGAGCTGCGTGCCACCATCCCGGAACTGCCGTGGTTGGCGCGCAAGCGAATTCAGCACGATTGGGGAATCTCCGACGAGGTGATGCGCGATCTCGTCAACGCCGGGGCCGTCGACCTCGTCGCGGCGACCGTCGCCGAGGGCGCATCGAGCGAGGCCGCGCGCGCCTGGTGGGGCAACTTCCTGGTGCAGAAGGCCAATGAGGCAGGGATCGAACTCGACCGGCTGCCCATCACCCCGGCTCAGGTGGCGGCCGTGGTCGCGCTCGTCGACGACGGCAAGTTGTCGAACAAGCTGGCCCGCCAGGTGATCGAGGGAGTGTTGGCCGGGGAGGGCGACCCCGAGGCGGTGATGACCGCGCGCGGTCTGGCGCTGGTACGCGACGACGCGCTGATCGAATCGGCGGTTCGTGACGCCCTGGCCGCCAATCCCGATGTGGCCGAGAAGATCCGGGGCGGCAAGCTCGCGGCCGCCGGCGCGATCGTCGGCGCGGTGATGAAGGCGACGAGGGGTCAGGCGGACGCGGCGCGGGTGCGCGAGCTCGTGTTGGCCTCCTGCGGCCAGGGCTAGATCACCGACGGCCTAGCAACCGTGACCAGCTGGTGTAGGACCCTGGGAAGTTGTGAACGTGCAGGCGTTCGATGGTGGTGTGAGGCCGCCGACTACGGTATGGGCTCGGTGGCGGTCGTATTGGTGTGGCCAGTCACCGTAGGCGGCTGCGTGGGCGTCGTCGCTGGTTCAGGTTTCGGCGTGGAGCATTCGGCGGCCAGGCGGTTGAAGTGAATCGGCGTGAGCGCCACGGAGCAGAGCAACGGTGCCTCGGGTCGTCTCCTCGCGGGGCAGCTTGCCAGATAATCGCGCAGCAACTCCACCGGGTGCGGCATCAACGGTAAGTACCGCGGACCGCCACGGGTTGCGTCCATCAGCCCCGTGACCTTACCTGCCGCCAAAAACATTCGGGATCGTCCCCAACGCCAGGCCGTGAGTTTGCCAAGGTCGCCTGGCGTTCATGGTTAGCGCGAGGCAGTTGGCCAGCGTGTGCGGTCCAACCGTGACGGACGCGGGCTCCTCCTCGGCAGCGGGCACCATGTCAGCTAATCCGGAGGTAGGTAGTGCTGCGGCTGAAGTGGCTTCCGTGAGGAGGGGGACGCATTGAGCGACCACCGAAAACCTTTGCGCAGGAACGCCGTTCACAACCGACTCGAGAGTTGCGACTACGTCACGTCGGCGTCGTTGCGGGGAAATCCGCCCTGCGGGAACAGTGGGAAGACCACATCGTCGAGCTTGTCGGGATCGCCGGCCGTCCTGTTGACCGTCGCACCCCAGACGTTTCCGTCCGGCGACAGCTTGAGCGCCCAGGCATGCCCGTGCTGGTCTCTGCGGACCACCTCCGGATCGCCCGTGACCGCGCCCGTCGCCGGCGCCAGCCGGACAGCCACCGTCTGCTTGGTGTTGACCAGGTTGACCAGGATCGCGCCGTCCATCGCCGCGCAACCGGCCACCCCCGGTTTGTCCGGCCACGTCCACACCGTCGAAGTGTTGGAGTCTTTGGTTATTCGCTGCAGCCGGTCGGCGGTCGGCGTGCGGTCGGTGATGTAGAGCGAGCCGTCGGACGGGTCGATGCACGTCGCGCCGCCGGCTCCCATCCCGCTCAGGGCGGTGGTCAGCGGTGCCTGGCCGACCGTCGTCGGCTGCTCGATCCGCAGCACTTTGCCGGCCAGCGAGCCGGGATCGGCGGCCAGCGCGGGATTACCCGCGTCGCCCGTCTGAACTACCAGGGTGGTGGGGCTGGTGAAGATCAGTGACCCGGTGTTGCCGGTGGCCCCCTTGGGTATGCCCGTCAGGATGTCCTTGGGCACGTCGCCGTCGGCGATACGAACCACCCGGTTGTCGGTGGCCGTACTGATGTAGGCGTACATCAACCGGTCCTGCTGATACGTCGGTGACAACACGATGTCCAGCAGCCCTCCGTCGCCGGCGCCATCGACCGGGATGACGGTCTTGACCTTCGGCTCGGCGTTGATCGCCACCTCCTTGACGGCTCCGGTCTGCCGCTCGGCGACCAGTGCGGACTTCCCGTCGATGCCCATGATCAGGCCGCTGGTGCTTTCCAGGCAGCCTTGCATGACACCGGGTGCCGGGCAGGCTTTGGGAAACGGCTTGGGTGGCAGGGGAGGGGCCGGCGTGGTGGTGGTCGGCGGCGGACGCCGCTCGGGCTCGGTGGTAAAGGGCTGCGACAGGGCGTCGTCGAAACGCGCGCAGCCCGCCGACAGCGCGGACACGGCGACCAGCACGATGGCTGCGGTCGCCGCCAGTGCGCTGCCGGCGGGGCGTTTGAGCATGCAGCCCAGGTTACCCACGTAACCCAGGTGTTCCGCCACACGCGCCAGGTGCGTCCGCGGCGGGCGATATTTGTGTTCGAAAGGGACGTTCAAATCCCCGGATCCTGGGCTTTTGCACCTACGCTGACAATCGTGACCAGTCCATCGCACGACCCACGTTGGCAGCGGCCGGAAGGGGCCTCTCCTGGGGCGCCGAATCCGCGGCCTGGCTCGCCAAACCTGGTTGACCCCGAAGACGACCTGCCGTCGGCTAACTATTCCGGCGACTTCGAGACCACCAAGATTCCCTCCTACCGAACCGACGCCCCGCCCAGCGCCGGTCTGAGCGCGCTCGACGGCCCCGAGCCGCTGCCCTACGTACGCCCGCAGGGTGACCTGATCCCGTCCGCCAAGCCCGCGGAGATCGACGCCGAAAACGACAGCAAGGTGCGTTCAGACGGGCGTCGCGGCACTCAGGACCTGGGTCTGCTGCTCCTGCGGGTCGGCTTTGGCACCCTACTCATCGCGCACGGCCTGCAGAAGCTGTTCGGCTGGTGGGGCGGGCCGGGCCTGGGCGGTTTCGGCGAAACTCTTGCCGGACTGGGCTACCAGCACGCGAACATCCTCAGTTATGTGGCGGCGGGCACCGAGATCGCCGCCGGCGTCCTGCTGGTACTCGGCCTGTTCACCCCGCTGGCTGCGGCCGTTGCGCTCGCATACCTGATCAACGGCCTGCTCGCGGGAATCTCGGCCCAGGACGATCCCCATCTATTCCCGTTCTTCCTGCCCGATGGCCATGAATTCGTGCTGACCCTGATCGTGGTGGCAGCTGCCATCGTCCTCGTCGGCCCCGGCAAATACGGCTTCGACGCCGGCCGGGGCTGGTCGCGGCGGCCGTTCATCGGGTCGTTCGTGGCGTTGCTGCTGGGCGTCGGCGCCGGCATCGCGGTGTGGGTACTGCTCAACGGCGCCAATCCGCTCGCCGGGTAGCGGTCGCGCTAGCTGGCTGTAGGTCGTGTCAAGTCATGAGTCGTGCGTGGTGCGTCGTCGCCGAGGGGGCTGGCGTATGGGGGGTCTAGGTCCGCCGTAGCTGTCACGGCATCTGGTCCGGCCCTTCGTCGTCCTTCC
>CAZEHT010000082.1:0-17877 GCA_964511995.1 uncultured Mycobacterium sp.
CGCACGTCAACATCGGGACCATCGGTCACGTTGACCACGGCAAGACCACGCTGACCGCGGCTATCACCAAGGTTCTGCATGACAAGTTCCCGACATTGAACGAGTCGCGCGCATTCGACCAGATCGACAATGCGCCAGAGGAGCGTCAGCGCGGTATCACCATCAACATCTCCCATGTGGAGTACCAGACGGAGAAGCGTCACTACGCCCACGTGGACGCCCCCGGCCACGCCGACTACATCAAGAACATGATCACCGGAGCCGCCCAGATGGACGGCGCGATCCTGGTGGTCGCCGCCACGGACGGCCCGATGCCGCAGACTCGCGAGCACGTGCTGCTGGCCCGCCAGGTGGGCGTGCCCTACATCCTGGTTGCGCTGAACAAGGCCGACGCGGTCGATGACGAGGAACTCATCGAGCTCGTCGAGATGGAGGTCCGCGAGCTGCTGGCCGCCCAGGACTTCGACGAGGATGCCCCGGTGGTCAAGGTGTCGGCATTGAAGGCCCTCGAGGGTGATCCCGAGTGGGTCAAGTCCGTTGAGGAGCTGATGGACGCGGTCGACGAGTCGATCCCCGATCCGGTACGCGAGACCGATAAGCCGTTCCTGATGCCGGTCGAGGACGTGTTCACCATCACCGGCCGCGGCACCGTGGTCACCGGTCGTGTGGAGCGCGGCATCATCCACGTCAACGAGGAAGTCGAGATCGTGGGCATCCGTCCGTCCACCACCAAGACCACCGTCACCGGTGTGGAGATGTTCCGCAAGCTGCTCGACCAGGGCCAGGCCGGCGACAACGTCGGTCTGCTGCTGCGCGGCATCAAGCGTGAAGACGTCGAGCGCGGTCAGGTTGTGACCAAGCCCGGTACCACCACCCCGCATACCGAGTTCGAGGGTCAGGTCTACATCCTGAGCAAGGACGAGGGTGGCCGCCACACGCCGTTCTTCAACAACTACCGCCCGCAGTTCTACTTCCGCACCACCGACGTGACCGGCGTGGTGACGCTGCCGGAGGGCACCGAGATGGTGATGCCCGGTGACAACACCGACATCTCTGTCAAGCTGATCCAGCCCGTCGCCATGGACGAGGGCCTGCGCTTCGCCATCCGCGAGGGCGGCCGCACCGTCGGCGCCGGCCGGGTTACCAAGATCATCAAGTAGGCTCCCTGCGCGAGCAGACGCAAAGGCCCCCATTTCCCTCGGAAATGGGGGCCCTCTGCGTCTTGTCGTGAGACGCGAGCGTGGCGCTCACCCAACATCTGGTCCAAGCCGGTGGTGCGTCGGCAGGTGTCGGAAGTGGTCCCGGGGCCGTCCACCTACAGGCCGCGCCGCCGCATCCGTCGGCCGCAGAGCGCATCGCCGAATCGGAAGCGTGACGTGCCCAAGGCCTCAGCACCAGGGCGGAATATCTGGCCAAGCGCACGCACGTGATCGCAGGTGATCACCGATCTGTAGCGAGGGCGCATCACGACAAACGTCGTAGCTTTTCCCGGAAGCTTCTGGCCGGGCCGTCGCCGTCCGAGCATTAGAACACGTTCTAATTGGGCTGCTAGCCTGGTTCCTGCTGCGCGACGGCGTGCAGGTTCGCGCAGTTGGGAGAGGACGGTCGATGGCCTTAGGTTCGCTCGAGGGCCGCGTGGCGTTTGTGACCGGTGCGGCGCGCGGCCAGGGCCGCGCGCACGCGGTGCGATTGGCGACGGAGGGCGCCGATATCGTCGCCATCGACGTCTGCAGTCCGATCTCCGACACCATCACCTACCCGATGGCCACCGCCGGCGACCTCGCTGAGACCGTGCGATTGGTCGAGGCAACGGGCCGCAAAATCCTGGCCCGCGAGGTCGACATCCGCTCACTGGCCGGCCAGCAACACGTCGTCGCCGATGCCGTCGAGCAGTTCGGACGCCTCGACATCCTGGTGGCCAACGCCGGTGTGCTGAGTTGGGGCCGGTTGTTCGAGATGTCCGAAGAGCAGTGGGACACCGTCGTCGATGTAAACCTGTCCGGTACCTGGCGCACCGTCAGGGCCGCGGTACCGGCGATGATCGCGGCGGGCAACGGCGGCTCGATCATCCTCGTCAGCTCGTCGGCAGGCCTGAAGGCCACGCCCGGAAACGGTCACTACTCGGCGACCAAACACGGCCTGGTGGCCATCACCAACGCGCTTGCTCTGGAACTGGGGGAGTTCGGGATACGGGTCAATTCGATCCACCCATACTCGATCGACACTCCGATGGTTGAGCGCGAGGCGATGATGGAGATCTTCTCGAAGTACCCGAGTTACCTCCACAGCTTCTCGCCCATGCCGTACCAGCCGGTCGACCGCGCCGGAGCGAAGGGCCTTCAGGGGTTCATGCGGCCCGAGGAGGTTTCCGACGTGGTGGCGTGGCTGGCCGGCGATGCGTCGGCGGCTATTTCGGGTTCCCAGATCGCCGTCGACCGCGGCTCGATGAAGTACTGATCTAAGCCTTCCCGAGATTCCCTGGCCTGTCCGTCAGCCGAAGTCACAAGTATGGGGACCGGGCTGTAGCGAATGATCTTGGCGCCGTGGGGCCCAGGGAAGACGCTCTTGATGCTGCGGTGGCTGGTGGTGCCGAGCACCAGCAGTTCGCCGTCCTCCCACTCGACGGAATCAAGCGCCTGTTCCCCGCCGTTTCCGGTGACCACCAGTAACGCGACCTCACCGGTGACAACGCCCTCCGACCCGGAGGTTGGCCAGCATCCGGCGCAATTCCTCGGCCCACGCCTCCAGCAACGTGTCTTCGGCGTGCGGACCGATCTGCGGGGGAAACATGGTGCGGCCCGGATGGCGATGCTGATGACACGCATTGCCAGATTGCGGTCGGCGGTGAGCGCGGCCCAGTCGTCCGACGAGCCCGCGCCAACTCCAATCCCAGGTGCAGCGGCGCCGGGCCGCACTTGCCGGCGAGATAGCCGACGACGACCGTCACGGCACATCCTCGGGCGGGTAGACGTCGCCATCGTCGACGCCCGCAATGCTGCCGCCGATGATCCCGTCGCCGCCGTCGTTGAGTGCACTGTGCTTGCGACCCCACTCCAGATAGAAGATCAGGGCGACGGAGACTCACAAACTGAAGGCGATCCAGGTCGTCCAGTGCAGGCTGAACAGGATGTAGGCACACGCCAGCACCGACAGCACCGGGGTGGCCGGATAGCCGGGCACCTTGAAACCGCGGGCCAGGTTGGGTTCGCGCCGGCGGAGGATGATCACGCCGTCGACACCACGATGAACATCGTTCGCTGCGGATTCTTGACCTCGTCACCAGCCGTCGACACCGCATCCAGTCCGATGTGCGAGAAGAAAACTGTGCCCGCCGCCGCGCCGATTGGCGCCTCCGAATCCATCTGTGCCGACCGACTAACGAAGTGGGCCCTGTGCCGCGGCCAGTGCCGAGACGAACTGCTCGATGGCCCAGTCGATCTCGTGGGCCGCGATGACCAGAGGCGGGGCGAACCGCAGGGTGGACCCCTGGGTGTCCTTCACCAGCACGCCCCGCTCGGCCAGCAACATGCTGAGGTGTTTCCCCGATCCCAGTGCGGGGTCGATGTCGACGCCGGCCCACAGCCCGATGCCGCGGACCGCGAGTACGCCATGCCCGATCAGCCCGCGGAGCCCGGCGTGCAATCGTGCCCCGAGTTCGGCCGACCGGCGCTGGAACTCGCCACTGGCGAGCATCTCCACGACCGTCGTGCCGATCGCGGCCGCCAGGGGGTTACCGCCGAACGTCGAGCCGTGTTCGCCGGGGTGCAGCACGCCCAGGATGCCGGCGTCGGCCACCACCGCCGAGAGCGGCACCACGCCACCACCGAGTGCTTTGCCCAGCAGATACATGTCCGGCACCACGCCCCAGTGTTGGGTGGCGAAGGTGTACCCGGTGCGGGCCAGGCCGGACTGGATCTCGTCGGCGATCATCAGCACGTTGTGCTGGGTGCACAGCGTCCGCACACGGGGCAGGAAGTCGTCGGGGGGCATGATGATGCCCGCCTCACCCTGGATCGGTTCCAGGAGTACGGCGACGGTGTTGTCGTCGATCGCCGACGCCAGCGCGTCGGCGTCGCCGAACGGCGCCGCGCGGAATCCGGGAGTGTATGGCCCGAAGCCGCGGCGGGCCGCCTCGTCGTCGGAGAAGCTGATGATGGTGGTGGTCCGGCCGTGGAAGTTGTTCTTCGCCACGACGATGTTGGATTCGCCGGCGGGCACGCCCTTGACGTCGGTGCCCCACTTGCGTGCCACCTTGATGCCGCTCTCGACCGCTTCGGCTCCGGTGTTCATCGGCAGCACCATGTCTTTGCCACACAGGTCGGCCAGCGCCGCGCAGAACGGTCCCAATTTGTCGGTGTGGAAGGCCCGGCTGACCAGGGTCACTGCGTCGAGCTGAGCGTGCGCGGTGGCGGTGATTAGTGGGTGGCGGTGACCGAAGTTCACCGCGGAATAGGCCGCCAGGCAGTCCAGGTACCGCCGCCCGTCGATGTCGGTGATCCAGGCGCCTTGCGCGGAGGTCGCCACGACGGGCAAGGGCGAGTAGTTGTGGGCGGTGCGACGATCCTCCAACGCTATGACGGCCTCCGCGCGGGAAGCCGGCGTCACAAATCCGGTCGACGCTCCGATCGTCACAGTGTCCATCATTGTCACGCGTACATCTCCTTTGTGCAGCATTTACTCGATCCGCCACCGGCTGGATTGCTACCGGGTGGCCGCGCTCAGGGCAATCCCGGTTCTGGTCGCCGTTGAGGCCTCGTTTGACTGTGAATCCATTGTATTTTTGGCGCTTGGCGCAATCAATGTTTATTCATTGCAGCATAGGTGGCGATTCGTTGCGCCGAACGGCCGTGATGCAATGTTCATTGCATGCCTGCGGAGATCGCGGCAATTGGAGTGTCCATTCCGATAGTCGTCTTCAACGAGCCCAGCGGAAAGCCGGAAAGGCCGTCCTGGTGTGCCACCTCATCGACCGCGCGATTGCGTGGGTGAGCCGATCGGGCGGTGCCCGAGGCGGGGACCGGTAGGCCCCGTTCGGGGCGGGGATCGTGTAAGAACGTAGGCCGTGGGACAGGAAAGCCGCGAGCGACAAACAGAGGGACAAGCAAGAGTCGTGATCGTGGGCGGCGGCCTTGCCGCCTCCCGCACGGCCGAACAGCTACGCCGGGCCGGACACGCCGGCGAGGTGGTCATCGTCAGCGACGAGGTGCATCTGCCCTATGACCGCCCGCCGCTGTCGAAGGAGGCGCTGCGCGCCGATGACCCCGACATCGCGTCCGTCACGCTCAAGCCCCGCGAGTTCTACGACGAGAACGACATCGCCCTGATGCTGGGTTCGGCCGCCACCGCGCTGGACACCGCCGCCCGTACGGTGACACGGGCCGACGGGACCGTGCTGACCTACGACGAACTCGTCCTCGCCACCGGTCTGGTACCCAGGCGCATCCCGTCGTTTCCCGACCTGGACGGCATTCATGTGCTGCGGTCCTATGACGAAAGTCAGTCGCTGCGGCAGCGCGCCGACAGCGCCCGGCGCGCGGTGGTCGTCGGGGCTGGATTCATCGGATGTGAGGTGGCGGCAAGCCTGCGTGCGCTGGGCGTCGACGTGGTGATGGTCGAACCCCAGCCCGAGCCGCTGGCCTCAGTGCTCGGAACGCAGATCGGTGCACTGGTCACCAGGATGCATCGCGCCGAAGGCGTCGACGTGCGCACCGGAGTGGGCGTCGCAGAGGTCCGCGGCGCGCAGCACGTCGAGTCGGTGGTGCTCAGCGATGGCTCCGAACTCGCCGCCGAGCTGGTGGTGGTCGGAATCGGATCTCGCCCGGCCACCGATTGGCTCGCCGCCAGCGGTATCGAGCTCGCTCCCGGCGACGGCGGGGTGGTTTGCGACAACGTCGGCCGCGCCAGCGCCGAGCACGTATGGGCGCTCGGCGATGTCGCTTCGTGGCGCGACGCCACGGGGCACCAGGCCCGCGTCGAGCATTGGAGCAACGTGGCCGAGCAGGCCCGGGTCCTGGTGCCGGCCCTACTCGGCCAGGAACCTCCCGAAGCGGTCGTCGTTCCCTATTTCTGGAGCGACCAGTACGACGTCAAACTGCAATGCCTGGGCGAGCCCGAAGCCGACGACGTCGTCCACATCGTCGAGGACGACGGCCGCAAGTTCCTGGCCTACTACGAGCGAGACGGCCTGCTCGCCGGGGTCGTCGGAGCGGGAATGCCCGGCAAGGTGATGAAGGTGCGGTCCAAGATCGCCTCGGCCGCACCGATTTCCAGCGTCCTGGGCTGACCTACTGTCGGTCCGGCGACTCGCTCACGACCCGGCTCCGGTGTAATCGGCGAGCCCCGATTCGACGACGTCGAACGCCGCGTCGAGCGCGCCGCGCAGCGAGACCGATCCGTCGGCGAGCCAATGCTCGTACGCCGAAAGCGCCGCGCCCAGCATCATCCAGGCGATCGTCTGGGGACCGAGATCGGTCGTCTTCACCCCCCACCGCGTTGCGACGAACTGGGCGATGACGTCGCGCCAGCCGGCGTACATCGTCATCGAATATGCCTGCAGCTCGGCTGTCTCGAGGATGATCCGCATACGTTCGCGGTGCCGGACCGCCTCCAGCTGTCCGAATGTGTTGAACTCCAGCAGCGCTGCTCGCAGCGCAACGGCCAACGGCGTCGTGGGGTCGCTGCCGTGCAGCAGATCGCCGAGATGATCCAGGTGAGCGTCGAACTCGCCCCACAGGATCGCGTTCTTCGACGCGTAGTAGCGAAAGAGGGTCCGGCGGGAAATGCCCGCGGCCGCCGCGACGTCGTCGACGCTGACGGCGTCGAACCCGCGCGCCGCGAAGAGTTGGATCGCCGCGTCGGCGATATGGCTGCGTGTGGTGGAGCGGCGCCGGCCCACCCGCGGCTCGTCCATCTCGGGACATCCTCCTGTCCGTGCCGGGTGCTCCTGGCGAACTTCGGTCTTCGGCTTCCGATTCGGCACTCAATGCCATATTGTTGTCCCAGCAGGCCCGCTGTGTCGAGTCTTACACGACGGAAGGACCATCATGGAAAACGATCAGCAGCTCGGCTCCGAAACCGACCTGGTGTCGGAATCGCTCGTCGAAGAAGTGTCCATCGACGGCATGTGCGGGGTGTACTGACCGTGATGGGTGCGCCGGCGGCGCCTCGCGGAGGATCGCGGGAGTCTGCCGCGGCGTTCGACCCCGAGCGCGGCTGGCGGCTGCACCCACAGGTGGCGGTGCGCCCCGAGCCGTTCGGCGCACTGCTGTACCACTTCGGTACCCGAAAGCTGTCGTTTTTGAAGAACCGGACCATCCTGGCGCTGGTGTCTACGCTGGGGGACCACGACGACGTTCGATCCGCCTGCCGCGCGGCGGGAATCGACGACGCCGGGCAGGGTCCGTATTTGCGGGCACTGGAAGTGCTGGCAGGGTCCAAGATGCTCGTCCCGCGGGAGAAAGACGCACATCGATGACGACCGCGCTGCCCGTTCGGAGGCTCGTCGATCAGTTCGAGCGCGGTCTGGATGCGCCGATCTGCCTGACCTGGGAACTGACGTACGCGTGCAACCTGGCGTGTGTGCACTGCCTGTCGTCGTCGGGCCGGCGCGATCCGCGCGAACTGTCGACCCGGCAATGCATGGACATCATCGACGAGCTCGAACGCATGCAGGTGTTCTACGTCAACATCGGCGGAGGGGAGCCCACCGTACGTCCCGATTTCTGGGAGCTCGTCGATTACGCCACCGCCCACCACGTCGGGGTCAAGTTCTCCACAAACGGTGTCCGCATCACTGCGGCGGTGGCGGCCAAACTCGCCGCCAGTGACTACGTCGACGTGCAGATCTCGCTGGACGGCGCGACCGCGGAGGTCAACGACGCCGTCCGGGGTACGGGGTCGTTCGCGATGGCGCTGCGTGCGCTGGAGAACCTGTGCGATGCCGGGTTCGGCGACGCCAAGATCTCGGTGGTGGTCACCCGGCACAACGTCGGCCAGCTCGACGAGTTCAAGGCGCTTGCCGACCGCTTCGGTGCGACGCTGCGCATCACGCGGCTGCGGCCGTCGGGCCGCGGCGCCGATGTCTGGGACGACCTGCACCCGACACCGGCCCAGCAGATACAGCTCTACGAGTGGCTGGTGGAGCACGGCGAACGGGTCCTGACCGGTGACTCGTTCTTCCACCTGTCCGGCCTGGGCGCGCCCGGCGCGCTCGCCGGACTCAACCTGTGCGGAGCCGGGCGCATCGTATGCCTGATCGACCCCGTCGGCGACGTCTACGCCTGCCCGTTCGCCATCCATGACAACTTCCTCGCCGGGAACATCCTGCGGGACGGCGGTTTCGACAGTGTGTGGAAGAGCGCGCCGCTGTTCCGGGATCTCCGTGAGCCGCAGGCGGCGGGCGCGTGCGCCAAGTGCGCGCACTTCGACGGCTGCCGCGGCGGATGCATGGCGGCGAAGTTCTTCACCGGACTGCCGCTGGACGGTCCGGATCCCGAGTGCGTGCAGGGGTACGGCGAGGCGGCCCTGGCTGGCACGCGTGAAGTGCCCAGGCCCGCGGTTGACCATTCACGTTCGGGCGCCCGCCGGTCGCCGGTGATGCTCGGCCTCGCCGCTCCTCCCCGCAAGTTCTGCAACGAAAGCCCCGTGTGATCGCCTATGGCCCGAGATATCTGGTTCGAAACCGTCGCGATCGCCCAGCAGCGTGCCAAGAAGCGGCTGCCCAAGTCGGTCTACTCGTCGCTGATCTCCGCCAGTGAGAAGGGCCTGACGATCTCGGACAACGTGGAGTCGTTCTCCGAGCTGGGCTTCGCGCCGCACGTGGTCGGGGTCAGCGACAAGCGGGACATGGCGACGTCGGTGCTCGGGCAAGACATCTCGATGCCGGTGATGATTTCGCCCACCGGTGTGCAGGCGGTCGACCCCGAAGGCGAGGTGGCGGTGGCCCGGGCGGCCGCCGCACGCGGGACGGCGATGGGCCTGTCCTCGTTCGCCAGTAAGCCGATCGAAGAGGTCACCGCGGTCAACGACAAGATCTTCTTCCAGATCTACTGGCTGGGCGGCCGCGGCGCGATCGCCGAACGGGTGCAGCGCGCCAAGGACGCCGGCGCGGTCGGGATGATCGCCACCACCGACTGGAGCTTCTCCCACGGCCGCGACTGGGGCAGTCCCAAGATCCCCGAGAAGATGAACCTGCGCACCATGCTGCGAATGTCGCCTGAGGCGGTCACCAAGCCGCGCTGGCTGTGGAGCTTCGGCAAGCACTTGCGGCCGCCGGATTTGCGGGTACCCAACCAGGGCCGGCGCGGCGAGAAGGGGCCGACCTTCTTCCAGGCCTACGGGGAGTGGATGGGCACGCCGCCGCCCACGTGGGAGGACATCGCCTGGCTGCGTCAGGAATGGGGCGGTCCGTTCATGCTGAAGGGCATCGTGCGGGTCGACGATGCCAAGCGCGCCGTCGACGCCGGGGTGTCGGCGATCTCGGTGTCCAATCACGGCGGCAACAACCTCGACGGCACGCCGGCATCGATTCGGTGCCTACCGGCGGTCGCCGAGGCGGTCGGGGGCCAGGTCGAGGTCTTGCTCGACGGGGGCATCCGTCGTGGCAGCGACGTCGTCAAGGCCGTCGCGCTGGGCGCGCGCGCCGTGATGATCGGCCGCGCCTACCTGTGGGGCCTGGCCGCTCACGGCCAGGCCGGGGTGGAGAACGTCCTCGACATCCTGCGCGGGGGCATCGACTCCGCGCTTATGGGCCTGGGCAAGTCGTCGATCCATGATCTGGGACCCGGCGACGTCCTGGTTCCGGCCGGCTTCACCCGCACGCTCGGAATCTGATCGCGGACCGCGATGTCACGCGGCCGTCGGCATCGGGCCTACGATCGGCACGTGGCCGTCCGGAAGACGCTTGGGAACTCGACATCGAGCCAGCTGCACAACGTGTCGCCGCTCGTCGTCGTTCCCGTGGGCTCTACCGAGCAGCACGGGCCCCACCTGCCGCTGGACACCGACACCCGCATCGCCACCGCGGTATCCGAATCGGTGGCCACCGAACTAACTGGACGGTTCGCCGGCCCCGTTCTGGTGGCCCCGCCCATCGCCTACGGTGCCAGCGGCGAACACGAGGGCTTCGCCGGCACCATCTCCATCGGTTCGGAGGCGCTGAGACACCTGCTGGTGGAGTTCGGCAGGTCGGCGATGAACTGGGCAAACAGGCTGGTATTCGTCAACGGGCACGGCGGAAACGTCGGGTCCCTGGCGTCCGCGGCGGCCCGGCTGCGCTACGAAGGACGCGACGTGGGCTGGTGCCCGTGCGCAGTCGGGGAAGGCGATGCCCACGCGGGACACACCGAAACCTCCGTGTTGCTTCATCTTCAGCCGTGTGATGTTCTGACCGGGGAATTGCGCGCAGGCAATTCCGCGCAGCTGGCCGAGTTGATGCCCAGCATGCGCGTTGGGGGAGTAGCCGCCGTAAGTGAGGTGGGAGTGCTGGGGGATCCGACCACTGCCAGCGCCGGTGACGGCGCTCGCCTGTACGACGAGATGGTCCGGGGCTGTCTGGAACGGATCCTGCGATGGAAGCCTGGCGCCGACGGGATGCTGCGGTGACGCAGCCTCGGCTGCCGAATGGCTTCGCCGTTCAAGTGGATCGGCGGGTACGTGTGCTCGGCGACGGCGCGGCTCTGCTCGGCGGCTCACCGACCAGACTCCTCAGACTTGCGCCGGCGGCACGGACGATGATGGCCGAAGGGCGACTCGAAGTCCGTGACGCGGTGAGCGCGCAGCTGGCGCGCACGCTGCTGGACGCCACAGTCGCCCACCCCCGCCCGGCCAGCGGTCCGTCGTACCGCGACGTCACCGTCGTCATTCCGGTGCGCGACAATCCGTCGGGCGTCAAGCGCCTGGCGGGGGCGTTGCGCGGCCTGCGCGTCGTCGTGGTCGATGACGGTTCCTCGGTGCCGCTGCACCGTGGGGACTTCGCCGACAGCGCCTGCGAGATCGAGGTGCTGCACCATCCGGTGAGCAGGGGTCCGGCGGCTGCCCGCAACACCGGACTGGCTGCGGTCACCACCGACTTCGTGGTTTTCCTCGACTCTGACGTGGTTCCCTGTCGCGGCTGGCTGGAGGCGCTGCTCGGCCATTTCTGCGACCCCGCCGTGGCACTGGTCGCTCCGCGCATCATCGGGTTGACCGAGTCCGACAGCGCCGTCGCCCGCTACGAATCCGTCCGCTCATCGTTGGACCTCGGTCACCGCGAAGCCCCGGTAATTCCGTACGGCATGGTGTCCTACGTGCCCAGCGCGGCGATGGCATGCCGCCGCTCGGCGCTGGACGACGTCGGCGGATTCGACGAGGGCATGCGCTCCGGCGAGGACGTCGACCTGTGCTGGCGGCTGGTCGAATCGGGGGCCAGGCTTCGTTATGAACCCGTCGCCCTGGTCAGTCACGAACACCGGGTCGGGCTGCGGGCCTGGTTGGCGCGCAAGGCCTTTTATGGGGGCTCAGCGGCTCCGCTTGCGATGCGCCATCCCGACAAGATCGCCCCGCTGACGATCTCCCGCACGATGCTGGCGGTCTGGGCCTTGTTGGCCACCGGGTCGCGGGTAGGTTTTCTGGCGTCGCTGGTGGGCATCGCGGTGACCGCGCGGCGGGTCTCCGCCGCGATGGGGGCTCCCGAAACCAACCCCGGCGACATCGCGCGGGTCGCCGGTGGCGGACTGTGGGCAGCGGCCCTGCAACTCTCCTCGGCGATCTGCCGGCACTACTGGCCGATCACTCTGCTGGCGACGGCGTCCTCCCGGCGCTGCCGGAAAGTGGTGCTGGCGTCGGCGGTCCTCGACGGGGCCGTCGACTGGCTGACCCGCCGCAACTCCGCCAACTACGGCGCCAAACACCTCGGTCTGCTGCCCTACCTGGTGCTGCGGCGGCTCGACGATCTCGCCTACGGAGCCGGGGTGTGGACCGGCGTGATGCGGGAACGCACCCTGCGCCCGCTCAAGCCGTTGATCCACACCTGATCGCAACGCGTTGAACGCGCAATCTCACAGCGATGTCCTGATCGTCGGCGCCGGCAGCGCCGGTTCGGTGCTGGCAGCGTGCGTTTCGGCCGACGCCGACTGCACGGTGACGGTTGTCGAAGCGGGCCCCCGTCCGGGTTCGCCGGGCGTGGCGGAGCTGACCCGTGACGCGACGACGCTGCCGGTGGGGGAGGCCAGCCCGCTGGTGGCCCGCTACCGGACCGTGCTAACCGGGACGCCGCCGCGGTCGGCGAGCATCGTGCGGGGGGCCGTCGTCGGCGGCTCGGGCTCGGTCAACGGGGGCTACTTCTGCCGCGGCCTGCCGGGCGACTTCCACGCCTGGGGCCTGCCCGGCTGGTCGTGGGCGCAGGTTCTGCCGCATTTTCGGGCGGTGGAGACTGATCTCGACTTTCCGGACCACCCCGTGCACGGGGACCGCGGTCCCATCCCGGTACGGCGCACGCACGAGATCGTCGGAGCCACGGCCAGCTTCGTCGAGGCCGCCACCGATGCCGGGTTCGACTGGTTGCCCGACCTCAACGACGGGATGACGCCCGGCCTGCCGACCGGAATCGGTGCAGTGCCGCTCAACATCGTCGACCGTCTGCGCGTGGGGCCCGGCGCAGCGTTTCTGGAGCCCGCGTCACACCGCCCCAACCTGCGCGTCGAGGCGGGCACCCGAGCGCTGCGCATCCGGATCGACAAGGACCGGGCGGTCGGAGTCGACGCCGCGGGGGCCGCCGGACTCACCACACTGACCGCCGACCGGGTCGTGCTGTGTGCCGGGGCGATCGGAACCGCGCAGCTGCTGATGGTTTCCGGCGTCGGCGAAGAGTCGGTGCTGCGCGCCGCCGGCATCGCAGTGCGGCTTACGGCCCCGGTCGGATCGTACTGCGCAGACCATCCGGAATGGGTGCTCGCGACGAACTGGGCCGTCGAGCCCGCTCGGCCGGTCCTGGAAGTGGTCTTGAGCCTCGCTGAGGGTATCGAGATCAGGCCCTACACCGGCGGATTCGTGACGATGGTCGGTGGCGCCGTAACCGGTCGCCCGGAACGGCCGCATATCGGTGTCGCACTCATGACGCCGCGCGCCCGGGGCGCCATCACCGTGGTGTCACCCGATCCGGCGGTGCCTCCGCTGATCGACCATCGCTACGACTCCGAACCCGCCGATGTCGCCGCACTCGCCCGCGGGGCCGAACTCGTGCGAGAACTGGCCGGCGCGGCAATCGAACTCGGCGATGCCCGGTGGTCGACGTCGCAGCACCTGTGCGGCAGCGTACGGATGGGCGATGACGGCGATGCCCATGCCGTCGTGGATTCCCGGTGCCGGGTGCGCGGCGTCGAGAATCTGTGGGTGGTCGACGGGTCCGTCCTTCCCGCCATCCCCAGCCGGGGACCGCATGCGACGACGGTCATGCTGGCCCACCGCGCGGCGGAGTTCGTGCACCGGGGCTGACGAGGCCGCTCTTACCCGCCGGTGGGGAACCGGCGCTGCCAGTACTCTCGGATGTCGTGGTGTCCCGATCGCCTGGTCTCGCGGCGATCCTGATCGCGATACTGGTCACCGCATTGGCCGGCGGATGTACTGGCGACGATCCGCGGACCGCGTCATCGCCGCAGGCCGACGCCAGCCTCGCTACTGGCGTGGTCACCACCCGCACCGGTGTGGTCCGCGGCCTGCTCGCCCCCGGATATCTGCTCTTTCAGGGCATTCCGTATGCTGCGGCGCCCGTCGGGGAGTTCCGCTGGCAATCGCCGCGACCGGTGTCGCCGTGGCCAGGGATGCGCGACGCCAGCAAACCCGGCCCGCGGTGCGTGCAGGACACCGCGCGCGATCCCGACTTCGGCCGCGCGACCGGTGAGGACTGCCTCTCGGTCAACGTGTGGTCCCCGGCAGGCGCCTCGGGCCGGCCGGTGATGGTGTGGATCCACGGCGGTGCCTTCGCGAACGGCAGCGCGGATCTCTACGACGCGCATTGGCTGGTGACCAGGGGCGACATCGTGGTCGTTACCGTGAACTACCGCCTCGGCGCCCCTGGGTTCTTGGCCCACCCTGCGCTGGCGACAACCGGCCAGGTGGGTAACTACGGGTTGGCCGACCAGCAGGCGGCGTTGCGCTGGGTGCGCGACAACATCGCCGGCTTCGGCGGAGATCCGGCCAAAGTCACCATCGCCGGGGAGTCGGCTGGTGCGATGTCGGTGTGCGATCACCTCGTCGCCCCGGACTCCGCCGGATTGTTCCGCGCGGCGATCATCGCCAGCGGGCCGTGCCAGGCGCAGGCCGATCTGGCCACCGCCCAGCGGGAAAGCCTGGCGTATGCCGCGGACGCGGGCTGCCCGGACGCGACGACCGCCGCTGCGTGCCTGCGCGCGTTGCCACCATTACGGCTCACGGAGCCGCCGTGGTACGTCCACATCGGCGATAACAGGCTGACGGGTCCGGTAGTAGGGCCGCCCGTGCTGCCCGTCGACGCGGTCGCCGCTATCGAAGGGGGCCGCGCGGCGAAGGTGCCGGTTCTCATCGGGACCACCCGCGACGAGTTCACGCTGTTCGTTGCGCTGCAGTATCTGAGAACCGGTCAACTGCCCGGAGCGGGGGACTACTCGCGTGAGCTGGCTCGCACCTTCGGCGGCCACGGCCCGGCCGTCGAAGCGCACTATCCGCTCGACCGCTTCGGCGGCGACGCCGCGGTGGCGTATTCGGCCGCCGTGACGGACGGCTTCTTCTCGTGTGTCGCCGATCGCATTGCCGACGGGCTCGCCGGGGGAGCGCCGGTGTACGCCTACGAGTTCGCCGACCGCGCCGCACCCGCCCCGGAGCCGCTGCGGCGCGTCCCGTTCGCGGTCGGCGCCAGTCACTCCCTGGACCTGCGCTACCTGTTCGATATAGGCGGCGCGCCGGCATTGGACCCGGCGCAGCGCAGGCTCAGTGACCAGATGATCGGATACTGGACGCAGTTCGTCGCGACGGGAGTTCCGGGCTATCCGGGAGTGCCGGTCTGGCCGCAGCTCAACGGCCATGTCACCGACGGGCCGCGGATGGTGTTCGACGCCGGCGGCAGCCGGGTGGCGAGCACCTTCGAGCGCGACCACCAGTGCTCGTTCTGGGCGACCGTCGACCGCTGAGCGGGATTTGGCGGACGCCCCGATCTGGGGCATACTATTCGGGTTGCCCTGAGCCGGGTCGGTGTCTTTTGCGGCACTGCCGGCGGAGGGCATGCGACTTGCGCCCACACGGGCGCGTCGGTCCCGTCCTCGATCGCGCCGGAACTCCGGTGTGGTCGAACTGCGTGGGGTGCCAATGCCCGACCAGGCGGACCGGTGAACCACAGACAGGTAAAGAGCGGCGGAATTGCCCACGCGGCCAGGTTGGTCCAGGCGTGTGGGAGGCAACCGGCCCCGGATGGGTCCATTAGTAGTGAGGTAGGAGAAGCGTGGCGGGACAAAAGATCCGCATCAGGCTCAAGGCCTACGACCACGAGGCGATCGACGCCTCTGCGCGCAAGATCGTCGAGACGGTTACCCGAACCGGGGCCAGCGTGGTTGGCCCGGTGCCGCTGCCGACCGAAAAGAACGTGTACTGCGTCATCCGCTCCCCCCACAAGTACAAGGATTCGCGGGAGCATTTCGAGATGCGTACGCACAAGCGGCTCATCGACATCCTCGACCCGACCCCGAAGACGGTCGACGCCCTGATGCGCATCGACTTGCCGGCCAGCGTCGACGTCAACATCCAGTAGGAGATCGAGCGACCATGGCACGCAAAGGAATTCTGGGCACGAAGCTGGGCATGACCCAGGTGTTCGACGAGAACAACAAGGTCGTCCCGGTCACGGTAGTCAAGGCCGGGCCCAACGTCGTGACGCGCATCCGCACGCCCGAACTCGACGGCTACAGCGCCGTGCAGCTCGCCTACGGCGAGATCAGCCCGCGCAAGGTGAACAAGCCGCTGACCGGCCAGTACGCCGCCATTGACGTCAACCCCCGCCGGCATCTCGCCGAGCTGCGCCTCGACGACGAGGCGGCCGCCGCCGAATACCGCGTCGGCCAGCAGGTGACGGCCGAGATTTTCGCCGACGGCAGCTACGTCGACGTGACCGGCACGTCCAAGGGCAAGGGCTACGCGGGCACGATGAAGCGCCATGGCTTTCGCGGTCAGGGTGCCAGCCATGGTGCTCAGGCGGTACACCGCCGCCCGGGCTCGATCGGCGGCTGCGCCACCCCGGCCCGTGTTTTCAAAGGCACCCGCATGTCGGGCCGCATGGGCAACGACAAGGTCACCACTCAGAACCTGAAGGTGCACAAAGTGGACGCCGAGAACGGCGTGCTGTTGATCAAAGGGGCCATCCCCGGCCGCAACGGCGGCCTCGTCATGGTTCGCAGTGCGATCAAGCGAGGTGAGAAGTAGACATGGCGTCCAACGAATATCTCAAAGTTGCCGTCCGCTCCCCGGGCGGTAAGTCGGAGGGCAGCGTCGACCTGCCTGCCGAGCTGTTCGACGTCGAGCCCAACATCGCCCTGATGCACCAGGTCGTCACGGCACAGCTGGCGGCGGCCCGGCAGGGCACGCACTCGACGCGTACTCGCGGTGAGGTTTCGGGCGGGGGCAAGAAGCCGTACCGGCAGAAGGGGACCGGACGTGCCCGGCAGGGCTCGACTCGCGCACCCCAGTTCACCGGCGGTGGCATCGTGCACGGGCCCAAGCCCCGCGACTACAGCCAGCGCACCCCGAAGAAGATGATCGCCGCCGCCCTGCGCAGTGCGCTTTCCGACCGGGCGCGCAACGAGCGCATCCACGCCGTCACCGAGCTGGTGAGCGGTCAGACCCCGTCGACCAAGAGCGCCAAGGCGTTCCTGGGCGAGCTGACGGACCGCCGCAAGGTACTCGTGGTGATCGGCCGTGCCGACGAGACCGGTGAGCGCAGCGTCCGCAATCTTCCCGGCGTTCATGTGATCTCTCCCGACCAGCTCAACACCTACGACGTGCTCAACGCCGACGACGTGGTGTTTTCGGTGGAGGCCCTCGATGCCTACATCGCCGGCGCGTCGTCGGCCAAGCGCAACACTGAGGAGGTTTCGGCCTGATGGCGACCGTGACCGACCCCCGCGACATCATCCTGTCTCCGGTTATCTCGGAGAAGTCGTACGGGCTCATCGAGAGCAACGTGTACACCTTCGTGGTGCACCCGGACTCGAACAAGACACAGATCAAGATCGCGATCGAGAAGATCTTCTCGGTCAAGGTCGGGTCGGTGAATACCGCCAACCGGCAGGGAAAACGCAAGCGCACCCGGTCCGGCTACGGCAAGCGCAAGAGCGTCAAGCGCGCGATCGTGACCCTGGCCCCCGGCAGCAAGCCGATCGATCTGTTCGGAGCCCGCGCCTGACGGCCGGGTTACGGGACTGAAAGAGACCTAGAGACATGGGAATTCGCAAGTACAAGCCGACGACACCCGGTCGCCGCGGTGCCAGCGTGTCCGACTTCGCCGAGATCACACGCGACCATCCGGAGAAATCCCTGGTCCGCCCACTGCATGGCAAGGGTGGCCGCAACGCGCACGGCCGCATCACCACCCGGCACAAAGGCGGCGGGCACAAGCGTGCCTTCCGTGTGATCGACTTCCGTCGCAACGACAAGGACGGCGTCAACGCCCGGGTCGCGCAAATCGAGTACGACCCCAACCGGACCGCAAACATTGCACTCCTCCATTTCCTTGACGGCGAGAAGCGCTACATCGTCGCGCCGCGCGGTCTAGCCCAGGGCGACAAGGTTGAGTCGGGCCCCAATGCCGACATCAAGCCGGGCAACAACCTGCCGTTGCGGAACATCCCAGCGGGCACGGTGATCCACGCCGTGGAGCTG
>CAZEHT010000083.1:0-17809 GCA_964511995.1 uncultured Mycobacterium sp.
CCCGCGCTGTGCGACGGTGAGGACATGGCCGACGAATTCGATCTCCAGCGCTTCGTCGATGCCCAGCGCCGGGTGTATGACACCGCGCTGGCCGAGTTGCGCGCGGGCCGCAAACGCACCCACTGGATGTGGTTCGTGTTCCCGCAACTCGCCGAACTGGGCCGCAGCCCGACCGCGCGCCAGTACGGCATATCCGGTCTGGCCGAAGCGCGGGCGTATCTCGCCCACGACCTGCTGTCGGCGAGGCTGCGGGAATGCAGCAAGGTGGTGGCCGCGATCACGGGCCGCTCGATTCAGGACGTCTTCGGCTTCCCCGACTACCTGAAGCTGCGCAGCAGTATGACGCTGTTCGCCCGCGCCACCGACAACAACCGCGAGTTCGTCAAGGTTCTCGACACCTTCTATGCGGGCGAGGAGGATTCGGAGACGATCACGCTGCTCACCGCGGATCGAGGATGAGCCAGCCGTGTGGGGCCGCCGCGACCTCACCGACGACCTGCGGCGGTGGCGCCCCGGTGCCCGCGACGACCAGCGCCTGACCGCGGCCGAGCTCGGAAAGCACCAGTGGCAGCGGATCGTCGGAAAGGTTGAGCGCGACGAGTAAAGCCTCATCCTGCCAACGGGTTTCGTAGACATAGCGGTCGTTGGCCAGCCGCACCGGTTCGGTGCGCGCGGTGTGCAGCCAGGGATTGCGGCGCCGCAGTCCGATCAGGTACTGGTGCAGGGCGAACGCGGCCGCCCCCGACGCGTCCGCCTGAATTGGGGGAGAAGGGAATTCGGGCCGGATCGCGTCGTCGCCTCCGGCGCGGTCCTGCTTGATGCCACGGAAGGCGAACTCGTCGCCGGCGTACACGGTGGGTACCCCGCCGGTGGTCATCAACACGACAAGCGCGTGTTCCGCGTGGCGCGGGTCGTCGAGTCGGCTGGCGATCCGGGTAACGTCATGGTTACCGATGAAAGTCTGGGGCACAAAGGCTTCCAGGAACTCGTTGTGGCGGGTCAGTGCCCAGTCCAACTCGTGGAAGTTGCGATCGTTGAGGCTGCTCCAAATCGCCTTCCACAGTTCGTACTGGGTCACCGAGTCGAACCCCGCCGCCGTGACCATGCCCGCGTAGTCGCCGTGGATCACCTCGGCGACGAACCACGCCTCCGGATGGTCGGCGCGGACCCTGGGCAACACCTTGGACCAGAACCGCTCTGGCACGGCGTAAGCCGCGTCGAGGCGCCAGCCGTCGGCGCCGCGGCACAGCCAGTGCGCCATCACGTCGGCCACGTAGTCGGCAACGGCGGGGTTGGCGTGGTTGAGGGTGATCAGGTCGCGGTGACCTTCGAAGGTGCGGAAGCGGCCGGCACGCCCGCGAAACCAGCGCCCGGCTTCGTCGTCACCGGCGGACGCGGCGACGTACTTGGCGAAACCGGTTCCGACATGGTTGAACACACCGTCGAGCAGCACGCGCAGACCGCGGTCGTGGGCGCGGGCGATCAGAGCGTCGAAGTCGGCATCGTCTCCGAGTCGGGGATCGATGCGATAGTGGTCGACCGTGTCGTAGCCATGGGTGGCAGAGGCGAACACCGGTCCGAGCGCGATTCCCGACGCCCCCAACGCCACCACGTGGTCGAGCCATTCGGTGATCCTGCGCAGCCGGTGTTCGCTTGGGCCGGGTGGCTTTTCGGCAGGAAAGGCGCCGACGAACCCCAGCGGGTAGACCTGCCACCAGATCGCGTGGCACACCCACCCGGGCTCTGTCACGGCCTGAACCGAGCCTCGTAGAGCGACTTCATCTCCGCTTCGAACTGAGGTGCGGGTCCGTCGACGGCCACGCGGGGCGCCACCGTGGTGATGGGCAGTACGGCCACCGGCGATGCCGGCGCACCCCATTCCTCACGCCAATGCGCCAGTTGCCGGGCCGAAGTGGCGTACACGATGCGCCCCAGCCCCACCCAGGCGTGTGCGGCGGCGCACATCGGACAATGTTCGCCGGAGGTGTAGACGGTGGTCCGTACGCGCCGCACGGGTGCGACGTTCTGCGCCGCCCAGCGGGCTACGCCGAACTCCGGGTGGCGAGTGGCGTCGCCATCTTTGACGTGGTTGCGGTCCTCGAACAGGATTGCGCCATTGACATCGACGAGGATCGACCCGAACGGCTCGTCGCCGGCCTCCAACGCCCCCCGCGCCAGTTCTACGCACCGCGCCAGGTATCCGACGTCCTTGTCTGTCAAAGACACAGGACCGCAGTCTACGCATTGGTTCCCGATGGCCGACATCGAGCGCAGGCGACGCTCGCCTGCGCATGACCTTGGCCAACCCGCACCGCCGGTGTGAACAACGCGCTAGGTTCCAGGCATGCTCAGAGCGGCCCTGCGCGATCTGCAATGGCGGCGCCGCCGGTTTCTCATCGCGGTCGTCGGCACCGCATTCGTGTTCGCGATGACGCTGGTGCTGACGGGGCTCGCCAACGGATTTCGCGTCGAAGCCCGAAACACTGTGAACTCGTTCGGAATCGACTACTTCGTCATTCAGGACGGCGCGGCGGGCCCCTTCATCGGCTCGGCGCCCTTCGCCGCTGCCTCAGTGAACAGCATCAGGCGCCTTCCGGGAGTGCAGGCCGCCGCCGGGCTGGTGTACGCGGGAACCACGGCATTCGACAACGGGACGCCGCGGACCATGAATTTGTTCGGGGCGCCCACCGACGGGCCGGGCATGCCGGTGATGTCCGCCGGCCGGCCGCCGGCCACCCCAGACGAGGTCGCGGTGTCGTCGACTTTGGGCCGCAGTCTGGGCGACGAACTCGAAATCACCTCGCGCAAGCTCGAAGTCGTCGGCATCGTCGACAACTCGACGGTTCTGGCGAGGCAGCCCAACCTCTTCCTCACCGTCGCGGGCGCGCAGCTCATCGCCTACGGCGGGCAGCCCGTCATCTCGTCGATCGGTGTCCGAGGTGAACCGGCACACCTGCCCGCCGGCTACCGATCCGTGGACCGTCAAGGCGCGGTCGACGACATGATCCGGCCGCTCAAGGTAGCCGTCGACGCTATTACGATCATGGCCGTCCTGCTCTGGGTGGTCGCCGGCCTGATCGTCGGCTCCATGATCTACATGTCGGCGATGGAACGCACGCGCGACTTCGCGATATTCAAGGCCGTCGGTGTCTCGACGGGTTCGGTCCTGGGTGGGCTGGCGTTGCAGGCCGTGTTCGTGGCGGTGTTCTCCGCCCTGCTGGGAGTTCTGCTGTCGCGGGTGCTTTCCCCGCTTTTTCCGATGCGCGTCGACATCCCCGACGCCGCGTTCCTGCTCTTGCCGGCGCTCGCGGTCGTCATCGGCCTGCTCGCCAGCATCGCCGGTATGCGCCGAGCGGTAACGGTCGACCCGGCTCTGGCATTCGGAGGTCCGTGAGCATGGGCGGTCTCAAAGTCCGCGACCTGGTGGTCGAGTACTCCAGCGGCGGTTACGCGGTCCGGCCGATCGACCACCTCAACCTCGACGTGCCGTCCGGGTCGCTGGCGATACTGCTCGGACCGAGCGGCTGCGGAAAGACCACGCTGCTGTCCTGTCTGGGCGGGATCCTCAAACCGAGCGGCGGCCGCATCCTGTTCGACGACGTCGATGTGACCGCACTCGACGACGGTGCCCTGTCGAAGTATCGCCGAGACGTGGTGGGCATCGTGTTCCAGGCGTTCAACCTGGTTCCCAGCCTCACCGCACTGGAAAACGTGATGGTGCCGCTGCGGGCCGCCGGCAGAAAAGGCCGTGCCGCCCGGCAGCGTGCCGAGGAACTGCTGGAACGGGTGGGGCTGCAGGAACGGATATCGCACCGCCCCGGTGACATGAGCGGCGGCCAGCAGCAACGGGTCGCGGTGGCGCGGGCGATCGCACTGGACCCGCCATTGATCCTTGCCGACGAACCGACCGCCCACCTCGACTTCATCCAGGTCGAGGAGGTCCTGCGGCTCATCCGCGAACTCGCCGACGACGGCCGGGTGGTGGTGGTAGCCACCCATGACAGCCGGATGCTGCCGCTGGCCAACCAGGTCGTCGAGTTGGTGCCGCACGTCGCGTCGACGGACCGGCCACCCGAGACCGTGACGCTGGGTGCGAATACGGTTCTGTTCCAACAGAACACGATGGGCGATCTCATCTATGTCGTCACCGAGGGCGAGTTCGACATCGTCCGCGAACTCGCCGACGGGGGAGAGGAACTGGTGAGCACGGCCAGTCCCGGCGAGTACTTCGGTGAGATCGGACCCCTCTTCGGGTTGCCGCGCTCGGCGACCGTGCGGGCGCGCACCGATGCCAGCGCAGTGGGCTACACCGTCAAGGCGTTCCGGGAACTACTGGGGCCCACGGGTATTCATGACTTGATCGGGCACCGGCACATCGACATCGGCTGAATCGCGCGCTCTTCGCACCCGCTGTCCGCCGGCGTGGGCGGATGCCGCCCCCGCCGTCGCCTGTGCCGGTAGGTTTCTCCGCATGGAGAAGGTCATCGTGCTGGTGCAGCGCGCCGGCGACGCAGCATCCGACGACGACGAGTGGTGTGCCCGGTTGCGCGGGCCCGTTGCCGCCCGCCTGCTCGACAGCGGTCTGCCCGGGCTGACGGTCAATGTGAAGGACGCCGACGTGCGCGCCTCGCTGATGACTTTGACGACGCTCGACCCGCCGGTCGCCGCGGTGGTGACCCTGTGGACCGACCAGTACTACGGCGATCAGGTGCGCTCGGCGCTGGAGGTGCTGCGCGCCCAATGTCGCAACGCCGAGGATGTTTCGGCGTATCTGGTCACCGAATCGGTACCCCTGGCCCGCGCCGACGAACCGGGATCTCGCACTCCCGGCCTGGCCAACGTGGCACTGCTGCGCCGCCCGCCAGACATGGACCCGAATACCTGGCGCGCGAGGTGGCATATCGACCACACCCATGTCGCCATCGAGACGCAGGCGACATTCGGCTACACCCAGAACGAGGTCGTGCGTGCATTGACACCGGATGCGCCGCCGCTGGCGGCCATCGTCGAGGAACTGTTTCCGATCGAAGCCGTGGCAGACCTCAAAGCGTTCTTCGGCGCCGCAGATGACGACGACCTGGGCCGGCGCGTTTCGCGGATGATCGCCAGCACGTCGTCGTTCGGCGCGAACGAGAACGTCGACACCGTGCCGACCAGCCGGTACGTGCTGCGGTCCCCGTTCGCCTGACGCGGGGAAGTAAGCTTGCCCGGCGTGACGTTGATCATCGCCGACCAGAACCGGGTCCGTACCCTCACCCTTAACCGGCCCGAGGCGCTCAACGCCTTCGACGAAGCCCTCTACGACGCCACCACGATCGCGTTGCGGGAAGCCGCCGACGATGCCGACGTCTCGGTGGTGCTCATCACCGGAACCGGTCGCGCGTTCAGCGCCGGTACCGACCTGAACGAGATGCAGGCACGTATCACCGATCCGGACTTCGTACCCGGCCAATACGGCTTCATGGGACTCATCGACGCGCTGGCCGAGTTTCCCAAGCCGTTCATCTGTGCGGTCAATGGGCTCGGAATCGGCATCGGCACAACAATTCTCGGCTTCGCCGACCTGTCCTTCATGGCGGCGACGGCGCGGCTGAAGTGTCCGTTCACCAGCCTGGGAGTCGCGCCAGAAGCCGCCTCGTCGTACCTGCTGCCGCAGCTGATCGGCAGGCAGAACGCCGCGTGGCTGCTCATGTCGTCGGAGTGGGTAGACGCCGAGGAGGCCCACCGGATGGGTCTGGTGTGGAAGGTGTGTGAGCCCGACGATCTGTTGGCCGAGGCGCGTCGGCATGCCGAGGTGCTTGCGTCGCGGCCGTTGCCGAGCCTCATGGCGGTCAAGCGCACCGTGACGTCACCGATACTGGCGGAGATCGAGGCGGCCCGCGCCCGGGAGAACGCTTGCTTCGTCGAGTTGATGGGCGGCGCGGCGAACGCGGCCGCCCTTGCCGACTTCAACAGGCGGGGCTAGGTCTGGGCTAGGTCCGGCACGATCCAGACCAGGCCAGACGCAGCCCGGGCACGCTCAGGGTCAGCTGGCCCGTGCGGTGTCGTTCTTTGCTCGTTCGGAGGCGATGATCGTGCGGACGGTGTGCCTGCACCGGCCGCAGTCGGTTCCGGCGCCGCACGCCTGGGCCACCTGCTTGGACGTGCACGCGCCCTTCGCGACGGCGGCGGCAACGCACTGGCTGGTGGCGCCGGTGCAAAGACAAACGAACACTGGCCACCTCCCTCGTCGTCACCGGCCTCGCGCGGCCTCGTGAGTTTCGTGATTAGCGGAGTCTAACCTAACTCAGCGGGTATTGTTAGTATCGCCTATGCATCGATATGTGAGCCTTGCCTACCCGGAATTGTTTGCGGCGTAGGGCGATTCTTCATGTTTTCTGCGCGCTTTCCATCTCGATCTCGACTAGATTCAAATCACGCGTGAGACATCCTGCCCACGTCAAGCGCGATTTCGTGGATTCAGCCCGACTGCTGACGAGGAGATCCCATGCAAGGCGATCCAGAGGTTCTGAAGTTGCTCAACGAGCAACTCACCAGCGAATTGACGGCGATAAACCAGTACTTCCTGCACTCCAAGATGCAGGAAAACTGGGGCTTCACCGAACTCGCTGAACACACCCGCAAGGAGTCGTTCGAGGAGATGCAGCATGCGGAGACGATCACCGATCGCATCCTGCTGCTCGACGGTCTGCCGAACTATCAGCGCTTGTTTTCCCTGCGCATCGGCCAGACGCTCCGCGAACAGTTCGAAGCCGACCTGGCGATCGAGTACGAGGTCGTCAACCGGCTCAAGCCGGGGATCGTGATGTGCCGCGAAAAGCAGGACAGCACGAGCGCGAACCTTCTCGAGGAAATCATGAAGGATGAGGAAGGTCATATCGACTACCTCGAAACGCAGCTCGAACTGATGGACAAGCTGGGTGAGGCGCTCTACGCGGCGCAGTGCGTGTCTCGTCCGCCGGGCTGAATCGATAGGGGTTCGCGAACTGCGCCAACATGCCAGCCGCTATCTGGATCGGGTCGCAGCCGGAGAATCCATCGAGATCACAGATCGTGGGCGCCCCGTCGCACAACTGGTCCCGATAGCCCGCGACGGATGGCAGAACCTGATCAGCGCGGGCGAAGTTGTCGCAGGGACCGGACAACCTGACGCACGTCGGCTTTCCCCGCGCGATTACGGGTTCAGCGGTTCGGCGGTCCCCGATCGCCTCCGCGCCGACGAGCGGTGACCCGTGAGGCTCTATCTCGATACCTCCGCACTGGTGAAACTGGTTGTCACCGAGGCTGAATCGGCGGCATTGAGCGACTATCTGCGGCGGTTCGCCGACGACTCGTTGTTCACCGCCGCACTGTCACGAACAGAGCTCGTGCGGGCGGTGGCCCCCGGTGGACTGGCGGCGATCACCCAGGCACGAAGACTCTTGGAAAGCATCGACACCGTGGTGCTGACCCGGTCACTGTTGGACGACGCGGGCATGCTGGCACCTGTCCGACTTCGCGCGCTCGACGCGATCCATCTCGCAGCGGCCCAGCGCGCCGGCCCGGTGCTTCGTACGGTTGTCACCTACGACTCCCGGATGGGCGAGGCCGCAGCCGCCCTCGGCGTGCCGACAACCGGGCCGACATAGCGCGAACACCGCGATCGGTACCATCGAGATCCATGAGCCGAATCGGTGATTTTCCCGACGACGACGTAGCCGGCTGGATACTCAAGTCACCCGATATCGGGGCGGCGATGGCCCGGTTCTCCCAAGCCGTCTACAACCAAAACCGGCTGCCGATGCGGGTACGCGAAGTTGCCCGGATCGTCATCGCGCACGACAACGAGTGTGCGGTCTGCGTCAACACTCGTGACGCCGATGGCCCCGAGGCCGGTGTCGACGAAGAACTCTACGAGCACGCGCCGCAGTGGCGGACCTGGCCGGGATTCACCGAGCAGGAGCGCGTCGCCGCGGAGTTCGCGCACCGGTTTGGCACCGAGCACACCGAACTCCGCGACGACGAAGATTTCTGGGCGCGCTGCCGTGAACAGTTCTCCGATGAATTACTCGCCGACCTGGCGCTGTCGTGCGCGATGTGGGTCGGCATGGGCCGGATGCTGCGCACGCTCGACATAGGGCAGAGCTGCAAGGTCACGTTGCCCAGCCGCGTGTAGACCACTGGCTGGCCACGCCAGCTCGGCCGAGCGTGTGGCCTGTGCAGGAGATCCGCGCGATTTTCCTGCATGGGCCACACGCTCGGGTTCAAACCGGCACCAGGTTGGCCTCAGGCCAACAGCAGGTTGGTGCAGTGGCCGCCGCGCCCGCTCAGACCAATCCGGTGGCGTCGAAGATCCAGGACATGTCGGCGTTCGCGAAATCGGCCAGCCAGGTCGGGGGAGCAAAGTTGGCCAGCGCTCCCATGTCCCAGTAGTCCTTCCAGAGGGTGATCTTGCCGTTCTCGACACGGTGCACGCTGACGAACTTCAGGACCGCCGATTCACCGGTGGCCCAAAGCCATTCCTCGTGGTGCTCGTACATGACGTCGGCGCCGTTGTCGAGCAGCAGGCCGGGGAAGTTCTGATAGGACACCAGGGGTTCCAGGCCGATCTTGATGCGTTTGACGATGTCCTGCGGTCCGCGCGCGGCCGCGGTCGGGCCCACCGGCACGTCGAGGTAGATGCAGTGCTCGGCTAGGTAGGTCTTGACTGCGTCCCAGTCTCGGTCGGACAGTGCCTGCCACATACCCAGGACAACCTCCACGGCCTCGGAGGCCCGGGTCTGTGGTTCAGCGGACATCGACGGGCTCCTTGGCGGCATGCGCCGGGACGGACTGCCCGGCCCGCAAGAAGTTGCCGGTACGCTGCCTCCCCACCACCTCGGTGGCCTTACCGTCGAGGAAAACCGCTCGGCCACCGACGAATACAGCGCTGACGGTGTCGTCGTTGCGGTTGACCATTCGCCTCATGCCGCCGTACTGCGCCACGGACTCCTCGGCGTATCCGTCGAGTGTCGCATCGAGTCGCTGCGGGTCGATCACCACCAGATCGGCGCGGTCGCCGACGCGCAGGTGCCCGGCGTCGATGTCATACCAGTCGGCGAGTTCACCGGTCATGCGGTGTATCGCGTACTCGGCACTGATGAAGGGCCGGCGCGCAAGCTCGGCATCCCGGACGTGTCGCAGTAGACGCAGGCCATAGTTATAGAACGCCATGTTTCGCAAGTGGGCTCCCGCATCGGAGAACCCCATCTGAATGCCCGGATCGACGGCCAACTGCTTGAGCACCTCGGGGCGGTGATTGGAGATCGTGGTGCGCCAGCGCACCGCACGGCCATGCTCCAGAACGAGGTCGAGGAACGCATCCACCGGATGCAGATCTCCGCGATCGATACCCACCTGGCCGAATGTCTTGCCGACCACGGATGCGTCGGGGCAACTGACGATCTCGGCGTCGAAGAAATCGCGATGCCACACGCGTGTCCCGTACTTCTTGTCGTAGTCCTTGCGGAACCAGCGCCGGTATTCCTCGTCGCGCAGCAGTTCGTTGCGTTCCACTTCGTCGCGCAGGTGAAGCGCTGCCGCACCGGATCCGAACTCCTCGAACACCACCAAGTCGATACCGTCGGCGTAGACCTCGAATGGCACCGGCAAATGCTGCCAGCGGAAATCGCCGCCCAGCCGCCGGACCGCCCGTGCCGACGGACCCATCAATTTGATGGCGTAGGGGTTTGCCTTGATGTCGGCGGCCGACAGCAGGCTGGTCTTGAGCTTGTTACGGAAAAGACCCACCGACTGCGCGAGCTGCGACACCAGGTTGAGCGGATTCTGGATGTCGGGCCCGGACTGCAGAACACGGCCGGTGCGGCGCAGGATCGACTTGAGCCGACGTAGTTCGCGCGGTTTGGCATATGTCGAGGGCAGAGTGCGCGACCGGCAGGTCTCACCGTCGAGTTTGTCGAAAAGCAGTTGCTGGGAAGACATTCCGACGAAGCCGGCGTCGAGGGCCTCCACCAGCATCCGCTCCATCCGGGCCTGCTCGGAGCGGGTGGGACGTTCCGCCTTCCGGGTGGCGCGATCCAGGCCCATCGTCGCTGCGCGCATGTCGGAGTGACCGATGAATGCCGCGAGATTCGGCCCGAGCGGCAGGGATTCCAGTGCCGCCACGTACTCCGCGCAACTGGTCCAGGTCTTCTTCGAATCGACCGTAGCGATGACGTGCTCGCGCGGAATCGCCTCCACGCGGCCGAACAGGTCGCCCGCGTCCACACCGCCGACATGGATCGTCGACAGCGAACACGACCCGAGCAGCACGGTGGTGACTCCGTGGCGCAGCGACTCCGCCAGTTCGGGGCCGCCCAGAACTTCTACGTCGTAGTGCGTGTGAATGTCGATCATGCCGGGCAGCACCCACTTGCCGGATGCGTCGATCACCTGGGGGCAACCCTCGTCGTCCAGGCGGTGCGGCGTGATCGCGGCGATATGCCCGTCGCGGATACCGATGTTGCGTATCGCGGAGGGAGCCCCGGTGCCGTCGAACCAACGGCCGTTTTCGATGATCGTGTCGTAACTCACGCCCTCCAGTAGAACCTGCTCCGATTCGAGGTGTCAACGCGGCGGTGAACAAATCGACAAAAATGTTCACTGCGGTTGACCTGCCGATTCGATCGGGCAGCCACCGCCGCAGAGCCGGCGGGGCATACTCGAGAAGGTGACCGACTTACAGCGTTATATCGCCGAAGAGATCGCCACCGATCACGCCGACGGGCTGTTGTCCCGCCGCGAAGCGATGCGGCGGCTGGCGCTGCTGGGGCTGTCGGCCACCGCCGCGTCAACGCTGATCGCCGCGTGCGGGAACGACCGCAAGCCGGCGGAGCAGACGACATCCCCGGCAGCGGAGTCCCCGCCAACGACCCCTTCTGAAACGACCTCCACGGCCGCCGCCTCACCGCCACCCGGGATGTCCGACGCCGTGCCGACAGAGCCGATCACCTGGGCCGGACCGTCCGGCGAGTTGCAGGGCGCATGGGCGCCGGCTGGCACTGCTCGGGGCGCCGTATTGGTCATCCACGAGAACAAGGGGCTCAACGACTGGGTCCGCTCGGTGGCAGGACGTCTGGCAGGCGCGGGCTACTCTGCGCTCGCGATCGATTTGCTCTCATCGCACGGCGGAACGTCGACGTTCGCCGACCCCGCCGAGGCGACGGCGGCCCTGGGCAAGGTAGAGCCGGGCCAACTTTTGGCGGACGTGCGCTCGGGCCTCGACGAGCTCGGCCGCCGGGTGCCCGACGCGAAGCTCGCGGTCGTCGGCTTCTGCTTCGGCGGGGGCTTGACGTGGCGGCTGCTGGCCAGCGGTGAGCCCCGGATCGCGGCGGCGGTACCGTTCTACGGGCCAGCACCCGACGATCCGGATTTCTCTGGCTCCCGTCAGGCGGCGGTCCTCGGGTTCTACGGCGCCCTCGACGAGCGCGTGAACGCGACACGGCCCGCGGCGCAGCAAGCCTTGGACGCGGCCGGCATGGTCAACGAACTCGTCGTCGAATCCGGCGCTGACCACGCCTTCTTCAACGACAGCGGGCAGCGCTACGATCCCGTGGCGGCCGCCGACGCCTGGCAGCGCGTCAAAGACTGGCTGGCCCGCCACGCCGGTTAGGTACGCGGCGATGCACCGAGGTTCCATCCGCAGCAGTTGTCGCGGTGGGAGTCTCGGTGGGCGTCTCGGTGGGCGTTGCCGTGGGCCGGCGGCCCAAGCCCCGCCGCGCGAGCGTGACCAGTTTGGCGACGAGGATCCCGACGACCAGCGACGCCGCCAGCGCCACGACCGGGTGTCCGTCGAGCAGCTCATAAACCTGAAAGTGGGTGAGGTAGATGAATAACGATGCCTCGGCGAGGACCGCCGCGACCCGCGGTAGCGGATCGGGGGCGCGCAGCGCCGGCGCCCAGATCAGTAGCAACAACCCGCAGAGCACGAGGCCCTCCCGCAGCGGGTTGTCGAAGTAGCCGGGCACGCTGACCAGCAGAACGGCCGTCACGGCGAGCCGCTGCCGATTGTCGCCTGCCTTGGCCGCTGCCCAGCCCGCCGCGAAGAACCAGAACGCCAGAAACGTGAACCACGCTTGGTGGCCCAGCCCGATTCCGGGCAGGTCGTAGCGCAGCACCAGGCCGAGAGCCAGGAACACCATCGCCAAAGCGAACGGGTGGCGGCGTTCGACGCGGTCGACCGCCGGGATCGCACATATCACGGCCAGCGCGATCAACGTGTAGACGAGCACTTCGATGAACCACAGCCTGCCCGCGGTCATGCTGTCGAACGGGCCCAGAATCTTGTTGGCCAGCAACAGATTCGTCCAGTGATAGTCGTCGGTGAACGTCAGCACCAGCGCGACCCACGATATCGACGGGATCGCTATCCAGGCGATCGTCGTCCACAAGTGGCGCCGTCGCTCGGCCGCGGCCGCCGGTGTCAAACAGAATCTGGCGAAGTTGTACCCTGCCACGCCAAGCAGGATGTGCGCCCCGCCCCACAGCTCGAAAAGCCCCACATGTGACCCGACGATCAGAACGATCGCGACCGCGCGCAGCATCACGCTGGTCTCCACCGACGCCTCGAACCACCGGCGTGCCGGCCGGCCACGGCGCTCGCCGGCGAGTCGCTCCAGCCGGGCCACGGGCCACTGCTGCCAGCCTTGCGGGATGCGGCCCAGAAGCGGCTCGAGCAGGACCGATGCGCTGACATAGTTCAGCGAGGTGCCGCCCAGCGTGACGAAGGTGGCATCGTCGCGAATCTGCGCGGGGGGCATATGCAGTACGTCGCCGAAGATGGTCCGCACCCCATGGGTGTTGCCGGTCTGGGTTGCGCCCGCCCATGCCGCCGATGCCGCTGCCCGCACGGCGGCGTAGTCGGGTTTGCCCGAAGCAAGGACGGGCAGTTCAGGCAGTTTGACCACGGTGACGGCGGAGGCCGGGATGCCCGCGGCGCCGGCGGCCAGCGCCTGGGGATCCGCCACTGAGTCCGCGTTCGTCGCGACGATCAGGCGATCGTCACCGTCGTTGGTACAGCAGTTCTGGACGCCGTGTTGGGCCAAGACGTCCTGCACGCGTTGCAGATCGATGCGCAAACCGTACATTTTGACGAAGCGCGCCCGCCTGCCCAGCACCTCGTAGAGGCCGTCGGCGCCGCATCGCGCGATATCGCCGGTGTGCAGATCCTCGACGGTTCTGCCCAGGACGAGGTCCTCGGGACCTTCGGCGTATCCCATCATCACGTTGGGTCCGTGGTAGACCAATTCCCCGACACCGGCTTCGGGCCAATCATCGACCGGTTCGAGTGTGAACCGGCCACCCGGGATCGGCCGGCCGATCGACGCAGGGTGAGCCGCGGCGAGATCCGGTGGCAGGTAGGACATTCGGGCGGTCGCCTCGGTGGCGCCGTACATCACGTAGAAGTCCCAGCCATGGCGCCGGCCCAGCTCGGCATAGCGGCGCACCCGGTCGGGCGCAAGCCGACCGCCGGCCTGAGTGACATAGCGCAGATGCGGTATGCGCATGTGCGCGAAGTCGATACGGTCCAGAAGGTCGAAAGTGTAGGGGACGCCGGCGAACGACGTGCATCGGTTGTCGCCGAACAGGTCCCAGAACTGGCCGTCGATCACCGAACGATCCGTCAGCAGCAGCGACGCCCCGCGTAGCAGATGTGTGTGCAGGACCGACAGTCCGTAGCAGTAGGACAACGGCAAAGTGGTTGCCGCCCTGTCGCGTTCGTCGATTCGCAGGTAGCCGGCGATCGACCGTGCATTGGTGAGCAGGTTGTCATGGGACAACCGGACCGTTTTCGGGGCCCCCGTGCTGCCCGAGGTACTCATGAGGGCGGCGAGGTCGTCGTGCAGTTCTCCGCGACCTGGTGGCGCGGATTCCCGGACTCGACCGTCGGCCTCGATGGTGGCGTCGGGCCGGTAGGCGTCGACGATGGCGCTGTTGTCACTATCGGGGGGCACCGGGATCACCACATGCCGCCCCGCCAGCGCCCCCAAGTAGGCTGCGACAATGGGGGGTTCGCGGCGCATCGGGATCACGACGAGCCGGCGCCGGTCACCGAGAACGTGCCGGGTCTCGGCCGCCTGCTCGGCCAGACTCCGGTACGTCACCCGCTGCGTCGCGGTGACCAGGGCGGGCCGTTGCCCGAACCCGTCCAGATGAGCGATCAGATCGCTCACGGCTCAGGCCCGAAGACGGCGGCCGATCCCGACACCGCTACCCGAACTCTGGTGCCGACGGCGGGTGGCTCGATACTGACCTGGCGGACGGTGACGGGTGGATGATCACCGTCGAGGGCGATGGTCAGCACGACGTCGGCGCCGAGGAACTCCGACGCGGCGACGGTCCCCGTCCCGATGGGATCATCCGATCCCACCACCGCCGTCGCGGTCAATTGTTCGGGGCGCAGCATGACGGTCGCATCGCCGTGAAAGCGGTTGTCGTGTATGGGAATGGTTCCCAACGCGCACTGGGCGTAAGTGGTGTCGACGATCGCCGGCAGCAGCACGCAGTCGCCGAGAAACCGGGCGGTGAACCGGTCGGCCGGTGACCGGTACACCTGCGACGGCGTACCGATCTGGGTGAAGCGGCCGTCGCGCATCACCGCGACCTCGTCCGCGACGGACAACGCTTCTTCCTGGTCGTGGGTCACCAGCAGCGCGGTGACGTTGGCCTGTGCCAACATCGCGGCTACCGATCTGCGGGTGGCCGAGCGCAATCCGGTGTCCAGTGAGGAGAACGGTTCGTCCAGCAGCATCAGGGCGGGACGGCGCGACAGCGCCCGCGCCAGTGCCACGCGTTGTTGCTGACCGCCGGACAGTTCCTGTGGGCGTCGGCCGGCCAGGGCGGTGTCGAGGGACACCAGGTCGAGAAGTTCTTCTACCCGCGCTTTCAGCGCCGCACCTCGTAGCGTGCCGTGCAACCCGTAGGCGACGTTGCGTCCCACGGTGAGGTGGGGGAACAGGGCACCGTCCTGGGCCACGTAGCCGACGTTGCGGCGGTGCGGCGGGGTCCACACGGCGGGGTTTGAGACGACGGTGCGGCCGGCGATCGCGATGATCCCCCGGTCGGGCACGTCGAATCCGGCGACGAGCCGAAGCAGTGTGGTCTTGCCGCACCCGGACGCACCGACGACCGCGGTGACGGTGCCCGTTTCCAATCGCAAGTCGACGCCGCCGAGGACGGTGTGGGAACCGAATGCCTTTCTGAGCCCGTGGATCTGCAGCGCCGGTTCGCTCATGTCGACGACCTGCGCGTCGACTGGCGCAACAGCAGCATAGTGATCGGGAAGGCCAGCAGCACCAGAATCGTCGCGTAGGGTGCTGCGGCGGCATAGTCGAGCTCGCTGCTCAACGACCAGAACCGCATGGACAAGGTACGGGTGCCGGTCGGAGCCAGAATCAGCGTCGCGGTCAGTTCCGTTGCCACCGCGACGAAGACGAGCGCGGCCCCCGCCGCGGCGGCCGGTGCGGTCAGCGGCAGGGTCACGCGCGTGAAAGTGCCCAACGGGGCCGCGCCCAACGCCCGTGATTGTTCTTCGAGCGCGGGCGGAACCTGGGCCAGGCCCGAGCGCACGTTGACCAGGGCACGCGGCAAGAACAGCAGAACGTAAGCGGCCAGCACGAGTGCGACGCTCTGATACAGCGGCCGGGCGAACCGGATCGCCACCGTGACCATGGCCAGCGCGGTGATGATTCCCGGCAGCGCACTGGTGATGTAGTTGACGCCTTCCACCGCCCGGGCCAGCGGCCCCCGGGAGCGCACCGCGACCCAGGCGACCGGGAACGCCAGCGCGGTGGCCACGACGGCGGCAACGGCGGCGAGCTGAATCGTCTGCCACAAAGCGCCGGCCACCTCGATCGGGATCCAGACGTCGCCGCCGCCGATCCACAGCCAGCGCATGAGGGTCCACGCGGGCACACCCAGCGCCAACCCGGCTATCGCCGCCAGCACGACCGTCCCCCCGACAACATGGCGCCCCAACGGGATCAATGTGGCGCGACGAGCAGTGCCGGACCCCACGCGGGCATACCGGGCGTTTCCGCGCAGCCGGGCCTCGAGCAGCAACAGCAGCAGGCAGCACACCACGAGCACCGCGGCCAGCGTGCTGCCGGCCGCACCGTCGAACGTGGCCTGGAACTGCTGGAAGATCGCGGTGGTGAAGGTGTCGAATCGCAGCATCGCGAACGCACCGTACTCGGCGAGCAGATGGACACCGATCAGCAGCGCGCCGCCGAGAACGGCAAGGCGCAGCTGCGGCACCACCACCCGGAAGAACACACCGGTCGAATCCGATCCGAGCGCGCGGGCCGATTCCTCGATCGCGGGATCGAGGCGGCGCAGCGTCGCCAGCACCGGCAGGTACACGAACGGAAAGTACGACAGCGTCGTCACCAGCACGGCGGCGACCAGACCGTGCAAGCCGGGTACCACGCTGGTCCACGCATAGCTGTTCACGAACGCGGGAACGGCCAGCGGCAGCACGAAAACCGCCCGCCACCAACGCCTTGCGGGCAGATCCGTGCGCTCGACGAGCCAGGCGAGCGCCACGCCGAGCACGACACACAACGGGACCGTCAGCACCACCAGCGCGGTCGTATTGGCAAGAAGCTCACCGACCCTCGGCCGGACCAGCAGTCGGTAGGCCTGCGCGGGGCCGGTGGCGATCGCGGCCCACACCACGTACCCGAGCGGGACGAGCGCCCCCGCCACGGTGATCGCCACCAACGCCGACACCAGCGGCCCCGGGCGCCGGCCGGTGGCAGCCCGCAACTGCGTCGGCGCGCTCACCTACAGCAGCCCCGCCTGCGTCATCAGATCGGACACCTTCTTGGAATCGAGCGTCGAGGGATCGACGTTGGGCGCGTGCAGCTCGGCGAGCGGCACCAGAGCGGGGTTGGCGGGCACCCCACTGGCCACCGGGTACTCGAACGAGGTTCCCTTCTCCAGCACCTGCTGGCCGGTCGTGGACGTGACGAATCTCAGAAACCGCTGGGCCAGGTCCTGTTTCTTGCTCGACGCCAGCACCCCGGCGCCGGACACGCTGACGAAGGCGCCCGGATCCTGGTTGCGAAAGTAGTGCAACTCGGTATTGCCGCTGATTTCCTTGGCCTTGGACTGGTCGCGGAACCAGTAATAGTGGTAGATCACCCCGCCGTCGACCTGTCCGCCGTTGACCGCGTTGAGGGTGGCGATGTTGTCCTGGAAGGTCACCGCGTTTGCATTCATGGCCGCGAGCCACTCGGCGGTGGCGGGCTCACCCGTCAGCTGCAGCATCGCTGCGACGATCGCCTGGAAATCGGCTTTGGCGGGCGGTGCGGCCCAGCGGCCATTCCACTCGGGCAGCTGCAAATCCATGATCGATCCCGGCAGCCGGTCGGCCGGCAATTTCTCCTTGTTGTAGACGAAGACGGTGGTGCGGGCCGCCACTCCGGTCCACTTGCCAGACGCCGGGCGGTACTGGGCCGGAACCTGCGCCACGGTATCGGAGTCGACGTCGGCGAAGAGCCCGGCACGTTCGACGGCGGCCATCGCGGGGGAGTTCTCGGTGAGGAACACGTCCGCCGGTGAGGCGGAACCTTCGGCGATCAGTTGATTACCCAGCTCGGTGTCTCCGCCCTGCCGGTATTCGACCTCGACTCCGGTCTCTTTTTTGAAGGCCTCGATCCATTCTTTGGTCAGCGATTCGTGCTGGGCGTTGTAGATCAACAGCTTGTCGGGGGGTTCGGAACGGGAACACGCCGACATTCCGGCCACTACGAGCAACGCCACCAACGCAGTTGTCCATGTGCGCACCACC